>NZ_JBMMKT010000001.1:0-494858 GCF_057626615.1 Marinomonas sp. HM11-D | reverse complement strand
TTTTGAGAAGTCTCCAGCAAGCGCCCACACAAATTATCTGATTATCTATTTTAAAGAGCGTGACACAGTTTGCTTTAATAGCATACAAGTCATGGCGACCTGCTGTATCAGTGGGTCAGTATAATACCCCTCAAAACTTTCAACGCAAGCACTTTTTTTATTAATTTTATAAAAGTAGCATTTATTGCGCCTCGCCTTAAAAACTCAGAGGCAAAAAAAACAAAAAGCCCACTACTTAACCAAGCAGCGGGCTTTCAGAAATACTATCTTGCGGCAGTTATTACAGACCGTAAGACATTAAACGCTTGTAACGACGCTCTAGTAGCTCGTCAGTAGACAGTGCTTCTAGACGGTCAAGTGCCGCCAATACACCTTCTTTGTAACGCTCAGCCATCAGCGAATGACTAGTGTGAGCGCCACCCAATGGCTCTTCAAGAATCGTGTCCACAAAGCCTAGTTCTTGTAGACGATCTGCTGTAATGCCCATGGCTTTCGCCGCATCCGATGCACGCTCTGCACTCTTCCAAAGGATTGACGCACAACCTTCTGGAGAAATTACCGAGTAAGTACCGTATTGCAGCATCATTAGTTCGTCACACACACCGATCGCTAGTGCACCACCAGAACCACCCTCACCGATAACCGTTGAGATAATTGGTGTTTTAAGACGAGACATGACTGCCAAGTTGTAAGCAATCGCTTCACTCTGGCCACGCTCTTCCGCACCGATACCAGGGTAGGCCCCAGGTGTGTCGATTAGCGTTACGATTGGCATATTGAAACGTTCAGCCGTTTCCATCAAGCGAAGCGCTTTACGGTAACCTTCTGGACGCGGCATACCAAAGTTACGCATCACTTTTTCTTTAACTTCACGGCCTTTTTGGTGACCAATCACCATCACAGGACGGCCATCAAGACGTGCTACACCACCAACAATCGCGCGGTCGTCGGCGTAATGACGGTCACCGTGCATTTCTTCAAAGTCAGTGAAAACATGTTTAATGTAATCCAGTGTGTAAGGACGCTTAGGGTGACGCGCCAACTGAGATACTTCCCACGCACCTAGGTTGCTGAATAGGTTTTGCGTCAGAGTAATCTTTTTATCTTCTAGTCGGCTGATCTCTTCACTGATGTTCAGATCATTGTCATTACCAACAAGACGTAACTCTTCAATTTTTTGTTCGAGCTCAGCAATTGGCTGCTCAAAAGGTAAGTAATCTAGATTCATTTTTTACACGCTGCTATTAAGTTGCCTGATATTCTACAGAAAGTTCTAGCTTCGAACATCCTATCGCGCCGTTCCATTGACGATACGCGAGTGAAAGAATGATAAAATGGCGCTAAGTATACACTAACTGCACCTTTTGTTTACCGTAATGTTTTTCAAGTTCATGAATTAATTCGTCATCGGGGCGAATTTTCCACTGTGGCCCAAGTTTCACGTCACCGATCGCTTGATTGGTTTCAAAGCCAATCACCACGTCACAGCCATCACCGCGATATGGCGCAATGTAGCTCGCCAGCGCGTCAATATTTTGCTGGGTGATGTCTTGTTCGAGCCAATCGATGCGCAGGGCTTCCACATAACGAATGCGCGCGGTGGCCATATCCAACACATTACGTGCTGCAACTTTCTGACCGCCACGGAATTCATCAATACTGATTTCACCTTCGACCACTACCACCTGATCTTTGACCAAGTATTGTTTTACACTCTCGAAAGTATCTGGAAACACCGCTACTTCAATTCGCGCCGAACGATCGTCCAAGGTAATAAAGGCAATGTTGCCACCGCGCTTACTCTTGGTAATACGCATCTCTACGATCAGACCCGCCATGACTTGGGTATCGCGCTTAGGCTGCAAATCAACAATACGTTGGCGCGCAAAACGACGAATCTCTTTTTCGTAATCGTCGATTGGGTGGCCCGTGACATAAAGACCCAGGGTATCTTTTTCACCATCCAGACGTTTACGGCCATGCCATTCAGGCACAACTCCAATTTCATCGTAGGCATTCTCTGTGGATTCTTCCACTGCAATACCAAACAAATCCATCATACCCGCATCTTGGTTTTTAGCATTTTGATCGGCACGCTTTAGGGCCTCATCAATGCTGGCAAACAAGGTAGCACGATTCGGGCCAATGGCATCAAACGCACCGGAGCGCACTAGTGCTTCCATGACGCGTTTGTTTACCTTACGACCCACTCGCTCACAGAAATCAAAGATATGCTTAAACGGACCTTCTTTACGGGCTTCAACAATTGCTTCAATCGGGCCTTCACCCACCCCTTTAATAGCCCCTAGACCGTAGACGATGGCACCTTTGCGGTTCACCGCAAACTTGTAAACCGACTCGTTCACATTTGGTAGGTCTACCGTCAGCTTCATGGCACGACATTCTTCGACAAATATGACGATCTTATCCGTGTTCTGCATATCGGCAGACAAGACTGCCGCCATAAACGGCGCTGGATAATGGTGCTTCAGCCACGCCGTCTGATAAGACACTAAGGCATAAGCGGCTGAGTGGGATTTGTTAAAGCCGTAACCCGCGAACTTCTCCATCAAGTCGAAGATGTTACCGGACAAGTCTTTATCAATGTTGTTCTTCGCCGCGCCTTCCATAAAGATTAAGCGCTGCTCCGCCATTACCTCAGGCTTTTTCTTACCCATGGCACGACGCAACAAGTCGGCGCCACCTAGGGAGAATTTCGCCAACACCTGTGCGATCTGCATTACCTGTTCTTGGTACAAGATAATACCGTAGGTCGGCTCAAGCACTGGGATCAAATCCTCATGCTGGTAATCTGGATGCGGGAAGGCAAGCTCAGCACGACCGTGCTTACGGTTGATAAAGTCGTCCACCATGCCTGAGCCAAGCGGTCCAGGACGATACAGTGCCACCAAGGCGATAATGTCCTCAAAGCGCGATGGCAATAGCTTCTTGATCAACTCTTTCATACCACGGGATTCCAGCTGGAATACCGCAGTCGTTTCGGCACGTTGCAATAAATCGTACGTAGCTTTGTCTTCAAGATCGATCAACGCAATATCGAGCGGCTCTTTGCCTTCTCGGGCATGAATATCGTTGATGGTTTTCAGAGCCCAATCAACAACGGTCAGCGTTTTCAGACCTAAGAAGTCGAACTTAACCAGCCCTGCTTCTTCCACATCGTTTTTATCGTATTGGGTTACCAGACCTGTGCCGTCTTCTTCACAATACAGCGGTGCAAAGTCAGTCAGTTTAGTCGGGGCAATTACCACACCACCGGCGTGCTTACCAAAGTTACGCACCGTCCCCTCTAACGAGAACGCCATATCCATAACTTCCGCCGCCGCTTCATCACCCTCGATAAACTCGACCAGCGCAGGTTCAACTTCCAGCGCTTTTTTCAGCGTCATACCGATTTCAAACGGAATCAACTTAGAGAGTTTATCCCCTAGGCTGTAGGACTTACCTTGCACTCGAGCTACGTCTCGCACTACCGCTTTTGCGGCCATCTGACCAAAGGTAATAATCTGCGATACCGCATTTCGACCATAACGACGGGCGACGTAATCGATCACTCGGTCACGGTTATCCATACAGAAGTCGATATCGAAGTCGGGCATGGAGACACGTTCTGGGTTCAAGAAACGTTCGAACAGCAAGTCATACTCAAGCGGATCAAGGTCGGTGATTTTCAGCGCATAGGCCACCAATGAACCCGCACCAGAACCACGACCTGGCCCAACCGGAATATCGTTATCCTTGGACCACTGAATAAAGTCCATTACGATTAGGAAGTAACCAGGGAAACCCATCTGGTTGATGATATCAAGCTCGAAGTTTAGACGATCAATGTACTCTTGGCGGCGCGCTTCGATACGCTCCCCACCTTTCAGTAGCAACACCTTAAATCGATCCTCCAGACCTTTGTGGGATAACTCACGGAAGTAATCTTCCATGGTCATGCCTTCAGGCACTGGGAAGTCTGGCAGGAAGTATTTGCCTAACAGCACGTCGACGTTACAACGCTTAGCAATCTCGACCGTGTTTTCAATCGCTTCAGGTAGGTCGGAGAATAACTCTTCCATTTCTTCGGAAGATTTAAAATACTGTTCTTCGGTGTATTTATGCTCACGACGCGGGTCTTCTAGCGTCACACCATCGTAGATACAAACACGTGCTTCGTGAGCTTCAAAGTCTTCACGATTGATAAAGCGCACATCGTTAGTAGCAACCACTGGACAATCCATTGCTGCTGCCAGTGGCACGATCGCGTGAATATAATCTTCTTCGCCCGCACGAAGAGTACGCACCACTTCTGCATAGTAACGATTAGGAAAAGTATCCATCCAACGCTTTAGATAGTGGCGTGCTTCGTCTTCAAGACCTTTGGCCAGCAATACGCCCACATCACCGTTGACTCCACCTGATAAGGCGATCACGTCTTCATTGTGCTCAGCCACCCATTCACGCTTGATAATCGGACGCCCTTCTACTTGACCAAGCTGATAACCTTTTGAGATCACCTCAATGATATTTTTATAGCCTTTATTCGACATGGCCAGCAACGTCATGCGAGTACGTTGCTCGATCAGGCCCTCGGCTTCCAGCACAATATCCGCACCACAAATGGGCTTAATACCCTTGTCCATGGCACCTTTGTAAAAGCGCACAAAGCCACATAGGTTATTCTCATCGGACATGGCCACCGCGGGCATCTGCATTTTGTCCGCTTGTGAGATAAGGCCTTTGACCTTAACCAAGCCATCAACCAGAGAAAACTCGGTGTGCACTCTAAGGTGAATAAAGGATGACATGAGATTAACCTTCTAAGATTCGTTTTACCGGTCCAAAGCTACGGCGATGAATATCACAGACACCGTGCTCTTGAAGCGCTGCTAAATGAACAGCGGTTGGGTAACCTTTGTGTTTGGCAAAGCCGTATTCTGGGTATTGCGCATCTAACGCGACTATTTCACGATCGCGGGTCACTTTCGCCAAGATAGACGCCGCCGCAATCGCCGCGTGACGCGCGTCGCCTTTTACCACCGCTTCAGCAGGACAAGGCAACTCTTTAGGAATACGATTACCATCAATTAAAGCATGCTCGGCGGCCGTAGGCAGCGTATCAATAGCTCGTTTCATCGCCAACATGCTGGCGTGCAAGATATTCAGCCCATCAATCTCATCGACCGAGGCGCGCGCGATACTAAACGCTAACGCTTTTGCTTGGATTTCGTCAAACAAAGCCTCGCGTTTTTTCTCAGACAGCTTTTTGGAATCGTTCAGCCCAACAATTGGGTTATTCGGATCTAGGATGACCGCTGCTGCGACGACATCACCGGCCAAAGGACCGCGCCCAGCTTCATCTGCACCCGCAAGTAAGAGGCCATCATAAACTTGACTGACAAAAGGCTCTAATTCAGCCATTGCGAATCTCCTGAGCAATGGCTCGTGCGGCCGCTTCACCGGCATTCTTACGCAACATTTCATGCAAGGCTAAAAAGGTCTGTTGCATTTGCAGGTCTTGCTCGTAATCACGCCACTCGCCAACTAAAGCGTTGGCCAGTTTTACTGGCGTCGCCTCATCCTGAATCAATTCAGGCACTAGGCGCTTTTGCGCTAAGAGGTTGGGTAAAGACACATAAGGCACTTTCACCATGCGCTTCATAATGGCGTAGGTCAACTTGGTAAAGCGGTAAGCGACCACCATTGGACGCTTCGCGAGCATGGCTTCCAACGCAGCCGTACCAGACGCCAACAAGATCGCCTCACCAGCGGCCATCACGGTACGAGATTGGCCATCCACTACGGTCGCTTGAACACCGCTGTCACGTAGGATGGTTTCAATTTGCGCGCGACGTTCTTGGTTGGCAGCAGGAATGACAAACTTGGCATCGCTGACTTGTTGCTGAATCACCTTCATGGTCTCAGCGAACACCGGCATCAGACTGCTAACTTCCCCACCACGGGAACCAGGTAAGATAGCAAACCAGTGATCTTTAACCGATAAACCCAGACGTTCACGGGCATCTTGTTGACTGCTTTGCAGAGGCACTTCATCGGCCAAGGTGTGACCGACACAGACTGCAGGAATTTGATGCTCTTGGTAAATTCCCAACTCGAATGGGAACAGCGTTAACATCAGATCAACCGACTGTTTGATTTTGAAAATACGTTTTTTACGCCACGCCCACACAGAAGGGCTGACATAGTGAATCGTCTTAAGCCCCTTTTGACGCAGCTTACGTGCCAACGGCAAGTTAAAATCAGGGGAATCAATACCGATAAAGGCCGTAACATCGTTTTCTAAGCAGTGATTCATGACGCTTTTACGAATGCCTAGCAATTCACGCAAACGCCCTAGCACCTCGACCAAACCCATTACCGACAGACGATCCATAGGAAATAAACTATGGAAGCCTTTTTCAATCATCAGCGGGCCACCAATGCCTTCAAAAATGGCATCTGGGAAACGTTGCTGCAAATGCTCAATTAAATTTGCCCCTAGAATATCGCCAGAGGCTTCGCCTGCCACAATCACAAATCGTTTTTGCATAGAATACATTTTACCTTCATAAAAAAACCCCGACGAGATCGGGGTTTCTTCTGAGCCAGTCATCGCTTATCGGACAATGCCTCGATTAGACTGACGAATAGAGAGCACAAAATCGGCCACTTCTTGAATGCGATAAATATCGCTCGCTTCAATCTCACTCAATGCATTTTCAAGTGGCATACCTTTGATGTAAACCATCTTGTAAGCAGAGCGTAGTGCCTTGATAACATCAGCCGACATACCACGTCGACGCATGCCTTCAAAGTTCATACCGTGCGCTTTGGCAGGATCGCCGGACACCATCACGTAGCGTGGCACATCCTTCGTCACCATGGAGCCCATGCCACACATGCTGTAAGAATTGACTTGGCAAAACTGATGGATACCTGTGTAACCACCTAAAATCACCGAATCCCCTACTTTCACATGACCCGCTAAGGCAGCATAGTTCGCAAGAATATTATTGTCGCCAACCACACAATCGTGGCCCACGTGGGTACTCGCCATAAACAAATTGCCATGACCAATTTGTGTGACACCTTGGTCCTGAACCGTTCCTCGGTGAATGGTTGCATTCTCACGAATTACATTACGATCACCAATAACCAAACGTGTCGGCTCACCCTTGTATTTCTTGTCTTGGTTCGCTTCACCAACGGAAGCAAACTGATAAATCTCATTGTTTTGACCAATGGTCGTATGACCATTGACCACAACATGGGACTTCAACACAGTACCAGCACCGATTTGCACGTCAGGTCCGACGATGCAAAACGGGCCGATTTCAACATCACTGTCTAGTTCAGCTTTTGGATCAACTATCGCAGTTGGATGTATCAACACTTATAGCTTCCTGTCAGCACATAGAATTGTAGAAGAACAAACAAGTTCACCTTCAACAGATGCTTTCACTTCAAATTTCCAAATACCACGACGCTCAGTTAGGATTTTCGCTTCCAATTGAAGACGATCACCAGGCACAACTGGACGTTTAAAACGAGTATTGTCGGCACCTACGAAGTAGTAGATTGAGCCATCTTGAGGTGTTTTATCCATCGTTTTAAAGCCTAGGATACCGGCTGCTTGCGCCATGGCTTCGATAATCAAAACACCAGGCATTACTGGATGATCTGGGAAGTGACCGTTAAAAAACGGTTCATTTACCGTCACGTTTTTGTACGCTACAACTGATTCCCCAGGTGTCAATTCAACTACACGATCCACCAACAAGAACGGGTAACGGTGGGGTAAGTAACGGCGAATTTCATTCACATCCATCATTTATGCATTAACCTTTTGTTAAAAGCGTATTAACTTGTTTTTCCAGTTTTGAAATCTGAGCAGCCATGTTCTCAATACGACGCAAGCGAGCGGCAGATTTGCGCCACTTTTGCGTTGAGTCTAAAGCTGTTCCAGAAGAATACGATCCGGGGGTATCTATCGAGCGAGTCACTAAACTCATCGCCGTAATATGAACATTATCCACTAGGGTAATATGTCCCGCTAAGCCCGCCCCTCCGGCAATTGTGCAGTTTTCACCCACTACAGCACTGCCTGCAATGCCTACACAACCTGCAATCGCGCTATTATCACCGATTACGACGTTGTGAGCAATTTGTACGAGGTTATCAATTTTAACGCCGTTGCCGATCTTGGTGTTTTCGATGGCACCACAGTCCACCGTCGTATTAGCGCCGATTTCAACATCATCGCCAATGGTGACACTGCCGAGTTGATGAATTTTTACCCATCGCCCTTCGTGAGGAGCAAAACCAAAACCATCACCACCAATCACAGCACCACTGTGAATAATACAACGAGCCCCGACCACAACCTTATCGTAAAAGGTGACATTGGCAGCCAATCGAGTATTTTCACCGATTTTGACGCCTTCACCTAAGACCGTGCCGGCACCAATATGACAACCCGACGCCAACTCCGTGTGCGCACCCACGGTAACGTTCGGGCCAATCACCACATCATCAGCTACCACAGCCGTTTCGTGAACTACGGCAGAAGGGTGAATCGAGTCTTGCCAACCCTGTTCTTGCCCCAGAAACAGTTGGGTCGCTTGGGCAAAAGCTAGGTAAGGATTACGAACTATAATCGCATTGCGAACTTGATCAGCATCGGAAGGGTTGCGCAACAAAACAGCGCCAGCCTCAGAGGTCGTTAGCTGATCAGCGAATTTAGGGTTGGATAGAAAGGTAAGCTGATCTGCATCAGCATGATCCAAGGCACCCAGCGACGTCACCACGTACTCAGGATCACCAAATAACTCGCCGCCTACGTGGGCGGCGATATCTGAAAGGGTATAACCCATCCACTACTTCTCTTTATTTAATTTTTCGATCAGCTCTGCTGTAATATCAACAGATTCATTGGTGTAGATAGCAGCCTGACGAGAGATCACCGCATCCAGCTTGCGTTCATCAATTAGCTTTTTCAATGCGGCTTCGCCCTTAGGCGTAAGATCTTGAATTAATTGCTGCTCCATTTGTTGCGCCTGCTGCTGCATGGCAGCAACCATCTGACGCAATTGCGCTTGCTTTTTGTTCACTTCACCACGACGTTTATTAAGCTCATCTGCCGATAGTGTCAACTCATCACGCTTAAGATTCTCCACCATATCTTTTAAGCTACGGTTCTCTTGCTCTAAGCGCGCTTTCATCTGATCCACTTGCTGGCGTGGCGCTTGCGCCGCTTTTTGACCCGCGTCACTTTGTAGCAGTGCCGCACGAAAATCTAGCACTGCGATTTCAGACGCCATAGCATTTACGCTCAGCAAAGCCACTACGGCCATGCCCAATAATTTTTTCATTTTCAATCCTTACCTCTGTTAGAAGGTTGTGCCTAACTGAAATTGGAATACGTCTGTCTCATCGCCTTCTTTGTCATTCAAGGTTTTCGCGATGTTAAACGACAGTGGCGCAATCGGTGTGATCCAGGTCCAGTTAAAACCAACACTGTAACGAATTTCACCAGCATCGAAACCTTCCTGACAGCTTGTACTACCTGAGTAACAGTAGTCCGTAAATACGTTACCTGCATCTAAGAAGATCGAAGTACGTACCGAGCTGTGATCTTCAACCATTGGCATCGGGAAAATAATTTCCGCCGTAGCTGTCAACAGCATGTTACCACCGATTGAATCGGTCGCCGTATCATCGCTATAGGTGTTACGAGGCCCCAACGACGAAGCACTGAAACCACGTACAGAGTACACACCACCAGCGTAGTAGTTTTCGAAGAATGGCAGACGATCGGTGCTACCGTAAGCAAAACCATAGCCCGCGCGGCCCTTCAAATGGAAGAGCCACAGGTTATCTTCACTTAGATTCCAATAACCTTGAGAAAGTGCACCAATCTTGGCGTAAGTTTGATCACCTAGAGGTGTCGCCACATCTAAGGTAATTCGATGACTGATACCACCGGTTGGCAATAAACCACCGACGACATCGTTATCAGTCCAAGCAATGTTAGCAATCACATCGTCAAAAGAATCACCGTAGGTATCCAAGTAATCTTGAGTTTCCAACGATGGGTTAGCCCCAAGATCGACACCGGTATTCTTAACCGTCACACCAAAACTCAAACGCTGAGTATCGGTAATCGGGTAACCGAAGTTTACAGAAGCACCAATACGATCTAGATCGTAATCTTCAACGTCGTCATCATCGTGGTCGCTGACTTGGTAGAACAAGCTGTAACCACGGCTAACGCCATCGACGGTAAAGTAAGGGTTGTCGTAAGACAGTGAGAAATCTTGCGTCTGGTTACTACGGCTCATATTAAAGCCAAGTTTGTTACCCGTACCCAAGAAGTTACGTTTCGAAATACCAAAGCCCAGTACCGTACCTTCCGCTTGAGAGTAACCAATACTCGCTTGGATACTGCCAGAAGGTTGCTCTTCAACCACCACATCTAAGTCAACCTGATCGACCGTGCCTGGCACAGGACGAGTTTTCAGATCCACCGTTGAGAAGAAGCCAAGACGCTCAATGGCACGTTTAGAAGCCTGAATTTTACTATGAGTCGCCAACGCACCTTCAAATTGCGTCATCTCACGACGTAGCACTTCGTCTTTGGTTTCCGAGTTACCACTGAAGTTGATACGACGCACATACACCTTTGGACCCGGTGCAATATGGTAAGTCAAATCAACTTTATTGCCAGGTAACTTCGTTGGGATGATATTGACGTTGGTAAACAGGTAACCGCTGTCGCCCAGCTCACCTGACACCGCTTCCATAATATCTGTGGTTTGCTTACGGGAGAACACATCACCATTTTTCTGGTTGATATGTTTCCAGATGCGATCTTCCGTAATTGGCAAGGAACCACTTAGGGAGATGTTGTTGATGGAGTAAGATTCACCTTCAACCAAGTTCACAACCACGTAGACTTCGCGCTTATCAGCCGACAGACTGACTTGGTTCGAAATCAATTCAAAATCCAAGTAACCACGATCTAGATAGAAGCTACGTAGTGTTTCTAAGTCACCTTGAATCTTTTGCTTAGAGTACTCATCGGCCGAGCTGAATGGGTTGAAGTAACCCGTTTCAGCCGACTGGAATTTGTCGGTTAACTCTTCATCAGTGAAGTGTTTATTGCCCACAATATTAATATGGACGATCTTGGCGGTTACGCCCTCTTCAATATTAATATTAAGAGCCACACGGTTACGTGGTAATTGCTCAACCGACATTTCCACTTGGGCACTGTAACGACCCAATGCGTAATACTGACGTTGCAATTCTTGTTGAATCTGATTCAGGGTTTCAGGCTTGTATAACTCGCCCTCTTCCAAACCAGACAAACGTAATCCACGCTGTAAATCTTCCGTTGAGATCATATCGTTACCATCGATCTTAATCTGACCAATAGTTGGACGCTCTACGACTTTGAAGATGACGACATCGTCTTCTTCCAAGACCTCAATATCACTAAAATAGCCAGTTGCAAAAAGGTTACTAACCGCTTCATGCACTCGAGAGGAGTCATACCCCTGACCTTGCTGGAAGCCGATGGTCTCGAACGCACGTGTGGGTGACATCTGCAATAGCCCGTCAACACGGACATCTGCAACTGTCTTCGCATAACTTTGAGCACTACAAATTGCTAATACTGATGCTACAAAGACTCTCACATATACCTCTCTACAAGCGGGCAATATCATTAAATAAAGCAACAGCCATCATCGCAAACAACAATGATGCGCCGATACGGTAGGCAAAACCTTGAATACGTTCAGAAACGGGTTTGCGTCGTACAGCTTCTATCCCAAAAAACAGCAAATGCCCACCATCAAGCATGGGGATCGGCAGTAAATTTAACACACCAAGACTCACACTTAAGTAAGCCACAAATTTCAAAAAGGCTTGCACACCAGAGTCAGCGGATGCACTCGCGACTTTGGCAATCGTAATCGGACCTGATAGGTTATCAAGCGAGATCAAACCTTGCAGCATTTTACCGATCGATGACACTGTTAACGCAGTCATCTGCCACGTCTGCTGCACACCATAAACTGCTGAGTCGAAAAAGCCAAATTCACGGATACGAAGATCGTCTTGAGATAACTCTGGCGGCGCCACAGCCAAACCCGCAAACCCCGTCGCGACACCATCCAAATCACGTGAAGTCGGTGTTAAAGGTATTGTCTGCGTCTGCCCGTTTCGATCGATCAAGACATTAAGCTGTGCCGCAGGACTTTTCTGTACCCACACCACAAAATGCTGCCAATCTGTTACAGGTTCACCATTAATAGCAAGAACTGTATCCCCTACCTGGAAGCCCGCAGCTTGTGCCGCACCACCATCCACCACATCAGCAATGGTCGGTACCACTGTCGGACGCCATGGCTCAGCACCAAAACGTGTGATTAAGTTGCTCGGCTCTTCGCCTGCTAACCAACGATTAAGGGTGAAATCGCCCTCTTCTTCAATGCTGCTGTCAGCTGGCAAGTAACGAACACTATAGCGACCAGACTGACCAATCAAGTCAGCTAACGCTAAATTTACATCTTCCCAAGAATGGGTGCGCACACCATTAAGCTGTGTGATCTCAGCACCCGCTTCCATTTGTGTTTGCGCCAGCGGTGAATTATCAGCAATACCTGACACTTTTGGCGCTAGAGATTGAATGCCCATGCCCGCCACAAAGGCATACACTACAATCGCCAGAATAAAGTTAGCGATCGGACCTGCCGCTACGATGGAAGCTCGCTGCCATAAGTTTTTATGGTCAAAAGCCTGACTTTTTAACGCCTCAGGTACATTTCCTTCACGGCTGTCTAGCATGCGCACATAGCCGCCTAGCGGAATCATCGCTAAGACGAATTCGGTACCAGACTTAGTCTTGTGCTTATAAATAGGCTTACCAAAACCCACGGAAAAACGCAGTACCTTCACACCACATAAGCGCGCGACAGAATAATGTCCAAACTCATGGAAAGTGATCAGTACTCCCAACGCTATGATGATCGATAATGCATTTTCAAACATGTTAAGCAAACTCCGAAGCAATTAACTGTTGTGCCAGCGTTCGCGCCGTGTGATCGGCAGCAAATACTGTCTCTAAGTCATTGACAGCTTTAATGTCTGAGCGTTCAAGCACCCGTTGATTTAGGCGAGCAATATCTAAGAATGAAATTTGCTCCTGCAAAAAGGCCGCCACTGCCACTTCGTTGGCAGCGTTCAGACAAGCCATCGCTGTACCACCAAGATACCAAGCATCGCTGGCCAGCTTCAAATTTGGAAAGCGATCTAAGTCAGGTGCTTCAAAGTTTAATTGGCAAACCTTAAAGAAATCTAATGGCTCGACACCAGTTTCGATACGGGCAGGCCAAGTCATACCATAGGCAATCGGGATTTTCATATCCGGATTGCCCATTTGCGCAATCACAGAACCATCTTTATAAGACACCATGGAATGTACAATACTTTCAGGGTGAACAACGACCTGAACCTCTGCTGGCGTCACATCAAATAGCCAACAGGCCTCAATCAACTCTAAGCCTTTGTTCATCAAGCTCGCAGAGTCGACGGATATCTTTTGTCCCATGGACCAGTTCGGGTGTGCACACGCTTGCGCTGGCGTTACACTGCGCATTTGTTCGGGCGAGAAAGTACGGAAAGGACCACCTGAAGCGGTCAGGAGAATCTTATTGATATCACGCTTGGTGATACCCGATTCTGTTTGCGGCAAGCATTGAAAAATCGCATTATGTTCACTGTCGATCGGCATCAGCGTCACATTATGCTTCGCCACCTCTTCCATAAATAAACGACCTGCCGTTACCAAGCTCTCTTTATTGGCCAACAAGACACGCTTGCCAGCACGAATGCCAGCAAGCGTTGGACGCAAGCCAGCAAAGCCCATGATCGCCGCCATCACCTGATCGCAATCGTCACTGGCGATGCTTTCCATGGCCTCACTGCCATATTCAAACTGGGTATCCAAATCAGCACACAAAGCCGCCAACTGATCGCGAGCGTCTTGTGAACCCATTACCGCACGCTTAGGTTTGAATTGGCGACAGATCTGTGCCATACGCTCAACACTTGAGTTGGCCGCGACACTGACCAGTTCAAACTGTTCAGGATATTGTGCAATCACATCCAGTGTACTGCGACCGATTGAACCGGTTGCCCCAAGCAGACAAATCTTTTGCATCATACCCAACCTACAAAGCTCAGCAGCAACACATAAATCGGCGCGGCTGATGTCAGACTGTCAACACGGTCCATCACACCGCCATGGCCAGGGATCAGCTGGCTAGAATCTTTCAATGACTCATGACGCTTAAATAGACTTTCAGTTAAATCACCCAGTACAGACGTCATTACCGTGATCAATGCCATAACCGCAAGCATAGGCCAAGACACCACACCGGTTGGATCAAAGGCTGCAAACAGGGCCACACCCACTTGGGTGAGCACTAAGCCACCAATGACGCCTTCCCAAGATTTACCCGGTGAGACTTTCGGTGCCAACTTACGCTTACCAAAAGCTTTACCTGAGAAATAAGCACCAGAATCTGCGCCCCAGATTAAGCCCATCAGTAGCAATACCCAGACCACGAACTCAGCCGAGTCACGCAGCACGACCATCGCTGACCAAGTCGTCACCAACACCAGTAAACCAAATACAATTCGGCTAAAACGGGATTGCCAGCCTTTTTCAGTGGGATAGTTAATCACCCAAAACAAGGCAATTAACCATAAAACGGGAGCGATCCAAAGAATAGTACGCTGTAAATCAAAGATGGCCACGCCGTAACACAAGGTACCAACTAAGCCGGCGAAAGCAATACGGCCCTGCTGACGAGTGATGCCAGATAAACGCGCCCACTCCCAGCCAGCCAAGAGCACGACTACGCCGATCGCGAATTGAAACCCTGATGCCCCTAAGACAAACACCGCATAGATAAACAACAGCGCCATCACGATTGCGCTAAGAACTCTTGGTAAAAGCATAAAAACTATCGCCCACCGTATCGTCGTTGACGTTGTTGATAAATGGTCAGTGCTTCTTCAAAGTGTGAGCCATCAAAATCTGGCCAAAGCACTGGCATAAAAATAAACTCAGCGTAAGCAAGCTGCCACAATAAGAAGTTACTTACCCGCTCTTCACCGGAAGTACGTATGATCAAGTCCAGTTCTGGTAAGCCAGCTAAACACACATGTTGTCCGAGCGCTTCTTCCGTGATATCACTTGGCAATAGCTCGCCAGCCGCCACTTGCTCGGCAAGCACTTTTGCCGCTTGAGCAATGTCCCAGCGACCACCGTAGTTTGCTGCAATGGCTAACACCATGCCTTGATTATCTGCAGTCGCCTGTTCTGCTAAGGCAATTTGCTCTTGTAACCCAGCACTAAAGCCAGATTTATCACCTACAACAATCAACTTAATAGCATGTTCATTAAGACGTTTCGCTTCTTTTTTCAAAGATCGCATAAACAGCCCCATCAGGCCGTCAACTTCCGCCTGGGGACGTTTCCAGTTCTCACTTGAGAAAGCAAACAAAGTCAGCACTTTTACACCACAGCGAGCCGCGGACTCAACCGTCTTACGAACAGCCGCCGCACCAGCGCGGTGACCAGCAATGCTTGGTAAGTGCTTTTTTTTCGCCCAGCGATTGTTGCCATCCATAATAATGGCCACGTGGGCAGGAACAGATTGGCCTTCAACAGCCAACGATTGGTTCGACATAGAATTACCTAGTCAGAAAAAAGGCAGGCGCACGGCACCTGCCTCTTTACTTAGATTGCCATTAGATCTTTTTCTTTCGCAGCCAAATGCTCTTCGATTTGAGCGATGTATTTGTCTGTTACTTTTTGAACTTGATCCTGGCCACGACGTTCTTCGTCTTCAGAAATCTCTTTTTCTTTGACTAGGTCTTTCAAGCTGTTGTTCGCATCACGACGGATATTACGGATCGCAATACGGCCGTTCTCTGCTTCAGACTTAGCTTGTTTGAAGTAGTTACCACGTGTTTCTTCTGTCAATGCTGGCAGAGGAATACGGATAAGGCTACCTGTTGTTGAAGGGTTCAAACCTAGGTCAGACTTCATGATCGCCTTTTCAATTTCAGGCACCATGTTACTTTCCCATGGCGTTACGCCCAATGTACGAGCGTCTTCAACAGTAACGTTTGCTACTTGGTTAAGAGGAGTTTCGCTACCGTAGTAGTTCACTTTGATAGGATCTAAAAGGCTTGGGTGCGCGCGACCTGTACGAATCTTTTTAAACGCGTTATCTACGGCAACAACCGCCTTGCCCATGCGCTCTTCCGCATCTTTTAAAATCTCGTTAATCATTATTTCCTCACTTAATAACGGTACCTTCGTCGCCACCGGTCATGATGTTAATCAGAGCCCCTGGCTTATTCATGTTAAATACTCGAACTGGCATTTGATGGTCACGAGTTAGACAGATAGCCGTTAAATCCATGACGCCTAACTGTTTTTCCAAAACTTCGTCGAAAGTTAATGTATCATATTTCACTGCATTTGGATCCTTCATCGGATCAGCAGAATACACACCATCCACTTTTGTCGCTTTCAGCACAACATCTGCATCAATCTCAATACCACGTAAACACGCAGCAGAGTCAGTTGTAAAAAATGGATTACCTGTGCCAGCAGAGAAGATAACCACATCACCATCTTTCAGGTGACGCATTGCTCGACGACGGTCGTATGGTTCTACGATACCAGTCATCGTGATTGCAGACATAACACGTGTAGAAATATTAGCGCGTTCAAGGGCATCACGCATCGCAAGAGCGTTCATAACCGTTGCCAACATTCCCATATGGTCGCCCGTCACACGGTCCATGCCCGCCTGACTCAAGGCTTGACCACGGAATAAGTTACCACCACCGATAACAATCCCGACTTCCACACCGATACCACGCAATTGACCGATCTCAAGCGCAATACGGCTCAACACTTTTGGATCGATACCAAAGGTTTCATCGCCTTGCAGCGCTTCGCCGCTTAATTTCAACAAAATTCGTTTGTATCTTGCATTCTTTTCTTTAGGCATTTAGAACCTCCGGTAATGGTGAGAAGTGATGTATTGAGATGGATCGCACCTCAATAGGCTATTCATAAAAAGGGGCAGTCAAGCTGCCCCTTATTATACTCAAAACTTATTAGCGATTAGCCTTTAAGTTGAGCAGCAACCTCAGCAGCGAAGTCAACTTCTGCAACTTCGATACCTTCACCTACTTCGATACGAACGAAAGAAGATACAGTCGCACCAGCGTCTTTCGCTAGTTGGCCAACTTTAACTTCTGGGTTCTTAACGAATGGCTGGTCATTTAGGCTGTTTTCAGCCAAGAATTTCTTGATACGGCCACCGATCATCTTGTCAACGATTTCAGCTGGTTTGCCAGCCATATCTGGTTGAGCACGGATGATTTCTTCTTCTTTAGTAAGAACTTCAGCAGGCATATCTTCGCCACGTACTACACGTGGGTTAACAGCTGTTACGTGCATAGCGATGTCTTTCGCTAGCTCGTCGCTGCCACCTTCTAGCTGAACTAGAGAAGCGATTTGGCCGTTGCTGTGTAGGTAACCTGACACTAGACCACCTTCAACCAACACTGCGCGGCGAGGAGTGATGTTTTCACCGATTTTCTGAACTAGTGCTTCGCGAGCTTCTAGCATTTCGCCAGAGATCACTACAGACATGTCAGTTTCTTTAGAAGCGAATACAGCGTCAGCAACTTTGTTAGCGAATGCTAGGAAACCTTCGTCGCGTGAAGCGAAGTCAGTTTCAGAGTTAACTTCAACCAATACACCGTAAGAGTTATCATCAGCAACTTTCATGATGATAGTACCTTCGGCAGCAGTACGACCAGCTTTCTTAGCTGCTTTCATACCACTTGATTTACGTAGTTCTTCGATTGCTACTTCAATGTCGCCACCAGCAGCAGTTAGAGCTTTTTTACACTCCATCATGCCTAGGCCAGTGCGTTCACGTAGTTCTTTTACCATTGCTGCAGATACTGCGGCCATGTCAATTCCCCTTGTACGATAACAAAATTTAAAAAAAGGAGAGAGAGCTTACCTCCCCCCTTTTATAAACAGACCCATTAGAGCCGTAAATTACGCTTCAGTAGCTTCGTTTACTTCAACAAACTCGTCAGCGCTACCAGCAGCTGCCGCACGACCTTCTAGAGATGCGTCAGCGAATGCAGAAACGTACAACTGAACTGCGCGGATAGCGTCGTCGTTTGCAGGAATTACGTAATCAACACCATCTGGATCGCTGTTAGTATCAACGATACCGATAACAGGGATACCTAGCTTGTTAGCTTCTTTGATCGCAATACGCTCGTGGTCAACGTCGATTACGAAAAGAACGTCTGGAAGACCACCCATATCCTTGATACCACCTAGAGAGCGCTCTAGTTTCTCAAGTTCACGAGTGCGCATTAGGGCTTCTTTCTTAGTTAGTTTTTCGAAAGTGCCGTCTGCTTGCTGACCTTCTAGATCACGTAGACGCTTGATAGACGTACGGATTGTTTTGTAGTTAGTCAACATACCACCTAACCAACGGTGGTTAACGTATGGCATGCCAGCGCGAGAAGCTTGCTCAGCAACTGTTTTAGATGCAGCGCGTTTAGTACCTACGAACAAAACTTTGTTTTTGTTCTCAGCCATTTTCTTAACTAGCTCTAGAGCTTCGTTGATAGCTGGAACAGTGTGCTCAAGGTTGATGATATGGATCTTGTTACGAGCACCGAAAATGAATGGCTTCATTTTTGGGTTCCAGTAACGAGTTTGGTGACCAAAGTGTGAACCAACCTGTAGTAGGTCGCGCATAGAAACTGTAGGCATTTTACTATCCTTCAAATTTTGGGTTAGGTTAACTTGTTAGCCCTAGCCACTCAGCCTTTTGAAATTTAAAGCAATTTCAGGCACCCCAGAGTGTCTATTTTTAACTAGGCAACAAGGTCGTTAGATTGTTTAGTTTATAGCTTAGCCTTGTCTCCAAGAATAAGCCGGCGTTTTATACCACAAAAGCAACCTTTACAAAAGCAGATATTCCCTTTCCCTGCCACCAATCTCCAAGTTTTTTTCTTATCTCAGGACGATTAATGCCAATAAGTCATGTAGAATATTGTGATTCTCAGACTAGTGAAGTTTTAAGACAGTTTTATTATGAGCAACGAAATTCTGCAAAAAGTAAAAGAGCTAACAAAGGATGGTCGCGCAGAGGTTCCTAGCTGGACACCTCGCCCAGGTGCGACTCGTTTTACCGATGTGAGTGATATCGAAGGCATGCGCATCGCCGGCAAATTGGCGGGTGAAGTATTGACCATGCTTGAGCCCTACGTTGTACCAGGTGTAACCACAGATGAGTTAGACATCATCGTGCACAACTACATCGTTAACGAGCAAGGCGCCATCCCTGCTCCGCTGAACTACCACGGTTTTCCTAAGTCTTGCTGTACGTCCGTAAACGATGTGATTTGTCACGGCATCCCGAATGACAAAGCCCTTAAAAAAGGTGACGCGGTCAACATCGACATCACCATCATTAAAGATGGCTACTATGGTGACACCAGCAAGATGTTCTGCGTTGGCCAAGTGCCTGCACACGTAGAGCGTCTATGTAAAATCACCCAAGAGAGCCTATACCTTGCCATTAAAATGGTGAAACCAGGTGTTCGCCTTGGTGATATCGGTGCGGCCATTTCTGAATTTGCCCACAAAAACCACTACTCAGTAGTAGAGGAATACTGTGGCCACGGTATCGGCACAACCTTCCACGGTGAACCACAAGTGGCTCATTACGGCCGAGCAGGCACAGGCGTGGTGTTAGAAGAAGGCATGACCTTCACCATCGAGCCAATGATCAACGCCGGCAAAAAGCAAGTGAAACACACAGGCCCAGACAACTGGATTGCAAAAACCAAAGATGGTCGCCTTTCAGCACAGTACGAGCACACATTGCTAGTGACAGCTGACGGTGTTGAAATCCTAACCTTGCGTCCAGACGATACCATCACTGTCTAATTTGTTGCTCTGCTGTACAACCAAAGAGGCCTGATATGGATTTTCCTGCATTTCCTGATGCTCCACCTTTGTTTAGCCAAGATGAGAAGACTGAACTGGCATCACCAAAGACCGGTGCCAAACGCTTCCGCGAACTCTTGAGTGAAAAAACAAAGGCGTATAATGATTTATTCCATGATTTATACCCGATCGAAAAGCTCGTAAAAGGCCTCTCTGGACTGTATGACGAAGTCATGCATGCGGCTTGGATTCGTGCTGGTTTGCACGAAGAAAGTAATGTTTCCATGGTGGCGGTGGGCGGTTACGGCCGCAGTGAACTTCACCCTAAATCCGATATTGACCTGCTAATCCTGTTACAGGATGGCAGCGAACCCAATGCCGAAAAAATCGAAGCCTTTATCACCTTTCTTTGGGATTTAAAACTCGATGTTGGCCATGCAGTACGCACCATCAGCGATTGCGCCGCGCTCGCCGAAGTCGACATCACTGTCATTACCAACCTGATTGAATCACGTACGCTGTATGGCGATCCGGAATTACTGGCTAACCTCAAACTGCAAATTGACGTTAACCACATGTGGGACGGCCACACCTTCTACCGCGCCAAACTACTCGAGCAACAGCAACGTCACGCCAAGTACCAAAACACAGCCTACAACCTTGAGCCGAATCTAAAAGAATGCCCAGGTGGCCTACGCGACATGCAGGTGATCGACTGGGTGGCAAAACGTCATCTACATACTCACCGCCTGAGCGCCTTGATCGACAAGCAGTTTTTATCCGAAGACGAATACATGCAGATTAAAGGTGCCGTATCCCACCTATGGCGTATTCGCTGGGCACTGCACACCATTGTTGGCCGCAAAGAAGATCGCCTTCTGTTTGATCATCAGCGCACCCTAGCCAAAGAATTTGGTTTTGATGATGACGATTTGAAGCGTAACGTTGAACGCTTTATGCAGGGCTACTACCAGAGCGTGGCAGCAATCCAGCAACTCAACGATCTGCTACTACAGCACTTTGAAGAATCCTTCCTACATATCGAAGAAAACCCCGATATTGAAGTGATTAATGAGCGCTTCCAGATCAATAATGGCCAGCTGGAAATTCGTCACCCAGACGTGTTTTTCGAGACCCCATCAGCGATGCTGGAAATCTACAAGATCATGGGCGATCGCAGTGAGTTCAAAGGCATTCGTGCCAACACTATGCGCGCTCTACGCGATAACTTAGAACTAGTGGATGAGAGTTACCGTAACAATCCAGTTAACACCAATCTGTTCCTAGACATCATCGCCAGCCGCTTCCGTCTAACCACGATTCTGCGCTCGATGAAACACATTGGTTTGCTGGGTCGCTACTTACCGGAATTTGGTGCCATTATTGGTCAGATGCAGCATGACCTTTTCCACATTTACACCGTGGACGCCCACACCTTACAACTGGTGGAAAACCTACGCCGCTTTTTACTACCAGAAAGCCGTTCGCAATTCCCAATCTCGTCACAAGCAATTCGCCATATTGCTAAAGTCGAACTGATTTACATCGCTGGCTTGTACCATGATATCGCCAAGGGGCGTGGCGGCGATCACTCAGAACTTGGCTGTGTTGATGCGCGCTTATTCTGTGAACGTCACGGCCTCAATAAACACGAAACAGATTTAATTGAATGGTTGGTACGCCACCATTTGCTGATGTCGGTTACGGCGCAGCGCAAAGACATTTCTGACCCAGAAGTGATCTGGGAATTCGCCAGCATTGTTAAAGACCAAGAACGCTTGGATTACCTCTTCCTGTTGACCGTGGCCGATATTAACGCCACCAACCCAAGCATGTGGAACAGCTGGCGCGCGTCACTAATGCGTCAACTCTATCTTGAAACCAAACGCGCCTTGCGTCGCGGCTTGGATTTCCCAATCGATGCCGACATGCAAAGCGATGAGCACAAGCAGCGCGCTTTAGAGATCCTAATTGAACGCAATGCCGATATTATTGAAGCCGAGAAAATCTGGGCTGAGATTGAAGACGAATACTTTATCCGCTCCAGCGGCGAAGAAATCGCCTGGAACACGGAAGCGATTCTAAATCACCGCCCTAGCACCAAGCCTTTGGTGGCGATCAGCCCTTTGGGTGGCCGTAACTTCTCAGGTGCCAGCAAGGTCTTCATCTACACCCCCATCGCCAGTCATCTATTCGCCGTGACGGCCGCATTGTTTGAACAAATGGGTTTAACCATCCTAGATGCCAAGATCAATAACACCTCCAATCACTACAGTCTCGACACCTTTGTCGTAATGGAAAGTGGTGAAAATTGCGACACCAATCTTCATTTGGACCGCGAACGCATTGAATTGGTGAAAAAAACCCTTATAGAGCAGCTAGACTCACCGTCTCTGTATGAGAGTGTCGTAAAACGCTTCACGCCACGACACCTTAAGATATTTAATGCACCGTCAACGGTTCACTTTGTTAGCCAGCCAGAAGAAGTCTGGTCAGCCCTAGAAGTCACAGCACCAGATCGCCCAGGCTTATTAGCATTAATCGGTCAGTTTTTTATGGAGCACGACATCATGCTTCACAAGGCAAAAATCGCTACACTAGGTGAACGCGTAGAAGATACCTTCTACATTACTGAGGAAGATGGCGACCTCATTACTGACAGTGCACGAATGGAACATATCTGTGACGCTCTAAAACACAGCATTGACCGCTTTTCACAAGCTACGGAATAAATACATACATGAACCCCCTGATTCATTCTTTACACCCCTACCCATTCCAGAAGTTGGCAGACCTACTGTCATCTGTGACACCTAATGCGGATTTGCCAGTGATCAAGTTGACCATTGGTGAACCACAACACGACGCACCGCGCATCGTACTGGAAACGCTGAAAAACGCTTTGGATGGCGTGTCAAAGTACCCACTGACAAAAGGGGAAAACAGCTTACGTGAAGCGATTTCAGACTGGGCAATTAAGCGCTTCAACCTAAAATCCTTGAGTGCGGACACAGAGATCCTGCCTGTTACAGGCACTCGTGAAGCCCTATTCGCCATCACCCAAGCATTGGTCGGTGAAAAGCAAAAACCGCTAGTGGTGAGCCCAAACCCGTTTTACCAAATTTACGAAGGTGCCGGTATTCTTGCTGGCGCTGAGTTGCACTACCTTCCATGTGACGCAGAAAATCAGTACAAGATTGATTACCAAGCCGTGCCTGAGGAAGTTTGGCAGCGCTGTGAAATGTTATTCGTTTGCTCGCCTAACAACCCTGCAGGTTCGGTGACCACACTGGACGAATACCGTTTCTTACTAGAAAAAGCCAAGCAACATGATTTCGCCATCATCGCGGATGAGTGCTACTCAGAAATTTACTTTGAAGAGAAGCCGCTAGGTCTTTTAGATGCTTGTGTGCAGCTTGGCAACGACGATTACGATCACTGCTTGATTTTCCAATCCTTATCGAAGCGCTCTAACCTACCTGGTCTGCGTTCAGGCTTTGTTGCTGGCGATGCTAAACTGCTGAAGCCATTTTTGCAGTACCGTACTTACCATGGCTGTGCCATGCCGTTGCATCATCAACTGGCGTCGATCACCGCCTGGAACGATGAAGAGCACGTGGCCAACAACCGTGAAATCTACGGTCGCAAGTTTGATCAAGTACTGGAGATCCTATCCCCAGTGATGACGGTTGAAAAACCAGAGGCTGGTTTCTACCTATGGCCGAAACTACCAATGAACGACGAAGAATTCTGTATCAAGCTATACCAAGAAGAATCGGTTCTGGTTCTTCCTGGCAGTTACCTAGGCCGTGAAGTCGACGGCCATAATCCTGGACAAAACCATGTGCGTATGGCTCTTGTCGCAGAAGAATCTGAATGTGTTGAGGCCGCTCAGCGCATTGCCCGTTTTATGAAAAAACACCAAAACCTTTAAAATTAAATTTTCAGGAGCACTTACTCGAATGAGCGACTCTACTTTTGCAATTGGCCTTGGCATTGGCACACAAAACTCAGAAGGTACTTGGTTAGAAGTTTTCTACCCTTCTCCGATCGCTTCTCCAGAAAAAAGCATCATTGATGCGGTTGTGGAAAGCACGAACTACGAAGGTGGCAATGCAACACTTGTGTTGGACGAAAGCGATCTAAACCGCCTACACCTTGCGCTGCTAAAAGCAGGTCACATTGAACTAGGTGAGCGTGCATCACGTCTTAAAGCCTCTTCTCAGCCAGTAGTACTGTGTGTACTAGAAAGCGACGAAGCACCAGCAAACCCTGCAGAAGTGTACTTGAAGCTACAACTGATTTCTCACCGCCAAGTGAAGCCTCACCACACGAAACTGGACGGTATGTTCGGTCTATTGGTGAACACAGCTTGGACAAGTGAAGGTCCTATCGATGTGCGTGAACTGGCGGAACGTCAGCTAGACGCTCGTATGGCTGGCCGTACAATTGAAGTATTCAGTGTCGACAAATTCCCGAAAATGGTGAACTTTGTCGTACCAACAGGCGTACGTATCGGTGATGCGGCGCGTATCCGTCTAGGTGCTCACCTAGCGGAAGGCACGACTGTGATGCACGAAGGTTTCGTAAACTTCAACGCTGGTACACTAGGTACGAGCATGGTTGAAGGTCGTATCTCTGCAGGTGTAGTGGTTGGTAACGCCTCTGACCTAGGTGGCGGCTGTTCAACAATGGGCACCCTATCTGGCGGCGGCAACATCGTAATTTCTGTGGGTGAAGAGTGTCTAATCGGCGCGAACGCTGGTATCGGTATCGGTCTTGGTGATCGTTGTACGGTTGAATCTGGCCTATACATCACAGCAGGCGCTAAAGTTGCCGTACTAGACGAGAATAACGACGTGGTTTCAGTGGTTAAAGCACGCGATCTATCTGGTCAATCTGATCTACTATTCCGTCGCAACTCTGAAACAGGTGCGATCGAATGTAAGACCAACAAGACGGCAATCGCTCTAAACGAAGCACTGCACGCACACAACTAATTCGTTAGTATGCCAATGCCGAAGCACCCGACGGGGCTTCGGCATTTTTTTGACTAAAAGAAAGCGCGACCAAGAATAGGAAAACAACGTGACCACTATTTACGGCATAAAGAACTGCGACACCATGAAAAAGGCGTTGCGCTGGTTAGAAGAAAACAAAGTTGAATATCGCTTCCACGATTACCGCAAAGACGGTTTAGAGCGGGATTTGTTGGCTGGCTGGATCGAACAACTGGGCTGGGAAGCCGTGGTCAATACGCGTGGCACCACTTGGCGCAAGCTAGATCCAGAAACACAAGCGGCGATGAACAATGAAACCGCTGTTGAAGTGCTATTGGAACAGCCAGCCATGATCAAGCGCCCATTGTTGGATCACCAGCAATCCCTTACACTTGGCTTCAAACCAGAACAATACCAAGCTATTTTTCAGCAGTAACCACCCAACTACTCAGAAATAATTGGGACATAATACGCCTTATCAGCACTATTAGGTTCATCAGAACGATGCACCACATGCACTTTAGGGGACGTATTAGAAGGTCGATCAGGCGTGATCACAGGAACATAATAAGCTTCTTGTATTTGCGACTTCGAGCCACCTAATAACGTACATCCAGAGAGTAAAATAGCCGCTAGGCCAAGTAAGCTTAATTTCATTATGTCACCTATAAAGAGAAGTCTGCTCGACAAAAGTTAAGGTAACCAAACACAACGCAAAGGTAAAGAATGACGCAACTTACGCCCACTTTAGCACTGGCTCTAGATCTGATCTCACGCCCTTCTGTCACTCCAGAGGACGAAGGTTGCCAAGAGCTGATGATTGAACGCTTAGAAAAAATCGGCTTTGAAGTGGAACGCCTGCCATTTGGCCATGTTAAAAACTTCTACGCGAAACGCGGTACACAAGGCCCGAACCTATGCTTTGCAGGCCATACCGATGTGGTACCAGCCGGCCCAGAAAGTGAGTGGAACGTTCCGCCATTTGAGCCTGAAATCATTGATGGCGTATTGTTTGGCCGTGGTGCTGCGGACATGAAAGGCAGTTTGGCAGCGATGGTCACTGCGGTGGAAAACTTTGTTGCTGAACACCCAGATCACAATGGTCAAATCTCATTTTTGATCACCAGTGATGAAGAAGGTCCATTTGTCGATGGCACCACACGCGTTGTGGATACCCTAATGGCACGCAACGAGAAAGTTGATTGGTGTATCGTGGGTGAACCATCGAGCACTAAGACATTGGGCGACATCATTAAAAACGGCCGTCGCGGCTCCTTTAGTGGTGACCTGACCGTATACGGTAAACAAGGTCATGTAGCCTACCCACATTTGGCCATCAACCCAATTCACCTAGCTGCGCCTGCCCTAGCGGAACTGGCTAGCACCCATTGGGATGACGGCAACGATTTCTTCCCACCGACCAGTTTCCAAGTATCGAATGTGAATTCAGGGACTGGCGCTACCAACGTGGTACCAGGTAAGTTACACGCCCAGTTCAACTTCCGCTTCTCATCTGAATTAACCTTCGATGATCTAAAAGAGCGTGTACTGCACATTTTAGACAAGCACGAACTGCAATACGATGTTGAGTGGACCTACAACGGCCTACCGTTCTTGACCAAACCAGGCGAATTAGTCGATGCGATTGTCGATGCGGTACAAACCACCGTCGCTATCACACCTGAGTTGTCTACTTCTGGTGGCACCTCAGATGGTCGCTTCATTGCTAAGATGGGCACTCAAGTGGTGGAATTAGGACCAATCAATGCCACCATCCACCAAATTAACGAATGCGTTGACGCCGAAAGTTTGAATCAACTTTCCCTAATTTATCAGCGCATTTTGACTAACTTGATGGCAAAATAGGCACTTCGTGAGTAAGCCCCTTTCTTTGCTTCATAAGCTGGCCATTAAACTTGGACAAAATCCAAGACTGGCGCTCATGAAGCTTATTCAAGGCGGACTGCTGTTCGCCTTCGGCGTGCTCATGATATTTGTCGCCAATAATTTAGTCATTGACTCCATTCAACGTGAAATCATCGCCCTTGTTGGACTCATCATTGCAGGCCTTGGCGTGACTTGGTCGTTGATTGGCTATTTATCCATGAGCGTATTGCGTATCTACCACATGTTAAATAAGAAGGATTAATCCGATGCAGCCCGATATCGAAATTTATCTCTTGTCGTGTCCGACGGAGCGTATCATCAGTTGGCTGGAGCAAGACTTCTCAGTTCTAGATATGCGTAAACCGAGCGACATCGCCACCAAACTGCACTTGGATTGGAACGGGCGTGACATTCCCGTCACCATTCTCGAACAAGCCGCAGGAAAACGCTTCACCTCCATCTGGTTTGACGCAGAGCAAACCCCTTGGGAGAGCGACATGGAATGCGCCAAGCGTGCGTTTGAAGTGTTACAGTGCGAGGTTCGTTGTAATTATCAAGGGTGGCAAGAAGACGGGCAGGAAGACCCTGATCTTTGGTGGCGTATCAACACTAGCGGCGAAGGTCCGTATATTTGGCGCTAACACTAATGCCTACTCTTTGCTAAACATCGAGATGTAAGAGAAATACTATGCAAATTACTATGCTGAAAGGCAAACTTCACATGGCTTCCGTGACTCAAGCTGAGCTTTGGTATGACGGCTCTTGTGCGATTGACAGCGATCTAGTGAAGCTTGCTGGCCTACGTGAATTCGAACAAATCGACATCTACAATGTCGACAACGGCGAACGCTTCCACACCTACGTAATCCTTGCTGAAGCTGGCTCTGGTACGATTTCAATGAACGGTGCCGCAGCACGTAAAGTTCAAGTAGGCGATCGCGTGATCATCGCTGCGTACGCGCAAATGGATGAAGCCGAAGCCAATAACTTCGAGCCTAAACTGGTCTACTGTAACAAAGACAACACGGTTGAACGTACTGCTAATACGATTCCTGTTCAAGTCGACTAATCATCCACTAACAACAGCTACGAAAAAGGTCGCCTAGGCGACCTTTTTTATTAACTCAATGTGGAGCAGTCTAACTTATTTAGCTGCCGCTAGCGCCGCGTCGTAGTTAGGCTCTTCTGCTGTTTCAGATACTTGCTCAGTGTACACCACTTCGCCTTGCTCGTTGATCACAACCACTGAACGAGACAATAGACCAGTCAATGGACCCGTCACAAATTCCACGCCGTAGTCTTTACCAAAGCTGGCACGGAAGCTTGAACCAGACACTACGTTTTCTAGACCTTCTGCACCGCAGAAACGTGCTGCTGCAAATGGTAGATCAGCCGACACACAAAGTACCACAGTGTTTTCTAGGCTAGACAAAGCTTCGTTGAATTTACGGATTGACGTTGCACACACACCTGTATCAACAGATGGGAAAATGTTTAGTACCAGTTTCTTGCCTGCGTAATCTGACAAAGAGGTTGTCGATAGATCCGTTTTCACCAATTCAAAGTTAGGCGCTTGAGTGCCAACTTGTGGTAGTTCGCCAACGGTTTCTAAAGGATTACCTTGCAAAGTTACTGTAGCCATAATGTCCTCTCAATATAATATGGGGGCATGTACTGCCCCCGTTGTTTTAACTTTTGACAATGGATACGTTTTCCGCCTGCTTGCCTTTTTCGCCTTCGGTTACCGTAAAGCGAACTTTTTGACCTTCAATTAAGAAGCGGCGGCCACGTCCACGAATGGCACGGTAATGTACAAACACATCATCACCGTTCTCCATCGTTAGGAAACCAAAACCTTTAGAAGAATTGAACCATTTAACCGTACCCACTTCACGGTCGTCATTTTCTTCCTCGATGTCTGCATCCTCTTCATCGGCAGAAGAAGATGCAATAGAAGCACTATCAGAGCGCGATAACACAGCACCAAGATAAACCGTTACCAGAGTAACTAGAAAATACACAACGTAGTGCGCGCCAATTTCCACTTGTACCAGTGGAGCAATAATAAGAGGCGTCACTAAAGCAAAAATAAGACTAACTAAAAATGCACGTACTGATAAAAACATTGGAGTTCCTTGAATATGTTTAAAGATTTTCTTGTTATTTATTCCCAATATACACGTCTACCAGTTTAGTCGCGCGTCCCACACCACTTCCAACCGTTAGATCAATATTCAAAAAGAAAAATCCAACCATTGAAAACAGTAACGCTAACCACCATTAAAGAACTGAATAGAACGTACATAATGTCAGCAAAAATCGCGCCAGCTAAACATCATAAGAAGTGTAGTCGCTGTTTAATTGATACGCGAAATTAAGTACTTAGCACTTTAGAAGACTACCATATAGCAGCCATCTATGAATACCTCAGACCTATTAAACCGTATTGATGAACTGGAGATCCGTAGCCAGTTTCAAGAAGAAACCATTGATGCACTAAACAGTGCATTGACTCACCAACAACAAGACATTTTATTACTCAAAGAGCAAATCAAGCTGCTCGCAAAACGCTTGGAAGATCAGCATCAAAACTCAGACTCAGGTATTAACAGTGTGATTGAAAAACCGCCACACTATTAAAGCGCTGATTCAGCGTCATGATCCAATGACCGCTTAACATACACATCGAAGCGCCCTGATTTGCCATCAAGTCGATAACTCGGCTCTTGATTATCTAAATAAGGGGCGCCTTTTGGACGCTTTACCACCACACGATAACGCGCTAAACGCATCGCTTGTGGTAGTAACGCATCCGCATCTTCATCATGCCCTACCAAATCGCGGAAAAAGGCCATTTCCTTTTTCACTGCCGCTGACGACTTATCGTTGTGTGGAAACATAGGATCGAGATACACCACATCGACACATTCTTCGTCATCGATATCAAAAATGGTGCCTTTACCAAGGGTCATACGCGCCATGATGTCTTCGATATCCGCCACCATACGTGCCCGCTCAAGACCATCGAACAACAGTTCACGGACAAAGCCAACCCGCTCAAATAAGGTCACATCACAGCCCAAGCTTGCTAGTACAAAACTATCACGCCCAAGACCCGCTGTGGCATCATAAACACTGACGTCTGAACGCTTATTCAAACCACATGCCTTGGCAATATCTTGCCCCTTGCCGCCACCGAACTTACGGCGATGATCCACCGCCCCGCTAGCAAGCTCAACGGCGACCGGTTTAGGCGCCCCCTTGCCTGTCTTAGCAATCACCAAAGCATCATCTTGATGCATTAATAGGTAATCATATTGCGTCGCAAATTTAAGCTCGGTGGTTAAGCGAAATTTCGGTAGCCCTAAACGCTCGGCTAAATCGAGCACATGGGTATCAGAATTGCGGTAAGCCACCGCAAGGGAATTAGGCGTAAACATCGATACCTATTAACTGATGACGAGGATTATTAGGAGACAAGGATTCAGTAGACTGATAAGCCTCTATGGCCTGCTGTGCCAACGCACTCAAACCATCGACTTTAAAAAAACGCGCAGATTGGGCACTGGAAGCTTGTTCAAAGCTTTGCACGGAACTCGGCAATAAGGTACTAGAACCCTGCTGGCGCTCTTGATTAACCACCGCAGGCACTTTCGTGCGCTGGCTATAATCCGAACCACCTTGAGGAATAACTGGAAAATTACCACCAATCTTCATTCGTTAACTCACCTTCACCAACCATAGCAAAAGCGCGCCCAGCGCCAATCGGTATAACATAAATGGCAAGAAGCCTATTTGGCTTAGCCATTTTAAAAATAGATGAATACAAAGATAAGCACTAATGGCTGAGAGTACAACGCCCCACAGCATCGAATGCCAATCTACCGTATACATGTGCTGGCCCGAAAACAGCTCAATCGACTTAAGGCTGCCCGCTGCCACAATGATCGGGATAGACAAAAGAAATGAAAAACGTGCCGCAGCATCACGACTAAAGCCCATAAAACGGGCCGCGGTCATGGTCACACCAGAACGTGACGTGCCCGGTATCAAGGCAAATGCCTGAGCAATACCAATCACCAACACGCTAGGAAGTCTTAACTGATGGGTATCCTTAGCATGACTAAAGAAGCGATCCGACAGCCACAGCAACACCCCAAAACCAATGGTGGTATAAGCAATGACTTCAATGGAGCGTAGATGCGCTTCAATATAACTATCAAAACACACTCCCACTAATACCGCAGGAATGGTCGCCAAAATCACCCACCAACCTAAACGACTGTTTGCCGTGGACGATGCGCCCAACAAGGCCGCTATCCAATCCTTTAGAATAAGGTAGATATCACGCCAGAAATAGCCAACGACGGCGATCAAGGTTCCTACATGAACCGCCACATCGAAAGCTAGGCCCTGATCCGGCCAACCTAACACTTGCGAAGGCAGAATCAAATGAGCCGAGCTCGATATAGGAAGAAATTCAGTCAGGCCTTGGATCAGTGCGAGAAAGACGACGTGATACCACAACATGAATTATCGCTTACCAATACGGGCAGGTTGTTTTTCCCAGGTAATTTCATCACGCAGATACACTGGTAAGGCTTGATCGGCGCTAACCACTTTATTCTGAGAGAAGTCGTAGGCTGCGAGTTGCGCAATGCAAGCCGCACGTGGCGCGATGTCCGCCAATACTTCTGTTGCAGGAGTCGGCAACACTTCGTTAAGACGCTCTTGGTAAATCCAACCGGAGCCCACCCCTTGATAAGCTTGCTCGATCGCACTCAGATTCTCTGGTGCAATCACGCGCTCAGGGAAGGTTTGCGTCGCGACCCAAAAATCGTCTTGTTTCGCAATATGGTAACCACCGACATAGATTTCGCCCATGCGAGCATCCAGCGCTGCTAACCAATCCTCATGATAAGTCGCTTGATGCGCTTCTAGAGCCATGGCCGCAAGCGTCGAGACTGGTACCACAGGTAAATCCGCACCGTAAGCTAAGCCTTGCACCACACCCGCACTGATACGCAATCCAGTAAAGGAACCTGGACCACGACCAAAGGCAATGGCATCCAACTGAGACAGGGTTAAGCCTGCTTGTGACAAAATCTGATCCACCATCGGCAGGATCAAATCGTTATGCTGACGGGGTGCCATGCGGAAATCTTCCAGCACAACACCGTCTTGAATCAACGCCACCGAACAGGCTGGCGTTGAAGTATCCAAAGCAAGAATAGCGGTCATTGCGACATTAAGCCTTAAGCGCTGCTAGTAAGCCTTGTTTGATTTCGTTTAGATCGCCAACACCGTTCACTTTCACGAACTGAGGTGCAGTGGCCACATCTTCTTGTTGCCAAGCTTGGTAGTAACCAATCAATGGCGCAGTTTGATCGTGGTAAATAGACAGACGTTTACGCACGGTTTCTTCCGTATCGTCCGCACGCTGAATTAGATCATCGCCAGTTTCGTCGTCTTTACCCGCCACTTTAGGTGGGTTGTACACCACGTGGTAAGTACGGCCAGACGCTTCGTGAACACGACGGCCACTCATACGCTGAACGATTTCTTCGTCTGCCACGTCGATTTCTACTACGTAATCGATAGCCACGCCCGCTTCTTTCAAAGCATCCGCTTGTGGAATCGTACGTGGGAAACCGTCGAACAAAGCGCCGTTTGCACAGTCAGCCTCTTGAAGACGCTCTTTTACCAAGCCGATAATGATGTCATCAGACACAAGCTGACCCGCATCCATAACCGCTTTTGCTTTCAAGCCAAGCTCAGTGCCCGCTTTTACTGCTGCACGTAGCATGTCGCCAGTTGAAATTTGCGGAATACCAAATTCTTCAGTAATGAATTGAGCCTGTGTGCCCTTACCTGCGCCTGGCGCTCCTAACAAAATAACTCGCATAATTGATCTCCAATAGTCTGCGTAAAATCGGCAATACGAGTGAAGCACGCTCAAATAAATAGCTTAAACCGTGCACAACATAGAGCGAAATTATATCGCTTCACTCGCTAATTATAATTTTTGAGGCCGCTAGAATACCGAAGCCTGCCCAAACTTTGCAAACAAACTTGTTGTTTTGTTAAATTTGAACAGGCTATATCAGTTATTAACTAGGGTTCTTTCCTTGTTAGCCTGTATTTTGCATCCCGCTGGCAATACCTGCCATGGTAATCATCAACGCCTTATTAACCGCCACGTTGTCACCATCTAGACGGCTACGGTGCAGTAGCTCGGCTTGCAAGTAATGCAATGGGTCAATGTAAGGGTTACGCACATCGATCGACTGACGAATGGTCTTGTTGTCTTCGATGAGGCGCTCTTGTTGTTTGATTTCTTTTACTAACTCGCGCACTTGATCCAGTTTGCGACGTAGTAAATGACCCAAGCCTTGTAGCTCAGCAGACACTAGGCGCTTCTCGTAGTATTCCGCGATTTCTGGCTCAGCTTTCGCTAGCACCATGTCCAACATGTCTAGGTAAGCACTGAAGAATGGCCAGTTTTTGTGCATCTCGCGCAATTTCTCAAGATTGCCCGAATCAATACTCTGCTGCAGCGCACTTTCTGCACCCAACCAAGCCGGCAACATCATACGAATCTGCATCCACGCAAAGATCCAAGGAATCGCACGCAAGCTCTCTACACCACCGTCAGAACGACGACGAGCAGGACGCGAGCCTAGAGGTAATTTCGCCAACTCTTGCTCCGGCGTGATCGCACGGAAGTAAGGCACGAAATCTTCATGACCACGTACGATCGAGCGGTATTGGTTCATACCTTCTTCCGCCATTTCGTCCATTAGCGCGCGCCAATCTTGTTTTGGACCCTCTGCAGGGATCAAAGAAGATTCCAATACCGCAGAACAGTAAAGCTCTAGCGAGCGTACCGCGATATCCGGCACACCAAACTTAAAGCGGATCATTTCGCCCTGCTCTGTGACACGGATAGAACCTTGTACCGAGCCTGGTGGTTGCGACAAGATAGCTACGTGTGCTGGACCGCCGCCACGTCCTACGGTACCACCGCGACCATGGAACAAGGTCAGGTGTACGCCGTGTTTATTACATAGATTCGTCAACGCTTCTTGAGCACGGTATTGGCCCCAAGTCGCTGCGATTTGACCCGCATCTTTAGCAGAATCAGAGTAACCAATCATGACTTCTTGGTGGCCGTTGATGTACGACTTGTACCAAGGCAATGAGAACAACTGCTCAATGGTTGGTTCAGCGTTATCCAAGTCCGCTAGCGTTTCAAACAATGGCACAATGCGCATGTTGAAATTCACGCCAGACTCTTTCAGTAGCAAAGCAACCGCCAACACATCGGATGGTGAGCTCGCCATGGAAATCACATAGGAACCAAACGAGTTCTGGTAGCCATTCGCAATGGTTTTAAACGTACTCAGTACTTCAGCCACCATTGGCTCAGGTTGCCAGTCATTCGGGATCAACGGACGTTTAGAATTCAGCTCAGCTAGCAAGAATGCCTGACGCGACGCTTCGTCCCATTCCGCGTAATCCCCTAGACCGTAGAAACGAGTGATCGCAGATAGCGCTTCAATGTGTTTCGATGAATCTTGGCGCACGTCTAGACGTACCAATGTCATACCGAAAGTCGCCACGCGACGAATCAAGTCCAGCACCGAACCGTTGGCAATTACCTTCATGCCACAGTCTAGTAGTGACTGGTAGCACAGCATTAGGTCTTCCATCAGTTCTTTGCTATCCAGCATGATACCGGCATCAGACACGGCTTCGCCGTCTAGCTTAGCCTTGGCCCAAGCTTTGGTCTTTTCAACCTTACGTTCGAGACTACGAATCACTTCACGGTAAGGTTGTGGGCTGTCGCCAACACGCTCACGCAGAGCTTGGTTGCAGTCAACCATCGAGAACTCGGCACGCAACTCGAGTAGGTCTTTCTGATACAAGTCCGCTGCCATCCAGCGAGCTAGGATCACCACTTCTTCGGTTACCGTGTGGGTCACATTTGGGTTACCGTCACGGTCACCGCCCATCCAGGTAGCAAAACGAATCGGTGCTAGATCTAGTGGCAGGCGCTCTTCACCGGTGTATTGTTTGAACTGCTCATCCAATTGACGGAAGAACTGAGGCACCGCTTGCCACAGTGATTGTTCAATCACGGCAAAGCCCCATTTCGCTTCGTCAACAGGCGTTGGGCGCTCGGCACGGATTTCATCCGTGTGCCATGCCTGAGTAATAATTTCACTCAAGCGACGAACGTGTTTCTGCTGTTCAAGTGGCAGAATGTTGTCTTTGTCTAGCGCTTCTAATTCACTAGAAATGTTGTCGTACTTACGAATCAATGAACGACGCACCACTTCTGTTGGGTGAGCGGTTAGTACTAGATCAATCGCTTGATTGCGCAGTGCTTCAACCATTTGCTCAGCACTGAAATTCTGCGCTTGCAGACGACCAAGCAGGTTACCAATTGGGTTTTTGTAAATACCCTTACTCTCATTAGAACGGCGACGGTGTACGCGGTGGTACTGCTCGGCAATGTTAGAAAGGTTTAGGAACTGGTTAAACGCGCGTGCAACCGGAACAATATCCTGATCATCAAGCGCTTCTAACGCTTCAATCAAGGCACTAGAGTCCCCACTTTGACGACCTTCTTTGGATAGACGGCGGATGTTTTCAACCGTCTCTAAGAATCGTTCGCCCAAATGATTGCTCATGGTTTCCCCTAAGCAATCCCCTAACAACCGTACGTTTTCTCGTAACGAGGCTTGACGATCGGTCACAATACGTCTCCTTAGTTCTCTATATAAGCCCGCTATGCGAGTCTGACTTTTATAAGCCGTTGGCTTTAGCTAGTTCCCACAACTGATCTAACTCGTCTAACGAGCAATCCGTCAGGGCTTTCTGTTGTTCTGATAATGCGCTTTCAATAAATGCAAAACGTCTGCGAAACTTCACATTAGTCTGCATCAAGGCTTGCTCAGGCGAAATAGACAAATGACGCGCTAAATTCGCCACCGCGAACAAAATATCGCCCAATTCGGCTTCCGCCTCAGCGTGAGATAAGTGTTCAATGGCTTCTTCTAGTTCATCCAACTCTTCACGAATTTTAGCGAACACTGGTTTGACATCTTGCCAATCAAAGCCCACTTTGCCTGCTTGCTTTTGCAATTTCACCGCTTGGCTGAGCACGGACATACTGTTGGGTACTGAATCCAGTAGGCCTTGCTCAGGTCTTCCCTTGGCTTGCTTTTCCTGTGCCTTAATCAGTTGCCATTGTTCACCAATCTCTTGTTCCGAAAGCGGATTGGGGCTGGCATAACTGTCAAATGTACCATCGGGAAACACATGTGGATGACGACGTAGCATTTTTTCTACAATCGTCTGCACCACATCGGAGAAATTAAACGCATTTTCTTCGCTGGCCATTTGTGCGTGAAACACAACCTGGAACAACAAGTCGCCCAGTTCGTCTTTCAAATCACTGCGATCACCGCGAATGATCGCATCCATCACCTCGTACGCTTCTTCTAGGGTGTAGGGCGCAATCGTGGCAAAACTCTGTTTCTGATCCCAAGGACAACCATATTGTTTATCACGCAACATGGTCATCAATGCGAGCAAGTCATTTAGGCTGTACTTCAATTGTCGCGCTCCCGGAATACATCCAGAACGTTTGGCAGTTGATTAATACGATGCAGCAAACGTGATAGCGCACTGATTTCACTGACTTCGATGGTAAAACGAATCGCCGCCGTGTGATCGGCTTTGGCGGATAAGGTATTCATCGAAAGCAAGTTTACTTTCTCATTTGCCAACAGTGAGGTGATGTCGTTCAGCAGACCCGTTCGATCATACGCTTGTACGCGGATGTTCACGGGATAGAGGTTATCCACCTCTTCGCCCCAACTCACTTGCACCATTCGCTCTGGTTCTTCTAACTGAAGCTGTGCCGCATTGATACAGTCTTGACGATGAATCGACACGCCACGACCTTGGGTGATGTAGCCGACGATATCATCGCCTGGAATGGGCGAACAGCACTTTGCCATTTGCGTCAATAACTTGCCCACCCCCTGGATATGGATGTCATTATCAGAGGATTTATGGCGACTTTTCTTCAAGCGAATCGGACGTGGCGTTGGTTCACCATCCAAACCATGGATATCATCAATCACACGTAATACACGTGACAGCTGAATATCCCCCGCCCCTAACGATACATAGACATCTTCACCACTGATGAAGTTGAAACGCTCGGCGATGGCATCGTAGTCCAATTTATTGTCTTCGATACCCAAACGTTTCAGCTGCTTGTCCAACACATTGCGACCGGCTTCGAGGTTCTTCTCACGATCTTCACGTCTAAACCAGCTTTGAATTTTCGCTCGCGCACGGTTGGTATTGACGTAGCCTAGAGTTGGATGCAACCAATCACGACTTGGACCGCCATCTTTGGTGGTCAAAATCTCCACCTTGTCGCCCGTTTTCAGGTGCGTAACCAGCGAAATGATCTTGCCATTGACCTTAGCTCCACGACAACGGTGACCGATTTCCGTATGTACGCGGTAAGCAAAATCCACGGGCGTGGCATTAACCGGTAGATCGACCACGTGACCATCGGGTGTGAACACGTAAATACGATCCTGCTCGATATCATTCATGACTTGCTCGCTCAAGGATTCAAGATCCCCTTGCACTTCATGGAAGTCGAGAATGGTGCGTAGCCACTGCAATTTCTCTTCGTAGCTCGAGCTGTTTGAACTTAAATCCGTGCCCTTATATTTCCAGTGGGCGCAGACGCCAAGCTCGGCGTCTTCGTGCATTTTGTGGGTACGAATTTGAATTTCTAGCACGCGACCTTGCGGCCCCACGACGGCCGTATGCAGAGACTGATAGCCGTTGGATTTCGGGTTACTGATGTAGTCGTCGAACTCCTGCGGAATCGGTTTCCACAAGTTATGGACAATGCCAAGTACGCCGTAACACTGCATTGGCTCATCCACGAGGATGCGCACCGCACGCACATCATAAACTTCATCAAACGGGATGTTCTTACGACGCATTTTGCGCCAGATACTGTAGATGTGCTTGGCTCGGCCATTGACATCCGCGTGGATATTGATGGCTTCCATACGCTCTTTGAGAACGTTAATCACATCGTCAATAAACTGCTGACGATCAAGACGCTTCTCGTCCAATAACTTAGCGATACGTTTGTATTCACTTGGATATAAGTAGCGGAACGATAGGTCTTCAAGCTCCCACTTGATGTGACCAATGCCTAGACGGTGCGCTAAAGGCGCGTACACGCTTTGCACTTCAAGGGCAACGGACTCTTTGCGCTCGTCACTTTGATGTTTGGCTTCTTTGATAGCGCAGGCGCGCTCTGCCAGTTTAATCAATACCACACGTACATCGTCGATGATCGACACCAGCATCTTACGTAGGGATTCAAGCTGGTTTTCGTGGCTGCCAAGTACCTCTGCGGTGGTGTCTTTAGACAGGTTCTTAGACACTTCGCCCATGCGAATCACGCCTTCGATCAAGGACGCCACTTTACGACCAAACATGTCACTGACTTTAGACAGCACCAGCTGGTCTTCACGGACCACGCGATACAGAGCAGCGGCGATCAAGGAATCTTGGTCGGCACGAAAACCAGCCAAGATTTCCACCATCTCTAAACCAGCACGGAAAGTACTGGCCTGTGGTCCCCAATAAGAGGATCGCCCGGATGCAGCTTCCGCTTGCCTTGCCAATTCACAGGCCATTCTAAGAGGCACACGACTTGCGTCATCGACTTTGTCCGCAAACTGCGACATCCATGCATCGATGTCGACACTACCGTCTGCTAAAACAGGGTGATCCTTTCTTACCGTAACCATATAACTACCCTTCTGGTAACAACTTATTTCTGCAATAACATCATTGCTTCAACGTGCGAGGTGTGCGGGAACATGTCCATCATGCACACCTTGGTCACACGAAATCCATTTTCAACCAAGTACTCGGCGTCCCTCGCCAAGGTAGAAGCGTTGCAAGAAACATACAAAATTTGTTGCGGTTTCAAACGCACTAAGGTTGGCAAAAACTCAAACGCACCGGCCCGTGGTGGGTCTAACAATGCTTTGCTGATTTTTGCTTTCTTCAATTGATTCGGCGGTGCTTGTGTAAGATCTGCCGCCAAGAATTCTAAATTCTCTAATTGCGCTTGCGCCGCATTACTTTGCCCCATTTCCACCATGGACTCAATTGCTTCCACCGCTAACACACGCCCTGCTCGTTTTGCCAACGGCAAAGAGAAGTTACCAGCACCACAAAAGAGGTCTAACACCACGTCTTCCTGGGAAAGCGACAACCAATTCATAGCCTGTTCCACCATGGCTTGGTTGATTTCAGCATTCACTTGGATAAAGTCCTGTGGGTGAAAGTTCAATGCTAAGCCATCTATGGTGTAGTGGCGCGGTGAGTCGATTGCAACTTTTTTCTGCTCTGGTGCTTGCCATAACAAGGTGACCTTCTGCGTTTGCGCCCAATCATTAAGTGCCTGCTGGTCCTGTTTCGCTATCTCACGGGATTGGCGCAACACGACGCAAACGCCTTGATCGTCTAGCAACAGCTCAATATGCCCCAGCTTAGCCACTAATGGCGACGCCAACAGTTGCTCACGCAAAGCTTGATAAACCGCTTGCAAAGACGGTTCCAAAACTTGGCACTGTTCAATATCAACAATGTTATTAGAGGATTTGGCACGAAAACCGATTTGCGCCTGATTATTTTTCACAAACACAGAAATGCGTGCCCGACGACGGTAACCGAAGTCTTTGCCTTCCAAGCGGCTCATTTCATCCGGCAATGCCAACTTACGAAATTGCCCTTTTAACCAGTCTACTTTCAGATCACGCTGAGCCGCTACATCCAGATGTTGTAGCTGACAGCCACCACATTGCTCAAAATGAGGGCATGGCGGCGCCACACGTACAGGGCTGTCTTGCAAACGTTTAAGGGTAACGGCTTGGTTGAATTGGCGACCTTCTTTAATAAGGCGGACTTCGACTTGCTCACCCGCAAGGGCACCTTCAACAAAGGTTACTTTACCATTCTCGCGCGCCACACCATGCCCTTCATGAGTGGTATTCTCAATGGTCAAAGTGCGGATAGGGGAAGAGATAGGCTTATCCTGAGAGGGTCGAGTTCGACGATTCGATCGGTGTTTCAAGGTAACGTCTCTGACAAAGAAATAATGTGCAGATGATACCTTATTCGAACTCGACGACCTAGGGTAAGCCTTGGATTTTACACGGCGTTAAACACGCCAGTAGACAGGTAACGATCACCGCGGTCGCAAATGATCACAACAATGGTCGCGTTGTTCACTTGCTCTGACAATTCTAAGGCGGCACTCACAGCGCCACCCGAAGACACGCCACAGAAGATGCCCTCTTCTTTGGCCAAGCGACGCATAATCACTTCTGCATCCTCTTGATCCACGTCCATCACACGATCAACGCGCTTTTCGTCAAAGATGGTCGGAAGGTACTCTTTTGGCCAACGGCGGATACCCGGAATACTACTGCCTTCAGATGGCTGCAGACCGATGATTTCAATCGCTGGATTTTGCTCTTTTAGGTAACGAGAAATCCCCATAATGGTTCCCGTAGTGCCCATTGAGCTAACAAAGTGCGTCACTTGGCCTTGCGTCTGCTGCCAAATTTCTGGTCCCGTGGAAACATAGTGGGCACTCGGATTGTCTTGGTTACCAAATTGGTTCAAAACTATGCCCTTGCCTTCAGCTTGCATTTCCAAAGCTAGGTCACGAGCACGCTCCATGCCCTCTTCTTTGCTCACCAAATGCAGGATCGCGCCATAAGCGGACATTGCCGATTTGCGCTCTTGGCTCATGTTGTCCGGCATAATCAGGTGCATTTCGTAACCCTTGATCGCCGCAGCCATGGCTAAGGCAATCCCAGTGTTGCCACTGGTGGCTTCAATAAGGCTATCGCCTGGCTTGATATCGCCACGTAATTCGGCCTGAGCGATCATATTCAGTGCAGGACGATCTTTCACCGAGCCTGCTGGGTTTTGCCCTTCAAGCTTTAATAAGATGGTATTGCTAGGGTTAGGATTCAGTCGCTGTAACTTAACTACAGGCGTATTGCCTATAATAGATTCAATAGTTGGATATTCGATCATAAACTCAGACACTTGAGATATTATATAAATTAATGGTTTACGCTTTTTTACCAGAACGTATTAGAATGCACATCCAGTTCAGAATAAAATACAAACTTGTTATAAATTTAGGTCCATAATGTTGCACTAGGAGTGACAGACTATGCAAAAGCCCCTTGTAATCAGCGCCTTGCTTGCCACCTTGGTACTTTCTGGTTGCGATATGTTTGGCGGTGGCGCCTCTGCGGATATCCCAGATGCCGAACTTCGTCAAAAATGGCGTGAATGTAAAACTATCAGCAACCCATCAAGAACCAAAGTTCTTGCTTGCGAAAACTACGAACGGGAATGCGATCGCCGTAAGAGTAAAGGTAACATAGCTTGTTACTAAACTTCTTGTAGAGAAATAGGAAATGAAAAATGCGCTCATCCAGTAGCTCAGCCCTACAAATTAAATTATGGAAAGCCATTTTTCTTCCTGTTCTCGGTATTCTGATCTCTACCTCTATCATTATCTATCTGGTAGAAATCTTTGATAGCAAAGCTCAATTCGAGTACATCAACCGCTATCAAGCCGAACAAACCGCCAATTCCAGTGAATACGCTCTACTCTTTAATGACCGCAACCTGATCAGCAGCAATATTCACAGCTTATTACGTCAACAGGATATTGTCGGGGTCAGTTACTTCAATAGCCAAGGCGATTTGATTGACAGTGTCGGGCAAATCCATGACTCAAAGGACACCCTGTCGAGCAAGGTGCAGAGCTACTATCTTGATGAAGTGGACCATTACGTCACTAGCGCGCCCATTTACTACGCCAACCTTAGCCAAAACAACTTAACGGACACACCTTTTCTAGAGCCCAACAGCACTATTCTCGCGGATGCCATTGGCCTATCCAAAGCGCCGCAACAGGAACTTCTTGGCTGGATACAAGTTAATTCCAGCACCCAACGTCTCCAGCTTGGCAACATCACCATTGCTCTGTCCGTTCTGGGCTACTTTTTCATTGCTGCACTGATCAGCGCTTTTGTTTGCTGGCGCTATGCTTTACGTATCGCCGCGCCATGGCTAAATATCACCGATAGCTTGGCTCTGATTACCAGTGGTGATTATGAAAAAGCCAACGCCATTCGCTTACCGAGTTATTTACAAAAAACTCGAGAAGCGCTGAATTACATCTCTGAACGACTCAAGAACTATCGCACCGAGCTAGAAAACGAGATCAATCAGATAACCAAAGAAACTCGTGAGAACGCCGTGTTGCTGGAAGAAAAAAGCGCTCAGCTGCATATCGCCAATAAAGAGGCGATGGAATCAAACCGCTTAAAAACCCAGTTCTTAGCCAATATTTCCCACGAGGTTCGCACCCCGCTCAACGCTATTTTGGGCTATAGCAACTTGTTGCAAAAAGACAATCTGTGCCCTCAACAACAGGTCTACGTTGATACCATTTCGCAATCCACCAATGATCTACTGACGACCATTGGCAACATCCTCGACTTCTCAAAAATTGAAGCAGGCAAGATGGTGGTACTCGACCGAGAAGACTTTAATATCAAGGACACCATCGACGATGTGCTGCACTCGTTGGCGTCCACCCCCTTCAGCGAAACCAAAGACATCGACTTGATCCCCAATTTCAACAGCAACCTGCCGGATTGGGTCAAGGGGGATAAGACTCGCTTACGCCAAATCCTCAATAACTTGGTGGGTAATGCGATCAAATTCACCCAAAAAGGCTCGATACAAGTCTTTGCCAGCTGCACCCCATTATCTGCCACTGATCTCGATATACGCATCGAAGTCGTCGACACCGGCTGCGGCATCCCCAACGAAAAACTGAGCCAGCTGTTTAAACCATTTTCTCAGGTAGACTCCAGCCACACCCGAAGCTATGCTGGTACCGGTTTAGGGCTAGTGATCACCAAAAAGCTGATCGAACAAATGGGCGGCAACATCGGCGTCAACAGCGAACTCGAGCGAGGCTCCAACTTCTACTTCAATATTCGCCTACAAAGTTCAAGCAAAACCAGTGAGACCCTGCCGCCTCTCAATCAGCATGTCATCATTTACGAGCCAGGCAGTAACTATCGCGAATACCTCAGCAACTGCTTAACACAGTTATCCGTGAGCTATAACTTTACCAGCTCGGTCGAGCAATTTATGGCGTCATTACACAGCACAGAGAAAACTTACCAAGCGGCGTTAATCTGCACTGGCATCAAACAAACCGATGCCGAAGAAGCGGCCGAGCTGACCCATTACCTGTCGCAACGCTATCAATTACCGTCAATTGTACTTGCTAAGCCCTCTAGCCACTTGGCCTTACATGCTCAACAATACCAATTGGCATCGCATTTGGCACAAAAGCCTATTTCGTTGAAACGACTGTACAGTGCCCTACGCAATCTAAATCAGCCAAACGCACAAACTACCACGTCACTGACACCTTCTCCTGAGGACAGTAACGCTTGGCAACATCTGGCCGGTTTGCATATGCTGGCAGTCGATGACACCGCGATCAACTTACAATTGCTAGGACATTGGTTGGAACCACACCAGATTCACTTAAGCTTGGCCTACTCCGGTCAGCAAGCGATTGATATGGCGATACAGCAACACTTTGATTTGATTCTTATGGACATCCAAATGCCACAGATGGACGGCATGGAAGCTACCAAGCACCTGCGTCAAATCGAGGGCTATCAAAACACGCCGATCATCGCCTTAACAGCACATGCTCTAGCACAAGAGCAGCAATCCATTTTATCCAGTGGTATGAATGCGTATCTGACCAAGCCAATCAATGAAGAAACTCTACTGAATACCTTGAGTGAATGGTGTACTACGAACAAGAACCTTACCAGTCAGGTGGAAGAAGTTCTGTCCGAGGTATTCGATCTGGATAAGGCACTGTCCATGGCCGGCAACCGTGCCCAAGCCGCGCGAGACCTGTTTGACATGTTGATGCAATCTCTCAGCGAAGATCGACGCTTATTGATCCATCATTTTGAAAATCGTGATCTGGAAAAGTTGATCGCCACCGTGCATCGTATACACGGCGCCAGCAAATACTCTGGCACCATTGAGCTCACCAAACATGCGAACTTTTTAGAAACTCACTTAAAAGAGCTGGGGCTTGATGAAGTCGAAGAAGTGTTTGAAGACTTTATGAGCAGTTTAGAGCGTTTAGAAAACGCTCAAACACTTATTCCGTGGCCTCAAGGGTCACAAATGCCAACGCAAACTGCAGCTCATCCGACAAACTAAGATGCCATTTGACTGGGCGTTCAAGCATGGCTTGAATGCTTTCATCCACTTCTAAGACCGGCTTACCGGATGGCAGATTAACCACGGTAAAATGCTGAAAGCTCACCCCCGAACCAATCCCTGTGCCTAAGGCTTTAACAGCGGCTTCTTTCGCCGCGAAGCGTTTCGCGAGAAACGACGCCGCTCGCTGCGGGTTCAATTGGGCAAATTGTTCACGCTCGGAAGGCGTTAGGATACGGTTCACAAAACGCTCACCCAAGCGCTCAATCGAAGACGCAATACGCTCTATCTCAACAATATCCGTTCCAATACCAATAATCATAAAGGCTTCTTAAACTTTGTCTGATAACTTAAATAACGGCACCTGCCATAAGCGCTCCCCATCATAGGGCTTGCTTGGCAACAGAGAGCGGGACTTCAACGGTTTGGCACCTAAGGCTTGATCCAGCCATGCCCGATGCAGCTCTTTGGCTAAGCCCAACACATGGCGATTATCCCAACGCCCTTCAGCATAGGCTAAGGCCGCCGTACCATCTAGATAGACGATCGGTTTCACCTTGGGTTGCTCGCCATAATAGGGACGCAAACCAAACTTGGAGTGCAATTGATACAGCTGCTTCGCCTCAAGCGCTTCACCCCTGCTCGTGGCACGCATGTTGACCTGAATCCCAAGCTCTTCAAATAACCCAAGCTCAAAGCGCCTTAACAAAGGGGCCACAGGGGCTTCCCCAGCCAAATGGGTAATTAACCAGCGATACAGAATGTACAAGGGCTCAAACGGCAGCCCCACAGGCAATAGACGTTCAATCAGCTCATGCACATAAAAGGCGCTGTAAAGCGCGGTTCCCTGCAGCAATACGGGCGCTTCCAAGGCTTCAGCGGAGCGGATGGTTTTTAGCTCGGCACGGCCAGCCAGCTCGAATTCCAGCAACAAAAAAGACCCGGGGGATACCCGAGCCTCTTTGGATTTTTTGCGCCAAACGCCACGCACCAAGCCCGCTTCTTGGGTCAACAAGTCGACTAAGACCTTGTCATCCTGAAATGGACGTGTGTGTATGACGTAGCCTTGGACGCGCACAGATTAATCGTCTTGGTAACCTAAACTGGCCAAGGCACGCTCATCATCGGACCAGCCAGAACGCACTTTCACCCATAGGTTCAACATGACTTTCTGCTGGAACAGATTCTCCATGTCGATACGCGCTTCTTTACCAATCAGCTTAATCTTGGAGCCCTTATCACCAATGATGATGCGCTTCTGACCATCACGCTCAACCAGAATCAAAGCACTGATATGAATGGTCGTGCCTTCATAGACGAACTCTTCGATCTGTACCGCCACTTCGTAAGGTACTTCTTGACCAAGCTGACGTGTGATTTTCTCACGTACGATTTCCGCCGCTAGGAAGCGCGAACTACGGTTGGTAATTTGATCTTCTGGGTAATACTGCACACCTTCAGGAATGTAGCTTTCTACCAGGGTTTCTAGACGATCAAGGTTCTTATTACGCAATGCCGAAATCGGCACGATTTGCGCAAAGTCCATTTTTTCTGACAACACCATCATACGTGGCAATAGCTCGTCTTTTTCTTCCAGCTTGTCGACCTTGTTCACCACCAACACCACTGGACAATCCGCATGGCGAACTTTCGCCAATACGTTATCGTCTTCGTCTGTCCAGCGTTCCGCATCGATCACAAATAGCACCACATCGACATCTTTCAATGCTTGGTTAGCGGTACGGTTCATGTAGCGGTTAATGGCTTTATCCTGACCTTTGTGTAGTCCAGGGGTATCTACGTAGATCGTTTGGATGTGACCTTTAGTCTGCACACCCAAAATCTGATCACGAGTGGTTTGCGGCTTACGCGATGTAATCGACAGCTTTTGGCCGAGGATATGGTTCATTAGGGTGGATTTACCCACATTTGGGCGACCCACGATCGCCACAAAACCACAGTGCGTAATCTCTTGATACTCTTCTTCGTGATGCATTTAGTTCTTTTCCAGCTCTTTAAGCGCTTTGGCTGCAGCATTTTGCTCAGCGATTCGTCGACTACTGCCTTTACCTTCGATTGGCGCATCGAACAACTCAATTTGGCAGTGGACAAAAAACGTTTGTGCATGAGGCTCGCCGACAATATCTACTACTTCGTACTGAGGCAGAGAATGCTTGCGCGCTTGTAGGAACTCTTGCAAACGTGTTTTAGCGTCTTTGGTGACCACTTTTAGTGATGTTGCATTAAGACGCTCTTTGTACCACTCCAAAATGTGCTGACGACATACATCCATACCGGCATCTAGGTAAATCGCGCCGATAATGCCTTCCACTGCGTCGGCCAGAATCGAATCACGACGGAAACCGCCACTCTTTAATTCGCCCGCACCCAGTTTCAAAAAGTCCCCTAATTGGAACTCACGAGCTAACTCGGCCAAGGTGTCACCTTTTACAAGGGACGCACGCAGTCGGCTTAACTCGCCTTCTTTGGCTTTTGGAAAACGATGAAATAGGTCTTCTGCGATCACATAATTTAAGATCGAGTCGCCCAAAAATTCCAATCGTTCGTTGTTTTTCCCACCATAACTACGGTGGGTCAACGCCAACTCAAGCAGCCCAAGGTCGGCAAAAAAGTAACCTATGCGCCGACACAGTTTTTCATAAAGAGAGCTCAAAATTTCTCCAAAAATTATTATTCAATTAAACCGTTATTCTTAATACTTGGGAGACTGAAAAATTCATCCCAGTGCAGCCAAACATAAAAGGCACGACCTTTTAAGTTTTCTTCTGGCACAAAGCCCCATACGCGGCTATCTGCACTGTTATCACGGTTATCACCCATGACAAAGTAATGGCCTTCTGGCACCACCCAATCCCCTTCTAGTGGATTGCGGCGGTAGCTCTTGTAAACCTGATGGGCAACACCGTCTAAATTTTCTTCAAACACTGCCACTGGCTCACGGCTTGGATTCTTAGACACTGGCAATTCCGCCAGTAACTCTTCATCCATCAGCTTACCATTCACCATCAAACGCTTGTTGTGGTAACTGATCACATCACCTGGTAAACCAATCATGCGCTTAATGTAGTTAAGGCTTGGGTTTTCAGGGTATTTGAACACTACCACATCGCCACGTTTAGGCTCTGTTGTTTCAATCAGAGTGGTATTCAACACCGGTAAACGCAAGCCGTAATCCATTTTGTTCACTAGGATGAAATCGCCAATTTCTAAAGTTGGCAACATGGATCCTGATGGAATCTGGAACGGTTCTGCGACAAACGAGCGCAAACCGAAGATCACGGCAATGATGACAAAGTAAGATTTGACTTCCAATAACCATTTAGGCGTATCTGCCAACCTTAGCTTTGCATTCTTATCCAATCGCAATGCCGCTTCAGGCGCCATTTGCTGAAGGATTTGTTTGCGTTTTGGGGCAAACACAAGGCGGTCATACAACCAAGCCGCGAAGGTCACCACAAAGGCCACAGCCAAGATCAACTCGAAATCAAAATCCATACTACTTCTCCAAGTAAAAGAGCCGCACATGCATGCGGCCCTTATCATTTCCGTCTTAGCTGTCTACTTTTAGAACCGCTAAGAACGCGCTTTGCGGTACCTCAACGTTACCGACCTGCTTCATACGTTTTTTACCTTCTTTCTGCTTCTGTAGCAGTTTCTTCTTACGGCTCACGTCACCACCGTAACACTTCGCGGTTACGTTTTTACGCAGTGCTTTGACCGTAGTACGAGCAATAACTTTGGCACCAACCGCACCTTGGATCGCCACGTCAAACATCTGACGTGGAATCAGGTCTTTCATCTTTTCACACAATGCACGACCTTTGGTTTGTACGTTGTCGCGGTGCATGATCAAAGCCAAGGCATCGACACGCTCACCGTTGATCAAGATATCCAAACGCACCAATGGCGCTTCTTCAAAGTGGTGGAAAGAGTAATCCAACGACGCAAAACCACGACTACAAGACTTCAGACGGTCGAAGAAGTCTAGAACCACTTCGTTCATCGGTAGGTGGTAACGTAGTTGCACTTGGCTACCCACGTATTGCATGTCTTTTTGGATACCACGTTTTTCCACACACAATGAAATCACGTTACCTAGGTAATCTTGCGGTACTAGAATGTTAGCCTCAACAATCGGCTCACGCATGTTGCGCACAGTACCTGGATCCGGCATCTTCGACGGGCTGTCTACGTTGATCACGTCACCGTTGTTTAGTTCCACTTCGTAAACTACCGTCGGCGCAGTGGTGATCAGATCAAGATCGTATTCACGCTCTAGACGCTCTTGAATGATCTCCATGTGCAGCATACCAAGGAAGCCACAACGGAAACCAAAGCCTAATGCATCAGAAGTTTCTGGCTCGAAGAACAAGGACGCATCGTTTAGCGTTAGCTTATCTAGCGCTTCACGGAAGTCTTCGTAATCATCGGAACTGACCGGGAATAGACCCGCGTAAACCTGTGGTTTTACCTTTTGGAAACCAGCCAGTGGCGCCACGTCTTGGGTTGCAATGTGAGTAATGGTGTCACCCACTGGTGCACCATGGATATCCTTGATACCCGCGACCACATAACCTACTTCACCCGCTTTTAGAACACCGGTCTCTTTACGTTTTGGTGTAAAGATACCAATGTTATCCACTGGGTAAGATTGTTTCGTCGACTTGATGAAAATCTTGTCTTTCTTACGTAGCGTACCTTGTTTGATACGCACCAAAGACACAACACCCAAGTAGTTATCGAACCAAGAGTCGATAATCAAGGCTTGCAGCGGTGCTTCGGTATCACCTTCTGGCGCAGGAATGGTTGCAACCAAGCGCTCAAGCACATCGTCAACACCCAAGCCTGTTTTCGCAGAACAAGTCACCGCATCCGTCGCATCAATACCGATGATTTCTTCAATCTCAGCAGCCACACGAATTGGCTCCGCTTGCGGCAAGTCGATTTTGTTCAAAACCGGCATTACTTCAAGCCCCTGCTCGATTGCTGTGTAACAGTTTGCAACGGACTGTGCTTCCACGCCCTGCGCTGCGTCGACCACCAACAATGCACCCTCACAGGCCGCTAGAGAACGTGATACTTCGTATGAGAAGTCAACGTGTCCTGGGGTATCGATAAAGTTAAGTTGATAGGTATTGCCGTCTTGGGCATGGTAATCAAGGGTCACACTCTGTGCCTTGATGGTGATACCACGCTCACGCTCGATGTCCATTGAGTCCAACACTTGGTTGGCCATTTCACGCTCTGACAGACCTTCACATTTTTGGATGAAACGGTCAGCCAAAGTCGACTTACCATGGTCAATGTGGGCGATGATAGAGAAATTTCGGATGTGCTTTAGATTGTTCGACACTTTAAACTCACACTTAAAAAGCGATTTATAAGAGCAACGGTTGATAAGTCCACTACATGCTAGACACAGCCAAAGAGTTCGGCAAAATCCACCAAACTTGTAATAAATGACTTATAAACAGGTTCTCAAGGCAAAATATGGCGCGCATTCTACCGAAATTCAGGCATAGACTCCATTTATTTCAGTGCTTTCACGCCATATCCCTGTTATTTACATTAGGGCAGAACAATACCGCGCTGTTTTAGTACGCGCTCTACCGTATCCACGGTCGCTTGAGTATGTGCGTCGATCTCTAGATTCACTAAATCGCCGCTTTGCAATAGGCCAAAGGTGGTGAGACGCAAGGTTTCAGGGATCAGAGACACTTCAATCCAATCATCGCCAATGGCACTAATCGTCAAACTCGCACCATTTAAGCCTACGTAGCCTTTGTCAAACAGGTAACGACGCGCATCCACCTCAGGGTTGGCGAGATCTACCGCAAAACGAATATGGAAGCTTTCGTCGATACGCTCAATCTGACGCACCGTTACCGTGGTCATGATATGACCTGACATCACGTGACCACCGACCTCATCGCCCATGCGCGCCGCACGCTCGAAGTTCACCTGTGTCCCTGGCTGCAACTTGCCAATGTTGGTTAAGTTCAAGGTGGTGTCGATCACATCAAAGGTCAGCACATCACCTTCAATCTTAGCAACGGTCAAACACACACCATTGATCGCTACACTGGCACCTAACTGTTGTTGCAACATAATGCCCTGAGGGAATTTCACTTCAAGAATAAGGTTGCGACCATTCTCTTGACAGGAAACCACTTCCGCCATACCTTGGACAATACCGGTAAACATAATTCGATCCTCTGTTTGATCATTCTGGCTCCAACCACTCATTTTGGAGCATGATTTTTATGTGACTGAAGAATTAATATACTAAACCGACTCAAAGCAGAGAAAATAAGGCTTTGAGAGAGTTATCACATAGTCTCTACATGGGTTATCCACAAGCTTCGGGGATAATCCTGCACTCATTTGTGACATTAGGTAGATACATCCTATGCGCCTTCACAACTTATTCTCAAAGTTTATCGTTATCGCGCTGCTTGTCATAGCCCAAGCGTCGGCAATCGCATCTTCTTACCAACCTTTCATGTGGAAAGTGCAAAACCAAGGCGCTACGGTATATCTAGTCGGCTCTATTCACGCCCTCACACCAGACTTCTATCCATTACCAGAAGCCTATCAGACAGCTTTTGCCAGCGCAGACCGCTTAGCGGTGGAACTAGACCCCGACAATCTCGACCCTTATAAATCCTCACGCTTAGTGCAATCAAAAATGTGGCTACCACAGGGCGTTACACTCGATCACTATTTGACGCAAGGCCAGTTACAAAAGCTGAAAGACTTCGCGCAAGAGAATGGCACAGACTATCAGCGTTTACTGCACATACGCCCTTGGATGCTGGTCGAGCAATTGACTCAAGCCCAGCTCAAGGATTCAGACTTTCAAGCAGAATACGGCATTGATTTAAATTTTCTCAAACAAGCGAAACAACGCAACCTGCCGATTCTTGAAATAGAAAGCCTTGAACAACAAATTAGCGCCATTGCCGACGCCCCGTTCAACGCTCAGCTTGCCATGCTCACTACCAGCCTTGAGCAAATGGAGGATGACGATTATATGGCGCAAATGACCGAGTATTGGCGCCAAGCGGATCCGGATGGCCTGTATCAATTTGTTTATCAAGATGTGCTCGATACACCGCAACTTAAGCCGATGATGGAAGCCCTGCTGGACCATCGCAACCAACGCATGGCCGATGTCATCAGCATTTATTTAGGACAGTCCCCTAGTGGCTCAAGCACCACCTTTGTCGTGATTGGCGCACTGCATCTTAGCGGTCCGAAAAGTGTGGTGCATGAATTAGAAAGCAAAGGCTACTTCGTGCAACCGCTGTTCTCATCCCCTCAAAAAGAAAAAAGCCCTAATAAATAGGGCTTTCAACTTGGTTTAGAAAACGCTTGCTGTATTAAGCGTCTTCTTTAGGTAAGGCATCAATCATGGCTTGTGTAACGAGCACTATGCCATCTTCATTACGATAGAAACGTTCCGCATCCGCCACAGGATCTTCACCGATGATGGTGTTTGGCGGAATATTCGTATCCGAATCCACCACCACATTGGTTAGCTGACAGTAACGGCCGATATCACAGCGAGGCAAAATGACACTATTTTTCACATACGAATAAGAATTGACGCGCACGTTATTAAACAGAATCGACTGCTCCACCGTAGAGCCAGACACGATACAACCTGCCGACACCACAGAGTTAAGCGCCGTCCCAATACGCTCTTCGTAGTTGTAGTTAAACTTCGCGGCTGGGCGCTGATAATGAGTAGTACGAATTGGCCATGACTCATCGTACAGATCCAATTCAGGCACCAATTTGGTCAGGTCCATATTGGATTCCCAGTAGGCAGTTAGGGTACCTACATCACGCCAATACGGCTTGTCTGGGTAGCTGTCGTTTGGAATGCAGCTTTTAGCAAAATGGTGCGCTTTGATTTTTGAACGGCCGACAAACATGGGAATCAAGTCCTTACCAAAATCATGGCTCGACTCGCAGTCCTTGGCATCATTCATTAAGTTATCACGTAGGAATTTGGTGCTAAAAATATAAATACCCATGCTTGCCAACGAAACCTCTGGGTTACCAGGCATGGTCGGCGGATTGGCCGGTTTTTCCTCGAAGGCAATAATATTGTCTTCTTCATCGACATGCATAATACCGAATTGATCCGCTTCTTTTACCGGTACTTCAATACAAGCCACCGTCACATCGGCATTATTCTCGATATGCTCTTGTAGCATGACACTATAATCTTGACGATATACGTGATCACCCGCCAATATTAAAATGTATTCGCTGTTTAGCTCATCAATCATTTTGAAGTTTTGGTACACCGCATCCGCGGTACCGCGGTACCAATCTTCACCTGTTTGTTGCTGCGCAGGCCATAATTCAATAAATTCATTGAAATCAGAACGTAAAAAGTTCCAACCACGTTGGACGTGTTGATTTAACGTATGAGAACGGTATTGGGTGAGCACGGCAATTTTTCTCATCCCAGAGTTGATGCAGTTTGACAGAGGAAAGTCGATGATCTTGTACTTACCAGCAATAGGCACCGCCGGCTTGGAACGATGGTCGGTCAATTGTTTCAAACGAGACCCTCTTCCCCCAGCTAAAATTAGCGAGAGAGTACTCATACGCGCAGCATTTAAATCCATATATCACCCTTAATTTTTTTATCCAAGTCCCAGACTATATTAGGCTTTAATTAGGTATACTCTGGTCATATTACTAAATCAATACGAAATCAAAATTATGAAAGTCCTGTTTGCAGCATCTGAAATTCACCCTCTAATTAAAACCGGCGGTCTTGCAGATGTTGCAGGCGCCTTACCCATTGCACTACGAAAAAAAGATATTGACGTTAAACTTATCATGCCAGCTTATCGAGGTATCCTCGAAAAATTGGCCCCGGTCAAAAGTTCGATAAATTTTGGTAATCCTTTTGGTACGGGCGACTTAATTCTGCTGGAAACCCACCTACCTGAGTCTCATACGCCAATTTATTTAGTGCAATGCCAAGGCTTATTTGAACGTGAAGCAGGCCCTTATCTAGATCAATACGGCCATGACTTTGGCGATAACGACGTGCGCTTTGCGGCCTTCTCTTGGGTGTGCGCCATGATTACTCAACATGGCAGACTAATTGGCTGGCAACCAGACATTTTACACTTGAATGATTGGCAGACAGGATTTGCAGCGGCTTATCTGGCGGCATGGCGCTTAAACCATCCCCCAATCGTGACCACGGTTCATAACCTGCGTTACAACGGCAGCTTCCCATTGGACCAATTTGATAAGGTACGCTTACCTCACGACCTGCTGTCGCTTCACGGCATGGAGTTTTATGGTCGCTACTCGGCCTTGAAAGCTGGATTGGTGTATGCCAATGCAATTACCACGGTAAGCCCAACTTACGCGAGAGAAATCTTAACACCGGAATACGGAGATGGTTTGGATGGCACGTTACGCTCAGCTAGCTATAAGCTATCAGGCATTCTAAACGGTGTGGATTACAACGAATGGTCGCCGAGCATTGATCCATTTATCCACACCCATTACGACCTGCACAGCATCGATTTAAAACTGCAGAATAAATTAGCCCTACAACGTGAAAACAACCTACCGGAGAACGCTCACGCACTGGTATTTGGTGTGGTCAGTCGTTTGACCGAACAGAAAGGCTTGGATTTAATCCCAGTGGCGATTGAGCCTGCTCTGAAACGCGGCGCTATGCTGATACTGCTGGGGTCAGGGGATAAGTCGCTAGAGAAGCAATACCTTGCCTTGCAAGAACGCTATCCAGAGCAAGTTGCCATTCGTATTGGCTACGATGAAGCCTATTCGCACCGTCTGCAAGCAGGCGTGGATGCCCTCTTGATTCCATCACGCTTTGAGCCTTGTGGTCTAACACAATTGTATGCATTGAAGTACGGCACACTGCCTATCGTGCGTCACACAGGCGGGTTGGCAGATACCGTGTTTGAGGCAGGCCATAATGCCAATGGCTTTGTCTTTAATCATGCTACCGTCGAGGATTTGCAGGCTGCCATCGAACGCTCTTTAGAAGCCTTTGGCAACGCAACCACTTGGCGCACATTGCAGATCCAAGCCATGTCGCAAGACCACAGCTGGGAACGAGTGACCGAACAATGGATTCAGCTGTACCAATCGCTACTTAACTGATTCTGGATACGAAAAAGCCGAAGCAAATTGCTTCGGCTTTTTCGTTCATCAATGCACGAATGCTTCATTCTAATCCTGTAGGAGTTCGCCACTCGGCTAGCGCATCAATCAAAGCCGTTTGCGATTCACCTTCCGCGACCAGATCCCTCAAGGCCGTCGCAATTTTCTGTTTGATCTCAGGTGTGTTACAAGCGGACATTTTTGAAATGGTTAGGAATAATCCTTCACTACTGATAGCGGGTTCTACATAACGCACCGCATCAAGTCCTAGCTTTTGAACATACGCTATACCTGGACTGCGTTCATACAGCACGTAATCCGCTCGGCCAGCGCCCAACATTGCCAACGCTTGCTCTAAGCTGGCCACACTGAGGAGATTCAAGTTTTGCTTAGCAAAGGCATCAAATTCTTGGCCGAAACTGTTATTGATCACAGTCACCCCCCAACGCCCAACTAAGTCATTCCAACTTTGGTATTCAAAGGGCGCGACATTCGATTGCCACACCACGCTTTTAGTAAACATCATCGCCGGTGTGAAGTACTCCATATATTCCGCACGCTCGGAGGTGTAAAATGCGCCCGCCATCAGATCCACACGGCCACTACGTACTTCCTGCTGCGATCGCGACCATGGTCCCACATAGAGCGTCTCAATCGGCAAACCGATTTTATCACTCAGCTTCGCCATCAAATTGGCGACAGCACCATGCAGCGCATCGCCCTGCTCAGCACGCCATAGAAAGGGAGGGTATTCAGGGTTACCTGTCGCAAGCAAAGAGGTGCACTCTTGCGGCTCTTGGGCAGCCGAAGCGTATGTAAAAGGGTTTGCAAGTGCTCCCAATACCAAAAGGGGTGCCGTCATCACCTTGATTGCGCCTATTATTTTAGAATTTATTCTCATCATCAGCACTTAACCACTTCGTTAAACCACCCGGACACAAGCTTTACAAAAACATACAACAATTTACACAATCAGCAAAGAAAACCATATATATCAGATAATTACAAATCTGTGTTTAACCCATTTGTTCAGCTTTTTCTAAAATGGCCAGAGACAAGAGGTCGATGACTGTGGTTGCGTCCCTTCGATAAAAGGTAACTCTACTTTGTCACTACAGCGATCTGCTGCAATTTCAAAATCATCCAAGGTCACTTGATAATAACCAGCCCCCTCAGGCAATGCTTTAGGCAAAGAGCGCTGTGGTAAGGCTTTAGCGAAATCAATCCACACCCATTGCGCCCCAGAACTCCCGGTAATGTTCATTGGCGAGTTATCATCTTGCCCAAGCCAAATCGTACTCAAAAAATCATCCGTAATGCCCACAAACCAACTGTCGCGCTGATCGTTGGTGGTTCCGGTTTTGGCTGCAAATCGTAACCAAGGCAATTGCGCTTGTGCCGCTTGCGCCGTACCGATTTCTGGCGACTTGGTCATCCCCGCCAAGGTCACCGACAACGCTTGCTTGGTAAAAGGTACTTCACTACTTTGATCAAAGCGTTTCAACATTTTACCATTCTGATCCATCACCGACAGAACGACACCTAGCTCTGAACTCTCGCCAGTTGAAGCCAAAGGTTGATATAAACGGGCTACCTCAAATGGCGACAGCTCTAATGACCCCAAAGCCACCGAAGGATACATAGTAAAAGGTCGTTTAACACCTAGGTCGCGTAACGTCTGCGCCACGCGATCAAAGCCTAATGAATTAGCCAAATCAATGGTCGCTAAGTTATAGGACTTAGCCAGCGCTTCGTACATATGCACTTCGCCATGGGCTGAGCGACTATAGTTTTGCGGCTCCCATACTGAGTTACCCACTTTAAAGCGCTTCGGCTCATCTTTAAGACGGTCCCACCATGTATAACGCCCAGAGGCGATCGCGGTCAGATAAATTGGCGGTTTCGCCAACGAACCAATCGGACGCACCGCACCCAAGGCGCGATTGAAGCCACTGTATAACTTATCAGATGAACCCACTACCGCACGCACTTGCCCTGTATGGCGATCGGTGACCACCATTGCTCCCTGTAGCCCTTTTAAGCCACTGCGTTGTTTCACTAATTGCGCAACACGATCGTGCATAGCGTCCAGAGCAGCCCTTTGCGCACGAATATCCAAGGCGGTGTAGATTTTAAGGTTTTTCGTCGCTAACGCGTCCTGATCAAAGTCACGCTCAAGCTGCATCGAGACAAGATCTAGATAATCCCCGTAAGCGGAGCGGCGCTTGCCCTCGGTAGCAATGCGCAGTGGCTGCTTTTTTAATGCGACCACTTGAGGTTGCGTCAAACGACCTTGTTCAAACAACAAGTCCAACACCACATTACGGCGCTGTAGCGCACGCTCAGGGTTACGTCGAGGGTTGTATAACGACGGGCCTTTCACCATCCCCACAAGCAACGCCTGTTCATCGAGGTTTAACTCATTTAAAGGACGCCCGTAGAAATATTCGCTGGCGGCGGCAAAACCATGCAAGGCACTGTCGCCTTCTTGCGCCAGATACACTTCGTTGACGTAAGCGGTGATGATTTGCTCTTTGCTGTAACGATACTCCAGCAATAACGCCATAAAGACCTCGGTGACTTTACGGCTATAGGTTCGCTCTGAAGTTAAGAACATATTCTTAACCAGCTGTTGAGTCAGTGTGGAACCGCCCTGACGGCGACTCCCTGATGAGAGGTTAACAAATGCAGCACGGGCGATACCCGTTAATGAGATACCAAAGTGCTCGAAGAAATCTCGGTCTTCGGTGGCCGTTAAAATATCGATTAAGCTTTTGGGGATTTGCTCGTAAACAAGGATGTCACGGTTTTCAGTATTACCACCGTACAAGTAACCAATTTTTTGCGGCTCTAGTACCGCTGTGCGATAACGCTTACCAGACACATCCTGGATTTGTAGCAAACCATTGGCAAACGAAAACACTCGGCGCGAAGCCGGATGGTAACCCGTATGATCGGTGTAATCACGTAGATGGGCACTGACCTTAGCTTGGCTGCGGGCGGCCCAACCGACCTTCTGGCTGTTTTTACCAAAGCGATATCCGTACTCCGACAGCACCGCCTCCAAATCCTGCTTGCGCCAAGGCGCACCATCCTGCAACACCAGAGGCGCACTGAAGACTTCGGACGGCACTTGCCACTTCTGTCCCTCAAAACGCGCCACCACCTGCTTATCTAACCACCAAAGCCAAATAGCAAACGGAATACTTGCCAGCAGGGCTAACAAAACAAGCCATTTCAGGAGTTTACGTAACAAAGACGGACGTTTTGGTGACCGTTTTCGGGTCCCAGAACGACGATTCGAAGTGGTTTTTTTCTGAGCGGTGGAGGTTTTTTTAGTCATAGGGCGGAGTATAAAGGCCCAACTAAAGGACGGCAATCAAGCGACAAAACAATAGGCGTTTCTTTGCTAAGTCGATACACTTTACCCTCACAAACATGCAAAGGGTGAAGTTTCTGTGCTGCAGCTAAGCGAACAACAAATCGAAAAAATTCAGTCATTATCGAATGAACAAAGCCTGACCTTCACGGTTGATGCAACGCACATCTTAGCCCTCAAGTTTGAGAGTCAATGCTACCTTTATGAAAATAGCTGCCCGCACCTACACAAACGTCTCGCGAATGACAGTTTCCATTGCTTTGATGACTCTTTTTCTTTAATTGAGTGCCAATTCCATAGCGCCCAATTTAACCCGACTTCAGGTGCCTGTGTCTCTGGCCCTTGTCTCGGTGAACCCTTAAAAAGATACCAATTGACTGAACAAGATGGCGAATATTATCTGCTTACGACATAAACCGCTGAACCAGACCGCAACCACGAGTTTGATCTGTTACCCTGAAGTGACGCCTAAGCAATACTATAAAGAGAATTTATGGCACAACTTGAACGAGACATTCAACACGCCTTGATCGGCATTATTTCTGGTTTAAAGCACGCGATGCGCTTTGCCATGCAGGAGCACAGTATCCCGCTTTCGCCGCTGTACTTTCTGATCATGAAGCTGATCCATGAAATTCCGCAATGCACGCCAATGCTAATTGCTGCCCGCTCCGGTCGAGACAAAGGACAAATCACCCGTTTAATTAAAGAGTTGGATCAGCATCAACTTCTCATCCGACTGCCAAACCCAGAAGATAAACGTAGCTTTTTTATTGAACTATCAGAAAAAGGCTTAAGCTGTTTTAAGTTACTCGAAGCGTTAGACATGGAAGCACTCGAAGCCATGACCCAAGGCCTATCTGAGCAGCAGCTAGAGGATTTCCTAGCCACCGCCACTCATATGAGCCGCAATCTAGAGCGCTTCGATCGAGCTAATTAACAATTTCAGCTTTCAGCTGAGCTAAATACTCACGCATAAAGGCCGTTCGACGAGCGGCTTCCAACTGGCCACTATCGGTTTGAAAGGTATTCTCAAGGCACAATAATTTTTCAAAGAAGTGGTCAAGGGTATACAGCAAATCATTTGCTTCGCGCATTTCACAAAAAGGATCAAGGGAATCATAAAGACTACGATCCAATCGCCCGCCTACCATCATACAGCGGGCAATGCCAATGGCACCTAAGGCATCTAGGCGATCTGCATCCTGTACCACCTTTGCTTCCAAGGTACGAGGTGTCACTTGTGCACTAAAGCTATGGGTGACGATAGCATGTTGAATGGCACTGATTTCTGTACTATCAAAACCAAGCGATTTCAAAAAACTCTCCGCCTTGGTCGCGGAATCGAACGAAGCCTGAGCTCGTTTTGGGTCATCTTTCGGGTAATTGACCAAGTCATGCAGCCAAGCCGCTACGACAACCGTTACCACATTGGCACCTTCTTTCTGTGCTAAACACTTGGCCTGTGTGACGACACGCTCAATATGCGCAATATCATGGGCACTATCTGCTGCCATGGAGTCCAATACAAAGTCTTTACAGCGTTGTTCTAATTGTTTTAGTTCGCGCATTCTTTACTCTCATTTGCCATGTGGGTCCATTCATCGTACCACTCTAGCACGCGATCTGCAGGCATAGGCCGAGAAATACAGTACCCTTGCCCTAATTCACAACCGAGTTCGAGTAATCGTTTTGCATGCTCAGGGGTTTCCACCCCTTCTGCAATCACCTCTAACGAGAAGGCGTCCGCAAAGCCCACCACCCCTTTAATGATAGCCAAATTGTTTTTGTCATCCAGCATATCGCGCACGAAGCCATGGTCAATTTTGAGCATATCCACCGACAGCTCTTTAAGATGGCTTAAAGTTGAGTAGCCAGTACCAAAGTCGTCCAAAGAGACTTTAATGCCCATATCCTTGCAGGCATCAATCACTCCAGAAACAATAGCCAAATCTTCAATGGCACTGGTTTCTAGAATCTCCAGTTCTAAGGAATGCACCACTTCTGGAGCAAAGCCTAGGACAATCTCTTGTAGCTCTGACATAAAGTGCGGTTGCTGCAGCTGGTAGCCCGCTAGATTGACACTAATGGCTTGGAAGTGACCTTGTTTACGCCAAGCCTCGATTTGCTCTAATGCCGTCTTAATCACCCAATGCCCGACTTCCAATTCCAGCGGTTGGTTGGTCATTGCTGGCAAGAAGGCCGCTGGTGCCAGCACGCCACGGGTCGGATGACGCCAGCGAATCAAGGCTTCGTAGCCAATCACTTCACGGCTACGCATATTGACCTTAGGTTGATAAAACAAACAGAACTGCTGTTTTTCATAGGCACTTTGCAGCTCTTCGTAGAAGCGGTGCTGCTCAACCAGAATATCCTCTTGGCTCAAGTCAAAAGACTTCAGGCGGTTACGTCCACTGATTTTAGCTTGGTACATGGCCTGATCCGCTTGTCGAATCAATTGATCCGCTTCGATCATTCTATTTTGCGGGTAATAGGTTACACCGATACTGGCGCTAATGTGCAGGGTTACCCCAGACACGCGAAATGGTTCCGCTAACGCCACCAGTAAGCGCTCTAATTTCTCTTCAACCTCTGACACGTCGGCAATAATCGGTAGCAACAACACAAACTCATCCCCACCAAAGCGCGCCACCGTACTCGCTTGACCGAGCGTATCACGCATACGTTGCGCCACATCAACCAAGAGCAGATCACCGGTATCATGGCCAAAGGTATCGTTCACTTCTTTGAAGCCATCCAGATCCAAGAAAGCCAGCGCAAACTTACTTCCATATTGCGCCGAGTGACTGATTTGGAGGCCCAATGAATTGGTTAAGTTGGTTCGGTTCGGTAACCCAGTCAGGGCATCAAAATAAGCAATGTGCTCCAGCTGTTCTTCATTGCGTTTTTGGCGAGTGATGTCTGAGAACAGCGAAATATAATGACTGACTCGGCCTTCCGCGTCTTTTACCGCGACCACAGTTAAGTTTTGCGCGTAGATGCTTTCATCCTTACGCTTATTCCAGATTTCGCCTTCCCAAAATCCGGCGCTGACGATCTGACGCCACATTTCTTGATAGAACTCTCTACTCTGACGACCAGAGTTCAAAACCCGTGGATTTTGCCCAATAATTTCGTAGCGACTGTAGCCTGTGATACGCGAAAAGGCCGAGTTCACATCCAGAATATCGCCGCTTGGGTTGGTAATGGCGATACCTTCACGAGCGTTCGCAAAGACACTCGCCCACAGTTCCAGCTGCTCTTCATTCATATGCCGATCAGAAATATCGGAATGGGCACCAACTAATAAGGTGACATCATTGTCATCATTGCGCAGGGCTTGCAGGCGATCTTCAATCCAGATCCAATCATCACCACGAGACAGGCGGTAAGAAAAGGTCAAGGTGCCAAGAAAGCCATCAATACGCCATTGTCTAAAACTTGCCAACACCCGCGTCAGGTCGTCGTCATGAATCGATTTCTGCCACCAATTACGGGTCTTTTTAATTTCGTCTGAAGTTTTGTGATACAGATGAAAGCAGTTGCTGCTGATAAATTTAAGGTTGAACTGCTCAGGATCGAGCGAGTAAATCACGGTTGGACTACTGCTTAATAAGGCATCCAGTTGCTGATTGCTACGAGTCAGCAATGCCTGAGCTTGTTTCTCTTGTCGCACTAAGCGCGCCAGATGTTTGTTTTGGCGGTAAGTGTTCCAAGACAAGAAAATCAAAGAGATAGCAATGATGTTTGCTAAGACAAAGTACACGGCATAGCTTTTGAGAAAATCAATCCAGCCTAAGCTACGCTCTTCATAAGGGGGTAAGGATAAAGCTTTTAGAGTATTTTCAACTGGGAGATAGTCCAGCGCGGGCATAAAACCATACACCCCATAATTCCGAGCTTCCTCACTACTAAGTGACAGACTCAGTAAAGCAGCCGTGATTTCCCTTGTTATATCTGAGTCCACCTGCGCTTTAGCCACAAATGCCCATTCAGGGTAGAGACGCGTCGAAACCAAAAACGGGTAACCGGCCAAATACTGCTGATTAAGAATACGCACATTTTCAAGGTTTATTTTGCCTTCCCGAGCCATACGCTCGAGTACGCCAGTGCGCACAAAGCCGGTTTCTTGCTCACCCGCTAATACAGAATGCACCACTTGTTCGGCATCATCGTACTGCACCAAAGCTTCTTTGGAAGGGATGTGCAAACCTATGCTTTTCAATTCATAGATCTGTGCAATGTAGTTTTCCAGAAATTCGGGAGAAGAAGCGGCTACTGGGTACTGATACAGATTGTCGAGACGAATGTGCTGATTTTGCTCACGGGTAAAAATCACGCCGCCCATTAAGCTGGTGGTTTGCCCATGAAAACCGCGGCGTAAGGTTAGTAGAGCGCCACTCAAGCTGCCTGAGCTGCGAAACTTTAAGTAATGCACCGGATCTAGCAGCAGTAAATCGTATTGGTAACGATCGATTTGATCCTCAATCGAATCCGCCCCCAACACTTTAAGATCGAGCTTGTAGTTAGGCAGCTTGTCTGCCAACTCATTGACGATATTGTGATAGCGTAAAACCGTCGTGACATCAGGGCTATAGGATAAAACCGCTAAACTTAACGGACGTTGCTCTTGCGCCGACACTGACCACGCAATACAACTGAGCACTAACCAAACAATCCATTTCAACATGCGATAATACCTAGTGCATTCGGTATAAATAGGCAGGCTGAATCATTGAGCGAAGCTCGTCGTCTGTTAGGGTAATTCCTTGCATATCACGGTCCTGTTTCATTGCCTCAAAGAACTGAGCTTGCTGATCATTCAACGTACGCTTGTTGTAATAAATATCGGGTAAATACAAGCCGTTAAACACCAACACAGTTTCCTCATAAGTAAGATCGCGCCACGCAGCGATGCGACGCAGGGCATCTTCTCGGTTAATTCGAATATATTCCAGCGCACGAAAGTGCCCCGCCAATAGTTCTGTCAGCACTTGCCCACGTAACCAAATGGCATCATTACGAATCACTAGGACATCGAAGATTACATTAGGAATGCGGCTACTATCAAATATTCGCAATCCCCCTAGCTTTTCCAAATAGGTCGCAAAGGGTTCGTAGGTGATCGCTAGATCAAAGCGGCCCGTTTTCCATTGTCTAATTTGCTCATTCGGAGGGAGATATTCCAGATGGACTTCTTGCGCTGACAGTCCAGTCTCATGCAAAAGCTCGTGCAGTACAATATTACTAACCGTGTTTCCTTCTAACGCAATACGCTTACCTTTGATATCCGTCAATTCCTCTACTACGGGACGAGCAATCACCACATCCGCGCCAATGGATTCATTCATGATGGCTACTATAGAAATGTCGAGCCCCTCTCCTTCGAGTAAAATGGCTTCATCCAAGGTCAAGGTTGCCGCTGACACTGCGCCTGAGCGTAATAGCGCCATTGATTCGGATGCGTTGTTGGACTGCACCACTTCGACATTTCCCGGTAGCCAAGCAAAGTGCTTTGCAATTAATAAGCTCTCATAGCCTGGCCATGGATGCATACTCACACGCAAGTTTTTTTGGTACGACAGCAGATATATGGCAGCGGCACTGATCACCACGGCTAAAACCAGCATACTTAATAGCAATTTAGACTTCATAGTTCTCCAGAATCGCCACACTACATCCGATCAATATGGCCTTCTTGCAATACAACCTTTCCTCTATTGCGGCGATTATAGAAAGCTACATGTTAAGACTCTGTGTCTTGATTGCATTGATTTGTAAAGGAATGTTGAAATCATTCTAAGAAAGCATGTGTCAGATTCACCGACAGAGAAGTGATAACCTGCTACTATTGCCAGCTTCGGTTAACAGCACTTTTATTGACTTTATTTTAGGAGAATACTGATGCGGATCAGCACTGTAAAAATGGGATTTTTAGCTTTACTTCTAACACCTAGCTTAGCGCTGGCTCACCCAGGCCACGAACACACCTCTAGCTTCCTATCAGGTTTAACTCACCCTCTTACAGGTCTAGATCACTTGCTAGCCATGTTCGCTATTGGCCTTTGGGCAGCGAGCCTTGGCGGTCGCGCACTACTGATCGTACCTAGTATGTTTGTCTTAACCATGATTCTTGGTGCAGCAGCTGCCATGCTGGGCGTATCAGTACCATTCGTGGAATCAGGCATCCTCTTATCAGTGATTTTGTTGGGCACATTACTGCTGACGGCGAAGCGTCTGCCGACAGCACTGGCAGCCTTTCTAGCAGGCGCTTTTGCCCTATTCCACGGCGTTGCCCACGGCATGGAGATGCCTATTTCTGGCAGCGGTCTTGAATATGGTCTTGGTTTTAGTTTAGCCACCGTCGCTTTGCACCTAGTCGGCGTCGGCGCAGGCCAGCTTTTGCGTACGTTCCAACTACCGTTGGTTAGCCGCTTAAGTGGCGCAGTAATTGCCTTTGCAGGGCTATTTTTAACACTGGCGTAACCAAGCAACTATAAGCTAATCTTTTAAGACTTAGATCAAGCAGTGCAGGAATTCCTGCACTGCTTGTTTTATTTAGTGTGTATGATGGCCAATACTTCAGTAGCTATTATTGCTTTATACTTTTGCAAAACTACCGTCATCCATGCGCGGCAGTCAATTAGCCTCTAAGACTAGGAGTTTTACTTAGAATGCTCATTAATAGGATTAAAGACCGTCGAGCGTTTCTCGTGGCCACGAGCATTTTTGTCATCGTTTTCTCCGTCTGCCTGTATTTTATCAATCTCTCCAATACAAACTTTAGCCAAAACCAGCGCCTGCTGTTAAGCGGTATTGCCCGCTCCCAGGCCGCAGAAATTGAGCGTAGCCTAACCCTATCCTTTACCTCGACACAGATCTTGGCGCACCAAATCGCATTAGACCAAGATAAGGTGGCTTTTTTTAATAGCTATGCCAGCAATATCATGCAATCCATTCCAGGAATTGACAGCATACAGCTGGCTCCCAACGGCATTATTGAATACATCTACCCTTTAGCAGGTAACGAAGCCGCCTTAGGACTGGATGTTTTAAACCACCCGAATTACCGTGAAGCCGCACAGTTGGCGATTAAAGAAAAACGCATGATTGCAGTGGGACCGGTTAAACTGGTACAAGGCGGCGTTGCCGTCATTAGCCGCACCCCTATTTTTATGGACATTGCAGGACCAGGCTCAAACCAGTTTTGGGGCTTTGCCTCGGCGTTGATCTATCTAACGCCACTATTAGAAAGCAGTGGTATCCATAAGCTGGAGTCTGAGGGCTATGCTATTTCCCTAGAGCGTCAGCACAATGATTCCAATGAGATATTCGAGTTTTATCGCTCTGAGCGCTCGCTGGACGCTAGCGCTTTAGTGCAAGCAGAGATCACCTTGCCATCAGGCTCTTGGACCTTGTCGCTTTCCCACGATATCAGCAACAATCTCGTCACTCGTACCATTAATATGGTGGCAATTTCTCTCTTGCTGGCCACTATTTGCGCACTGAGCTTATATAACATTTTGGTGCGCCCAATCCAGCTACAAAAGGAAGTGGATAAAAAAACCCTTGAATTAAAAGAGCTAGCGTTTAAAGACCCCTTAACGGGCTTACCGAATCGTCGCTATCTAAACGACCACTTGGCCGACATCATTCAGCATATTACCGAGCAAAATAAGCTTGGCGCTTTTATCTATTTCGATCTGGATAACTTTAAATCCATTAATGACACCATTGGCCATGATGTGGGCGATCAGGTACTAATCGAAATTGCCCAAAGGCTCTCTGACAACACCGCCGACAGTGATATTGTAGTTCGCTTAGGTGGCGATGAATTTGTTATTGCCGTGACTGATGCCGAAAGCGTTGAAGAAATTCGTGACAAGGCACACACTATTTTACACTGCACTCAGCAAATCATTACCATTGAGCATCGTGAATTCAAACAGAGTACGTCTTTAGGTATTACACTGATCCCAAATCACGGCTCCCAGCTGTTACCTTTAATGCAATGTGCTGATGTGGCCCTATACGAAGCCAAGCGCCGCGGTAAAAATCAGTTTGTGATTTTTGACGAAAGCATGCGTCAAAACACCATCGATATGCACAACGAAGAGATGGCGTTAGCCAAAGCCATTGAAGAAGAACAGCTGATTCTGCATTTTCAACCACAGTTCGATTTAGAACTGAATAAAATCATCGGCGCTGAAGCCCTAGTGCGCTGGGATCACCCAGATAAGGGGTTGGTTTACCCAGATAATTTCATTCCTCTGGCGGAACAATCTGGGCAGATTTTGGAACTGGGTAATTACGTGATTCGTAAAAGTTTTGAATACCTAGCACACCGTGAAAAATTGGGACTGTACCCGATTCTTTTACACATCAACCTTTCCTCGCTGCAGCTAAATGACCTTAATTTAGTACCCTTTGTTAAAGAGATAATTCAGCAATACAAAATACCTGGTCATTACATTGGCTTTGAAATCACTGAAACCACCCTCTTGACCGATATTGACCACGCTAAAAAAACCTTAGAGCAACTTAAAAAGCTCGGTATCTGCATTGCTATCGACGATTTTGGTACTGGCTTCTCCTCATTGGGACAGCTGAAAAACTTGCCGGTGGATCTGCTTAAAATTGATCGCAGCTTTGTGCGCGATTTAGAAACCGATAAAGACGATCGCATGATGGTTGAAGCCATTATCGCCATGGCTCACAAACTTGACATCATGGTCATTGCCGAAGGGGTAGAGACACTCGAGCAGCTTCATATGCTGCGCTCCTTTAAATGCGACCTCGGCCAGGGCTACTACATCAGCCGCCCAATCCCTAAAGATAGCTTCGATTGTTTCCCTGAAACCATTGCTGCCGAAGCGTTATCAACGTCCTTGGTCTAGACATAAAAAAGACAGACATAAAAAAACCCAGCCAAAGCTGGGTTTTTTCTAACTTGCTGAAGCAAGCTGACGATTTAAGACGCTAGACAGATCGCACTGCCGTGGTTGTGAGATTCAACCAAAGCTTTGTGTAAGCTACGGATAGCCACTTCGTAATCTTCTTCATCCACCACGAACTGCATGTCCACTTGACGCATCGATTGGTGCATCGCGATTACGTTGATGTTTTGCTCAGAGATCGCTTTCACCGCACTCGCCAGCATACCAGTCGTCTTCATATCAGAACCGATAGCCGATACGATCGCCACTTTACGCTGGGTGATTTCTGCTTCTGGGAATTCTTCCCCTAGCATACGAATCACACGTTTTAGCGTTTTCAGGTTGGCCGCTAAGTAATGAGTAATACTGTTAGCATTGATGTCTTTCGCGATGATGTGTGCACCCAATTGGTTCAACACATTCAAAATACCCATATCGAAAGAGTCGATCTCGCCCGCCATTTCTTGGTCAAATAGCTCAACCGCGTAAACACCACGGCTGCCAGCAATGATCTCAACACATGGTGCGTCCGATACGTAATCACCAGTGATCAGCGTACCTGTGTGCTCTGGCTCGAACGTATTCTTCACACGCAAAGCAATCTTACTTTGACGCAAACCTTTCGCGGCTTTCGGGTGGATCGCTTCCATACCCAAGTTAGCTAGCTGATCCGCTACGTCGTAGTTAGTACGACCGATTGGCACAGCTTTGTCTTCGCCTACTAGACGAGGATCGGCACTGCTTAGGTGGAACTCTTTGTGAATGATGGCTTCACGCGCTTGCGTCAATACTGCAATACGGCTAAAGGTCATTTCCGAGTAACCACGGTCAAACGTTGTCATCAGACCCGTTTCACTGTGTGCGTAACCCGTTGCAATCGGCAACTGAGTGGCTAGATCCACGTCTTTAAATGACTCAACGATACGCTCGTCCAAAGACATGTGAACGCTTGCGTTCCAACCTGTAAGGTCAACAAACACTGCATTAACGCCATCGCGTTTTAGCAAATGTGCCATGTTGAAAGCACTGTGGGCTTCACCCAAGCTAGCCAACATTTCGCGTACGGTTGCTAGGTGTTCATCAATAGAAAAATGGCCATGAGAACATAGACGACTTAGGTCTTCTAATGCTTCTTGCGCTTGATCTAAACGAGCGGCCAAAAAGTCATCGGCTTCGGTTAGAAGCTCGCTCTCACCAAACAAGTCACGGTTGATACCCAGCATGGTTGCACGCACGTCGGCAAACGCATCACGCCAGCCGCTTTGATTGCGGTCTTTAGCAAAGTGCGCGTAAATACCCGCATCACCCGTTTTCTTATGTTCCAGCAGCTTGTCGGTAATACCGCCGTATGCCGATACTACGAAAATACGTTGATACAGGTCTTCTGTGCCTGCTGGTTTAAAAATAATGTTATCGCGGACCGAGCGGTAGTCACTCATGGACGTTCCGCCGATCTTATCAACTGTATGTTGTCCCATTTTATTTCCGAATTTCTGTAGGGCTAAGGGAACCTCAACCTATATTGTGAGCGCCGGTGCGTAGTGTGTCATAAGGACGTTCAAATATTAAGCACGAATTACATAAATCTTAATTAAATATGACACTTTTGGTCGCTTTTGGAGCACACAAACAAGCGTCGCCGCTCGGTTAAATTCTTAGCAGTATTGCTTAGTCCAATAACTCATAAGCACCCTGTGCATTATGAACTTCTTGTCCGGTCACGGGCGGATTAAACACACAGGCTAATTTCAACTCACTGAAGGCACGCAGTGTATGGCGGTCATGCTCGTTCAAGTTATACAAGGTGCCTGGTTTGATGGGGTAGATTTTGCCATCTTCCCGGCTCTCAATCTCACCCTCCCCTGCCATACAGAAGACAGATTCAAAGTGGTTTTGATAATGAAACTGACACTCTTGGCCGGCAAAAATAGTCGTAATATGGAATGAGTAGCCCATATTGTCGCCTTTTAACAACATGCGCACACTTTGCCATTTACCATCTGGGGACACTACCTTGCGTTCTGTTTGTTCACATTCATATAGATCACGCACGATCATAATAAGGCTCCTATGTTATAAGATTGACTGGCATGGATTGCAGGAGGAGCGCCATAGCGCTCCCTATCTGAAAGGACTAGACAGCAATGTCGTAGTTGTCATCGAAGTAGCTTTTTTCCTCAGGCATTTCTTCTGTCTTAGCGCACACCTCCCGGATAGCACGCTCGACAATATCAATGCCCTGTTTTAACTCGGCATCGCTAATCACCAGCGGACATAAAAACTTCACCACCTGATCGTCCGCACCAGAGGTTTCAATAATTAGATTCTGTTTAAAACATGCCTTGGTAATTTTGCTGGCCAGCTCGCCGCTGACACAGTTTATACCGCGCATCATGCCTCGGCCGCGTACGGTAAAGTTGCCTTCACCCACTTCGTCGACAATTTTGTTTAAACGATCTTCAATGTATTGGCCTTTACGACGCACTTCTTTGGCGAAGGCATCATCTTTCCAAAAGGTATCTAAAGCATGTTTAGCCGTAATAAAGGCTAGGTTGTTGCCACGGAAAGTGCCGTTGTGCTCACCCGGCTTCCACTGGTCCAACTCAGGCTTAAACAGCACGATGGCAAAAGGCAGCCCGTAGCCACTGATCGATTTGGAGAGTGTCACAATGTCAGGCTTAATGCCCGCTGGCTCAAAACTAAAGAAAGTACCGGTTCGACCGCAGCCTGCTTGAATGTCATCAACAATCAACAACACATCATGTTTACGACAGACTGTTTCCAGATTCTTCAACCAATCCAACGACGCAGCATTAATACCGCCTTCACCTTGTACCGTTTCCACCAACACCGCAGCTGGATGATCAATGCCACTGGACGAGTCAGACAGGACTTTGTCGAGATATTCTGTGGTTTCAATGCCGTCGCCCAAATAGCCATCAAATGGCACACGGCTAATACCGCCTAAGGACGTCCCCGCCACACCACGATGATGGGAATTTCCCGTCGCTGCCAAGGCGCCCAAGCTACAACCATGAAAGCCATTAGTGAAAGTAATGATGTTCTCACGCCCTGTGACATTTCGTGCCAGCTTCATCGCCGCTTCAATAGCATTGGTGCCCGTAGGTCCAGTGAACTGCATCACATAATTCAGATCACGTGGCACTAAGATGTTGTGTTTGAAAGACTCTAAGAACTCGCCTTTGGCCTTAGTATGCAAGTCCAAGCCATGGGTGATGCCATCGTCTAGAATATAGTCCACCAGGGCTTGCTTTAAGATCGGATGATTATGACCGTAGTTAAGGGTGCCGGCACCGGCTAGGAAATCGAGGTATTGATTACCTTCGTCATCATATAGGTAACAACCTTGCGCCTTATGGAACACTCGTGGGAATGAGCGTGCGTATGATTGTACTTCCGATTCAATTTCCTCAAAGATTTTCATGGGTTCTCCTCTATGTTTGGAATGTAATGATTTTTATGTCTGCCTCAGAGCAATGGGGGTTACTCAGAGGCTGTATTGAAAGGGCCGATACGTACTAAAAATTCTGTTTTATGACGGCCTTTAAAATGTTGCTGCTCTTCAAACAACACGGATTTCTCGATGGGTGCTTTGAGCGTTTGTGCCAGACTGGTAAACAATGCCCATGACGCCTCATTATCTGGCGTGATAGTGGTCTCTATATAGTGCACTTGGTTAAGTGCGGAACGAGTTAACACAGACTGCAACATACGCTTGGCTAAGCCACAGCCCCGCGCTTCGGTAGCAACCGCGACCTGCCACACAAACCAAACTTGCTGCTCATTCGGTTTTAGGTAGCCCGAGACAAAGCCAACTAATTGATCCTCTCGCGTAGCCGCCACGCTGGTGTCGGCAAAATGGCTGCACTGCAACAAATTACAATAGGACGAATTTAAATCTAATGGCGCACAGCGCTCGACCAGATCAAAGACTGCCATGCCATCTTCAGCCACAGGTTCACGCAGTGCGATCGGCTCTTCATTCATTATAAAATTACACCTCTAACAAGTAATCAACAAAAATAAGTCTAAAAACTAATTAATTAAGATTAAACAACCACAAAAAAATACTTACATGTCTAAATATTTATATCAAGTCTATCGCTTACCCCCACCCACCTAGAACATTTATTAAACAGATGACAACTTCTTTAAAAGATTCAATGATTTATGCTGTAATTTTGACCAGTTCGACAGATTTAACTTGAAATGAATGAACAAAATTTGCAAAATCGCCCGCCAAATTAGAGTAATTTGCTCATGCCAATTCGGTATTAGCAGGTTTGAGACCATCAGTGGGAAGGTTTTCAGGCTATGTTGCTCTAACAAGCAGTTCTTCCATTAACAGTAAGCAAGAGAGCCGATTGAGCAGTACGGATCATCACTTATCAGTGATCTCTCATGCGTGTCCTTACAAAGATGCACGCTAGTTGCTTAGAAAAAAGAGAATCTTATGCAAGAGAAAAAATCGATACACGGCTCTTGGGCGAGTCGTTGGATCTTTATCTTAGCCGCAACAGGATCTGCAGTTGGCCTTGGTAACATTTGGAAGTTTCCGTACATTACTGGTGAGAATGGTGGCGGTGCCTTCGTTCTGGTTTACCTAATCTGTATCGCACTGGTGGGTATTCCAATCATGATCGCTGAAGTCTTCATCGGTCGTCGTGCTCGCCAAAGCCCCATTAATGCCTTGATGGATCTAGCGGAAGAGTCCGGCAGCAGCAAGCGCTGGGGCATTATCGGCTTTATGGGTATGCTTTCAGGGGTGTTAATCTTCTCTTTCTACTCCGTCGTTGCCGGCTGGGTATTGCAATACATCTTCTCAACCGCGACTGGCGCCCTAAATGGTGTCAGCTCAGAGCAAGCCGGAGAAATTTTCTCAGGCCTATTAGCCGACCCAACCACATTACTATTGTGGCACACAATCTTTACCATCATGGTAGTTGTAGTCGTTATCGGCGGTGTTAACGCAGGTCTTGAACGTGCTACGCGCATCATGATGCCAGCACTGTTTATCTTGCTATTTGTGCTATTTGGTTACGGCATGAGCACTGATGGCTTTGCCGCGGGTTGGAGTTTCATGTTTGACTTCGACTTCAGCAAGCTGACGTGGGATGCGGTATTGGTTGCCGTGGGCCACTCATTCTTCACCCTTTCTTTGGGTATGGGTAGCATCATGGCGTACGGTTCCTACATGCCAAAACGTGCTTCGATTGGCTCAACCGTATTAGCGATCGGCTTCCTAGATACATTAGTTGCTCTAGTAGCGGGTCTTGCGATCTTCCCAATCATCTTCTCGAACGGTATGGATCCAGCAGCAGGCCCAGGCTTGATGTTTATCTCATTGCCAGTTGCCTTTGGTCAAATGGCAGGCGGTCAATTCTTTGGCACCCTGTTCTTCATTTTGATCGCTGTAGCAGCTTGGACATCGGCAATTTCTCTACTAGAGCCTACGGTTGCTTACTTGGTTGAGCGCGTGGGTATGAAACGTTCTTCTGCGACCATTTCACTAGGAGTTGTGGTGTGGGCGATGGGTATTCTATGTCTAGGCTCGTTCAACTTTATGTCTGACGTCACCCTATTCGGTAAGAACGTATTTGACTTCCTTGACTACATTACCGCGAACATCATGCTGCCTCTTGGCGGAATCTTGGTGGCGCTATTTGCTGGCTGGGTAGTGAAACAGAAGTTCTCTGCGGATGAAATCAACTTCAAATCTGAAGGCTTATTCAAGCTTTGGATGTTTGTGGTGAAATTTATCGCACCGGTTGCAGTTGGCGTTGTGTTTGTTCTAAACCTTTAATACACGCCTGTTTTGAGATACAAAAGCCCTGCTGTTGCAGGGCTTTTTGCTTTAAGAACGTAAGGCAAAGCTTTCCAAGGACTGCTGCACACTCTTTGGTAAAACAGCGCCTTGACCAGACTGAATACGCTGCCAGATTTTCTCATGAAAGTAGTAAGCGACGGTATTAATCGCTGGCTCAATCATGGCAACCAAGCCACCCACCAAAAAGCTTCCTGTGATAGCATAAGCAACGCTAAATGCCACACAGAAATGCATCACTGCAAAAGTCATTGTTTTCGTCATGGGCTTCTCCTTAGTTTCCTGATATTCGGTAAAACTAAGACTAAGCCACCAATTGAAATACCGAAAATTAATTAATAAAATCGATCCTATTAATTTTTCCAACTAAGAAAGATAATCGAGCAAATTAGAATACAGCTCTATCTGTTCGATCGCGGGACCATGCTTGCCTGCCAGCCAAAAACCAGACCCAATCACTACCAAAGGTAAGCTTTGCTGCGCGAGCAAATTGAGCCACTTCTCCGCTTCAGCTTGGGCAACGCTTTCCGCCACTACGATCACTTGCTGCGGCGTAAAACGCTGCATGACCTGCACTACCTCTTGTGCTGTGCGGACCCCTTCCAACACATTAAAACTGTGCTCCGTCTCGTTTAATGACCAAGCCAATAAACGCGCCATGAGTGAGCTGTTGTCGACACTCAATACTAGGCTGTGGGCTTGGGCAAAGCGGGCATGACGAGCGCTGGCCTTGATCGCTAAGATAAGTTCTATTAACGAGCTTTGTAGACACAAACGATCAACTGCGGCATCGCTCTGATTGCCCAATGTGACGAGTGCAGGCAGTAGGCCCTTTTGCAACAGTACATGAATGGGATATTGCTTACTGGCATCTTGGAATAATTGTTCCCATTTCACCTGATTAAGCGACATCACCGCCGTCACAAACTGTGCCTGCCAATCGGGCCATTGGGCATCATCGAGCAAGGTTTTGCTGAGCTCCTGATTAGAGTCCAGCAGCACTTTGACCTTGCTAACCGAGACCCCTTGATTCACCCAATAGAGAATTTTCTGCACTCGCTCGACATCGTCTGGGCGATACAAACGATGCCCCTTTTCCGTCCGAAATGGCTTAAGTAAGCCATAGCGTCTTTCCCAAGCACGCAGGGTCACCGAGTTCACTCCGGTTAATTCAGACAAAATACGAATAGGAAAGTAATCCAACTCAGGTGCAACAGACGTAATCATCATCAATTCAGATCCAAAACTTGTACAAATACATAATATGTACAAAAATAAACTTATACAAAATTAATTATCGTATAAGTTTATAGCATACGCCTGCATAGAGAATAGAATGATGAACAACGACATCCCCCATACACACATAGCCATCATCGGCGCTGGTCTGGCTGGTGCGACCTTTAGCTATTTCGCAAAACAGAACAATAATTCATGCCTAGTAATTGAAAAGTCCCGTGGCACAGGTGGGCGCGCAGGCAGTAAACGCTTAGACCAAGGCAGCGTAGATCTAGGCGCCAGCATCATTAGTTTTGGCGATGAAGAATTAACCGAACTAAGAGAAGCCTTACTCAGAGAACAGGTGATCGAACGTTGGCAGAGTGCTTATGTGGGTGTGCCTAAAATGTCAGCCATCGCCCGCTATTTATTACAAGACACGCCACTACTAACCAACACCAAGGCACATCATATAGAACGTCAAGGCAAAGGCTGGCTGATTCGTGATGAAAGCTACCAGCCGATTTGTCATGCCGAGCATGTGGTTTTGGCAACACCAGCGATTCAAGCGGCCATGTTGCTCGCCAGCGTACCAAACTCAGGCGCCTTATTGCAGTTTGCCAATCAAGCAGGCAGTCAAACACAACCACAATGGGCCATGTGGGTCACCACCAAAACTACCGAACATGCGCCTCTCGTCCCCTGTCAACACGAAGTGCTGGAGTCCATCATTAAGGACTCAGATAAACCACAACGTCCCGTCAGCCAGCTAGAAACCTGGGTCATTCAAGCGTCTCCAAAATGGAGCAAACAGCACCTTGATTTACCAAAGAGCGAAGTGCTCGCCCGCATGATTCAAGCCTTTACTGAGGTAACAGGTGTTGAGGTGTTAGACGCCGGTGAGCCCCATCGCTGGTTGCTAGGACGTCAAGCAATGGCCTTAGCGCCACAGCCTTTTATGTGGGACAACACCATGAATATCGGATTGATTGGCGATTGGCTGTGCCAAGGCGATGCTGAAGGCGCCATGCTAAGCGCAAAATTTGCCTTTGAAGCCTTGGCATCAACATTTGATACGAGCAACATTTAGGAGATTGTCATGACGCTAAATGAATGTCATCCAAACCATATTAGTCACAAAATACCGGTTGGCATTAGCGCCTGCCTATTGGGTGATAACGTGCGCTTTAATGGCGGCCATAGCCGCTCGCTGTATTGCTTGGGCCCTTTAGCGGAATATTTCGACTATAAGAAATTTTGCCCAGAAATGGCCGCAGGTTTTGGCACCCCACGCCCCACCATGCGCCTACAAGGAGATCCTGACCAACCGAGAATGGTATTTTCAAATAATCAGGATGAAGACATCACAGAGCAGCTAACCAGCGCCAACGCACGCTATTTAGACAATCTGCCAGAGTTAGATGGCTACATTGTTATGAAAAACTCGCCATCCTGTGGCTTTGAACGCATTAAGGTCTATCAAGCAAACGGCCACCCGCACATGCGTCGCGTCAAAGGGTTATTCACTCAAGCCTTGGAAGAGCGTTTTCCATTATTGCCAATTGAAGAAGACGGTCGCCTCAATGACCCGCTGTTGCGTGAAAACTTCCTATTACGTGTTTTCGCCCATCATGAATTTCGTCATACCGTATTGAGCGAGCTGTCGATGAAGAACCTTATCGACTATCACAGTCGCTATAAATACGTGGTCATGGCGCACTCACAACCCACTTACAAGTCTTTGGGACGCCTTTTATCCGGCCAAGAAAAACGACCTATCGCCGATCTGGTAGAAGAGTACTTTCAGCAATTTATGCACGCCCTAGCCAAACCAGCGAAGCGTAAAAACCACTGTAATGTGTTGATGCATCTTGTCGGCTATTTAAAACGTGAAGTGGATTCCAGCGTGCGCCAAGACATTCTCAACGTGGTAGAGCAGTACCGTCGCGGTGAGGTCAACCTGACCACACCGATTACCTTGCTATATCACTATTTGAAACTTTACGGCAGTGAATACGTAAAAGAACAACGTTACTTCGCGCCCTACCCGCAAGCTCTAGGCATTAGGAATACTGTTTAATCATGGCCATCACTCAATTAGTTTGGTTACGCAACGATCTTAGATTGACTGACCACCCTGCGATCTCTACCGCGCAACAACAGGGCGATATCGCACTAGCGGTCTGCCTGACTCCTGATCAGTGGCAAGAGCATAATGAATCCAGCGCCAAGTGCGCGCTGCGCGAACAGCTGATTCATACCTTGCAACAGCAGGCCCACGAATTAGGGATTCCTTGCCACCTACTACCACTAAATCGCTTTTCAGATTGTGCTAAAGCCTTATCAGAGTTGTGCCTACAGCACGGCTATCAACAAGTTTGGTGGCAAAACGAACTGCCCGTGCATGAAGCTCAACGGGATGAAAAAGTCGCCACACGGTTGAGCCAAAGCGGCATTCTCTGCCAGCGCTTCGCGCCAGATTTAATTGTTTCTGAACCAGTACTAAATCAACAAGGGCAGCCCTTTAAAGTCTTCACCCCCTTCTATAAACGTTGGTTAGCCACTTTAATCAGCAAGGTCAGCGCGCCCTATGACGTGCCGACTCAGCAATCAACTGATGGCAAGATGCCAGAACCTTTAGTGATGCGTTCGGATCGAAGCCATTACCGTGAGGATCTTTGGCCTGCAAACTACCAAGTGATTCGTGAAAAGCTGTGGCAGTTTTGTCACCACAAAGAGCAACATTACGACGAGCTGAGAGACTTTCCTGCCAAGCCTTATACCAGCACCCTGTCGCCCTATCTTGCGCTGGGTGCGATTGGACCAAGGGAGTGCTTAGAAGCCATCATTCATAGCTGCGGTGCAGGCGAACGGGATTGGCACGCAAGCGTCTGGTTAAAAGAGCTCGCGTGGCGTGACTTTTATAAGCAGCTGATGGGCTTTTTCCCTGATTTATCCAAATCATTGCCATTCAAACCAGAAACCCAATATGTGCGATGGAACCATAACCCAGCAGGCTTTCAGGCCTGGTGTGAAGGTAACACCGGCTTTCCTATTGTTGATGCCGCCATGCGCCAGCTTAATCAAACTGGTTGGATGCATAATCGCTTACGCATGATTGCCGCCAGCTTCTTGACCAAATTGCTGCTGATTGATTGGCGTGAAGGCGAAAAATACTTTATGGAAAAGCTGATTGATGGCGAGTTTGCCGCCAACAATGGTGGCTGGCAATGGAGCGCTTCGACAGGCTGTGACGCCGCTCCCTATTTTCGAGTGTTTAACCCAACACGCCAGTCCGAGCGCTTTGACCCTGATGGTCAATTCATTAAGAAGTTTGTGCCCGAGCTAAAGAGCGTCGATCGCAAACAGATTCACGACCCAAGTAGTGCGGTACGTAAGCAAAGCGGTTACATGGAACCTATCGTGGACTATAAAAAAGCTCGAGTTAATGCCATCAGCGCTTTTGAAAACCTAAAGGATAACGTCTAACAAAGATTGATTTTCACTCAGAAAAGCCTGCTCAGATTGACTTTCCTAGATCCGGCTATTATTTTGAAGTCTAACGAATAAGAATTTAGCGCAGATTCCCTAGCAGAGGGGTTCATCCTCTCTGTATATCTGCCTATAATGCGCGCCTAAATGACACCCAAGCAGATTTTTTAATAATAGTTATGCCAGAACAACAACATCTACACGACGTCCTCGTTCATCTGCGCCGCATCATTCGCGCAACTGACTTACAATCCAAGCGTATTGTCAAAGCCTGCGGCCTGACCATTCCCCAAATCATGGTACTGCGTGCCATTGAAGAATTGGGCGATGTGACCGTACGTAAGATTTCAGACAATGTCTCCTTAAGCCAAGCAACGGTAACGACGATATTAAATCGTCTTGAAGAACGCCAATTGGTGGAACGTGTGCGCGCACAAAAAGACAAACGCATCGTCAATGCTCGACTCACGGAAGAAGGCAGCAACGTCCTACTAACCGCACCGCCGTTGCTGCATGAGAAATTTATTGCTGAATTCGATGGCTTGGCTAACTGGGAACAAACACAGATTTTGTCATCCCTACAACGGGTCGCTTTAATGATGGATGCGGAGCACCTAGATGCCGCACCCTTGTTGGATATTAATGCGCCCAGCGCTTAAATGATTTATTAGACTACAAATCATCTGCCATCGATTTCAACAAACACAAAAAAGGCCGCATCAGCGGCCTTTTTAGTCATAATTGTAGTGGGTTAGCGGGTCGCTGTGGCCAAAAACACACTGGCGGCGACAAAAATACCGCCCATACCTCGATTTAGGTTCGCCAGCCCCTTTGGACTGCGAATCATCTTACGCAATTGGCGACCGCCCACCGCATAGAAAAATGCGGCAATAAATTCCGTCAAAACAAAAGTCGCCCCAATCACGGTAAACTGAATCGCCACCGGTTTAGTCAAATCCAATAGTTGCGGAAAAATCGCTGTGAAGATCAACACGGCTTTTGGGTTACTGATGGCAATCATAAACTCCTGGCGCATACGCGAGTAATGGGAGCTAGGCACCACCACACCATCTTCTTCCATAGTGTGCAGGCTGTCTTTTGCCGCCAACCAAGTTTTTACACCTATGTACAGCAGGTAAATCACACCTAGCCATTTCACTACATTAAACCAAAAGGACGAGGATACGATTACTGCTCCAAGACCCAATGCCGAAATCACCATCAAGATGGTAAAGGCAATATTACGCCCAATTACCGCAATCACTGCCGACATAGCACCGACACGGATACCGTTGTACATGGCGGTAAAATTGTTTGGTCCTGGACCAAACGATAACAGCAACAGGATAGGTGCTGTCGCTAACCAAAACTCAAGTGCCATTCTGGGGAATACCTCGCAATGAATGACTTTAGATTCCAAAGCAGAAACCTCTAATTACCTTATTAACCAAGGATTCTCACCTTATTTTCAAAGGTATACGGCTGTTCTGATTTCTGCCATTGACCGTAAAATAGGCGGCAACTGTAACGACAAATTGAGAGCCTGTCATGTCTATTTCACACTTATTTTTATGGCTAACCGCCAGCATTTGGGGATTCGCATTTGTTGCGCAAAGCACCGCCATGGAAGTCATTGGTCCACATACCTTTAATGCGGTACGCTTTCTTTTAGCGACACTTTCGCTAATCCCCCTGCTGTTTATTTTTAAGAGTAAACAAGCCTATCCAATGAAGGCATTAGTCAAAGGCAGTCTTGCTGCAGGCACCTTACTGTTCTGTGGCTTCACCTTCCAGCAGACGGGGCTTTTGTATACCACCGCCGGTAATGCAGGGTTTATTACCAGCATGTATATCGTGCTGGTGCCCTTGGTCGGATTATTATTCAAACATGCGGTGGATCGTTTAACTTGGGCAGGGATCGCTGTTGCGTTGGCGGGCTTTTACATCTTAACCATTGGCCCCAATCTAACGATTAACAAAGGCGATGCGCTTGAATTTGCCGGCACGTTTTTCTGGACCCTACACGTATTATTGATCGGCTATCTCTCTCGCTTTTTACCAGCCCTGCCTCTTTCGATTATGCAATTTGCCGTAGCAACTTTATGGGCTAGCCTTGCCGCATTTGTATTGGAAACACCAACATTGGCCGCAGTAGAACTCGCTTGGTGGCCATTGGTCTATGCGGGAGTCGCTTCTTCAGGGATTGCCTTTACATTGCAGACTCTAGCACAACGCCAAGTAACACCAAGCACGACCGCTTTAATCCTATCCATGGAAGCAGTATTTGCCGTCATCGGTGGCTGGTTATTTATGAGTGAAGTATTAAGTGATCGCGCGCTGTTTGGTTGTGCCTTGATTTTTACCGGAATGATCGTCAGCCAATGGCCACGCAAAGAAGGAGCGTTAACTCCAGAAACGGCTAAGGAAATGCGCTAGTCGTTTCTTCAATATTGAGTGGCATCTCGCGTTCAACAGGCTGCGATAAAATCATCATGGTCTTGGTGTCACTCAAGTCGATCAGGCGTTCTAATAAAATATCCAAACGGGACATAGACGACACCGCCACGCGCAAGATAAACGCCGAGGGACCGGTAACGTTATAGCAGTCCAGCACCTCATCAAGGCTGAGCACCAACTCTTTGAACTCACGTTCCTTGGTACGATAGACCTCGCACTCTACCAACGCAGTAATCGGAATTCCTGCTTTCTCAAGGTTGATCTTGGCCTGATAGCCAGTGATCACGCCCTGCTCTTCTAGCTTTTTGATGCGCTCAGCCACCGCTGGCGCAGACAAATGCACCAACTTGGCAAGCTCGGAATAACTGAGGCGACCGTTTTCTTCTAATGCTTTCAGCAACTTCCAATTAATCTTATCCATATTGTGACTGACCTACCCCAGAGGCAAAAATAAAAAAAGCCGTACCAGTTTACCTAGTACGACTTTTCTTTTGAACCTAGAACAATCAGCTGCTTAAAATCCAGCAGGCCGAATCTAGTAGGCATATAAATATTTCCTTCACTTCAACTTATGACTCATTAATACCCAGCTTGTCTTTCAGGGCTGCTACTGAAGTTTGGTATGCCTCACTGATCTCTTCCATAGTCTCATGGTAACTTTCTTTGGCCTCGGCTAGAGCCTTGTCTGTTTCTGCCTTATCTTTAGCATCCTCGTAGGCATCTTTGGCCTTATCGACTTGATCTTGGAAGTCATCATGCAGCTCCGCCATTCCCTCTTGGAATCCTTCTTTAATCTCTGACCATTTACCATCCGCATCATTCTCCGTCAGATGCTGATCAATAAAACATCCTGTCTTCGCGTAAGCTAGCTTGGCTTCTGAGGTAAAGATTTTACTCCAGTCTTCCTGCGCCTTAGCGATCTCTACTGCCGCCTCATTACCCGCCACTCGTGCGCAGGCTAGATCGTCTGCGTAAGCGGAAGTCCCTACTAAGGCTGCAGCTGCAATAGCAGTTGCTAGAGCGCCTTTCTTAACCATTGTCGCTGTATTTTTAAGTGCCGTTGAAGTGTTCATAGTTCCGTCCTGTTCCAATGAATGTGTAGTTTCATTGTGGCTACTCCTGAGAAAAAATAAACCTAGAATCAGTCAGTTACGCTTTTACTCCCAGTAAGTACTGAATGTTAATCAAGCTGACAATTCACTCAACAATTGTCAGCAGAGCGTTAAGAGATACCAGGAAATTGCACATGGGGTGGCTTAAATTACAGGCATAAAAAAACGCGCCATCTGGCGCGTTTTTAATATCTAATGCAAGGCAAACCTTACAGTGACAGAGTTTTCTCACCGCGGGCGATACCAGACACACCAGTACGAACCACTTCAAGAATGTGCATGCCACCTAGTGCTTGTAGGAAGCCATCTAGCTTATCTGACTCGCCAACGATCTGCATCGTGTAGATTGAGGGCGTCATATCGATGATGTTGCCACGGAAGATGTCTACTGTACGTTTCACTTCAGCACGCTGAGCGCCAGAGGCACGTACTTTCACCAACATCAATTCTCGCTCGATGTGTTGACCTTCGGTCAAATCCACCAGCTTCACCACGTCGATTAGCTTGTTTAGTTGCTTAGTAATTTGCTCAACCACCTGGTCAGAACCAAAGGTTGTTAGCGTTAGACGAGACAAAGTCGGGTCGTCTGTTGGGGCAACGTTTAGCGTTTCGATGTTGAAGTTACGCTGTGAGAACAAGCCTACAACACGCGACAATGCACCCGGTTCGTTTTCCATTAAAACTGAGATAATGTGTCGCATATTAAGTTCGCTCCGTTTTGCTTAGGAACATATCACGCATAGAACCGCGTGGTACTTGCATTGGGTATACGTGTTCCTCTGGGTCTACATAACAGTTGATGAATACAAGCTGATCTTTCATCGCGAACGCTTCTTCCATCTTCGCATCTAGCTCGTCTTTAGTACGGATTTCAACGTACTTGTGACGGTAGGCGTCCATCAGTGTCTTAAATTCAGGCAATGAATCTAGGTAAGAGTTTGAGTGACGGCCTTCGTAGTTCATGTCTTGCCATTGGCGCACCATGCCTAGGTAACCGTTGTTCAAACATAGAATCTTCACTGGCAAGCCGTACTGTAGACAAGTCGATAGTTCCTGGATGTTCATCTGGATACTACCTTCACCGGTTACACACACAACCGTCTCTTCAGGGAAGTTCATCTTAACGCCCATCGCCGCAGGCAGACCGAAGCCCATTGTGCCTAGGCCGCCAGAGTTGATCCAACGGTAAGGTTTAGCGAACTTGTAGTACTGCGCTGTGAACATCTGGTGTTGACCAACGTCTGATGCCACAAATGCATCACCGTTGGTAGCACGCCAACAAGCTTCAACCGCTGCTTGTGGCTTGATCTTTTCACTCGTCGTGTCGTAACGACCACCGTGTACTTGACGCCATTCGTTGATTTGCTTCCACCAGTTGCTGATCGCATCTTGGTTAGCACGCGCTGGCGCATCGTCGATCAATGACAACATTTCTTCCAGTACTTGAATCACTGGACCAACGATTGGCACATCGGCACGAATCGTTTTAGAAATCGAAGCAGGATCGATGTCCACATGGATAATTTTCGCACTTGGACAGAATTTGTCTGGATCGTTGGTCACACGATCGTCAAAACGTGCACCGATCGCTAGGATCAAATCACTGTGGTGCATGGCTTGGTTGGCTTCGTAAGAGCCGTGCATACCTAGCATACCTACGAATTGCTTATCAGTACCTGGGTAACCACCTAGGCCCATTAGCGTATTCGTTACTGGGTATTCAAGTTGTTGTGCCAATTTCGTCAGTAGCTCAGAACCACCGCCCATAATGACACCACCACCTGCGTAAATCATTGGGCGTTTTGCCGCCAACAATAGATCTACCGCTTTCTTGATTTGACCGCTATGGCCTTTCGCTGGCGGAGTGTAAGAACGTAGCGATACCGATTCTGGGTAGCTGTATTCAAACTTCTCGTTTGGCATGGTCATGTCTTTTGGAATGTCGACAACAACCGGACCAGGACGACCAGAGCTTGCAATGTAGAAAGCTTTCTTCAGGATCAATGGGATCTCAGAAGGATGTTTAACCGTAAAGCTATGCTTAACGATTGGACGCGAAACACCAATCATGTCCGTTTCTTGGAACGCATCTTCACCAATCAAGTAGCTCATTACCTGACCACAGATGACCACCATAGGGATGGAGTCCATGAATGCTGTCGCAATACCGGTTACAGTATTGGTTGCGCCAGGACCAGAGGTGACGAGTACAACCCCAGGTTTACCTGTCGCACGCGCGTAGCCATCAGCCATGTGCGTCGCCGCTTGCTCGTGACGGACGAGAACGTGCTTGACGTCAGATTGGCGATGCAGTGCATCATAAATGTGCAGTGCTGCACCACCTGGATAACCATAAATGTATTCTACTCCCTCGTCTTTGAGGAAGCGGGCGATCATTTCACCACCGGATAATAACTCCACCTTGTAAACCTCTATAGTGTTCATCAATCTGCTATTTTGGTGCGCCTATTGTAACCGCATACCAAGGTCAGATAAAAGTTGATAAAACGATGTTTGCAAAACAAATGAGTTGCCTAGAACCAAGGAACACTCAAACGCAAGAAATCGCAGTTTTGACACTGCCCGCGTCTTTTCGCGAGGGGAAGCATTGCGAGGAAAAATTCTACCTACAACACTTAGTGTAACGACTATACTGAGTCGTATTGGAAGGGGCTGTTGGCCACCATCAGAAGAGATAGTCAGCGGGGTATTGCCGACGTAAGCGGCCATTTTGTCAGGCACACCCTAAAGTGTCAATGAAAAAGCCCGATAATCGCCATTCTTCTTGCTCTGATAGGGCTTTCATGGTGTCATACTTATATTATGAATTAAGGAGTTACCACTATGGCTTCAGAACTAAATCAACAACGTATCATCGATGAATTTTTGCGCTGCTTCCGCAAAATGCTGATGGAGCCTGAGCTATCAGGTGAATTGGTTCGCATTGCTAAACAACACATCAATGAGCCAAATGCTTACCAAGTGATCGCCGAAGCGGTTTCTAGCCAAACCACACTTAAAATCCCAGAAGAGCACTCTGATGCTGACCGCCTATTCATCAAGCTATTGATGGACACGGTTAAGAGTGACAGCAACCTGTACTAAGTTGCCCTTCTAAGTAGGAGTACTACGCTCCTACTTTTGCCTTCCCAATGAATGCTTCTCGCAGCATAACCAAGCAAAGTTTTTTATTGTGTCTTCTCTTTCTGATACTGAATTACAGCAACTAGCCAACGACATTAAGCAATGGGCTAAAGAATTTGGCTTTAGCGACTGTCGTATTGTCGATCCGGCTCTAGAGCAATATCGGGAAGAGTTTAAAGCTTGGTTAGATCAGGGCTATCACGGTGAAATGGACTACTTAGCCAATCACGCTGAGTTACGCTTTGCCCCCGCCAATTTACATGCCGGCACACAACGTGTCTTAAGCCTGAGCATGGCCTATTTGCCAGAGTCAGTAGAAACCGTTAAACGCCTGCAAACCAAGGAAAAAGGCTACATTGCCCGTTACGCCCTTGGTCGTGATTACCATAAGCTGATCCGCAAGCGCTTAACGCAGCTGTCGAAAAGAATCGAGCAAGCCATCGGCGATCATGGTTACCGCGCCTTTGTTGATAGTGCCCCCATTCTGGAGCGACAAATCGCTGAACAAGCAGGCATGGGCTGGATTGGTAAAAATACCTTATTACTTTCCCCTAAAGCCGGTAGCTGGTTCTTATTGGGGGAGATTTTTACCAACCTACCGTTACCTGTGGATAGGCCTACCCCTAAGCGCCACTGCGGCAGTTGCAGCGCCTGTTTGGATAAATGCCCTACCAATGCCTTTGTTGCTCCTTGGGTATTGGATGCCAGCAAGTGCATTTCTTATCTTACTATCGAATACGATGGCATCATTCCTGAAGAGCTACGAGCAAAAATGGGCAACCGCATTTTTGGTTGTGACGATTGCCAATTGGTCTGCCCTTGGACCAAATTTGCCAAGTACACGCAAGAAGAAGACTTTCAACCGCGCCATCATTTAGACAGTGAAGACTTACTTATCTTATTTAATTGGGATGAAGAAACCTTTTTGAAAAATACAGAAGGCTCCCCCATTCGCCGCACCGGCTATGAGAATTGGCGCCGCAATATCGCCGTCGCGTTAGGTAATGCGCCGACCCGAGTCGATATTATTGACGCCTTAGAAAACGCTAGGTCAGGAGCGTCTGCGAAACTTCTGGTGCACCTTGAGTGGGCTCTGGCTCAACATCAAGCACCTCAATAAACTCGCCATCCGCTAACTCCAATTGAGTATGTATGTGCTCCAAAGAGGCAATAATCACGCGATTTCGCCCTGAGCCCTTGGCATCATACAGGGCATCGTCAGCACGTTTTAGCAGCTGTGCTGCCGATTCTGAATCGCTTAATTGCGCCACACCGATACTAGTGGTTACCTTAATGGCTTGCTCCTCAAAGCGAGCCTTGGCTATCGTAGCACGTAGCATTTCCGCCTTTTCTTCCGCTTTGTACAAATCAAAGTAAGGCAACAATACGGCGAACTCTTCTCCGCCCCAGCGCGCTACGACCCCTTCTTCGTCCACCACACTTTGAATGAGATGCGCAGCACGCTTTAGCACCTGATCGCCAGCCTGATGTCCAAATCTATCATTAACCTTTTTAAAGTCATCCAGATCCACCAGCAAGATAGCCAGCGAGGTAGCCCTTCGTTTAGCGTGTTCAACGTGTTCTTTAAACAAAACATCGAAACGGGTGCGATTACATACTTGAGTCAAAGAATCGGTATTAGCAATAATCGACAGCTGCTTATTCAGGATCAACAACTCCTCATTGCGTTCCTCTAGCGCCGCAGTCTTAGCATAAATATGTGTTTCTAACCCTTGATTAATCTCAGCAAGCTCGGCGCGAGACTTGGCCAAGGATAAAATGACACGGTTTACGCCTGCCAGAACTTGACGATACTCACCGAATTGCCCCAGAAATGAATCCGCTTGCAAAGGCGTAGGATGACGCAGATTAACTAGACTCAACTCACGCATAAAACCATTGAACGCATTTGAGATGCCACGCTTAACAAGATACTTAAGCAACAACAGCAACAGCGTCAATTGGCAAAGCAATATTCCCAAAAATGGCAAGATATCTTGATTAAAGACTCGCTCTAATAGAGTGTCGGAAAAGGCGATAACAAGCTCGAAGGAGGAGTTTTGTACCTTATACGCAGTAAAGGTACCGGAGTCTGTCGCCGCTAACTGGTGCGCGCTAGGCCAAGCAAAAAGAACGTGTCCGTCTTCGCCTAACAGTGCAATGGCTCGTAATGACTTTTCATCTGCCTGACTGATATTGATGCCCACAGATAGCCACTCAAAGACTTTTTGCATGTCGTCTGGCGTTTGCTCTAGAGCCGCTACAATAGCACTTTGCAACTGCTCCACCACATCGTTGCGATGCTGTTCAGCATGATGACTAGACCAAGCCCAAAACACCAATAACACGATAGTAGCCATAGCAATATAACAGGCTATTACCTTAGTTAAGATAAATTGAACCGCACTTCTACGAGGCACCACGTTAAACCCTTATAAATCCATGCCAGCGCCCTAAGGCCCAGCGTTAATAAGAATTACCAACTAGTTCAGGTATTAATTTTGATAATGAAAGACGAGCAAAATTAACATAAACAAAACAAAATACACCATAGAGCTACATTAAATTACAAAACAGATTTCACCCCCCGTGAAAAGCCTTAAATCAGCTAAAATTTAGCTAAAAAACCAAACTTAATTACACTTCATTACAAAGCTAATATCTCGTCAGACGAATTAAACCTTCTTGGGCCGTAGAGGCCACAAGCGCCCCCTCTCGGTTAAAGATTTTACCGCGCACAAAGCCACGCGCACCTGAGGCCGAAGGGCTGTCCGCCACATACAACAGCCATTCATCGAGACGAAATGGGCGATGGAACCAAATCGAGTGATCGAGACTAGCGATATTGAGATTAGGGTTGCCAATGGAAATCCCATGAGGTTGTAACGCGGTTTCGAGAAAGCCATAGTCGGTGGTATACGCCAGCATAGATTGATGCACTAACTCATTGTCCGGCAATGGTGAGACACTTTTGATCCACATATGGCGAGTAGGTAAACCTGGACGCGGTCGAAACGGATTTTGATTCTCTACAATGCGATATTCGATCGGACGTTCAGCGATCAATAAACTGCGAATCTTGGCTGGAATCTCTTCCGCGTGCTTTTGAAACAGACTGAGTTCAGATTTGAAATTCTCTGGTCCTGGCACATTGGGCATGGCTTCTTGATGGGACAAACCGTCTTCAAATTTTTGAAACGAGGCAGTCATTAATAGAATCGGACCATCTTTTTGCGAAGCAATGACCCGGCGTACACTGAAGCTACCGCCATCGCGAATCACTTCCACATCGTAATCGATGGTTTGCGTCGCATCCCCTGGACGGATAAAGTAACTATGAAGAGAATGAGGCATGCGCTCATCAGGAACCGTTTGCGCTGCTGCACTGAGTGCTTGTCCAACGACTTGCCCACCAAAGACCTTGGGGAACCCTAAATCTTGACTCTTACCGACAAATTTAGTGTCAGATACCCGATTCAAAGTGAGTAAATCTATCAAATTATGTATAACACTACGCACTGCGTTTCCCCTATTTCAATAGTGGCTCTAACTGGACTCAAATATTGCGTTATTTGAGCATAACGCAAACCACAGTCAGTACAGAGTTTTTGCCTCTGTCGAGTAATTTTGCTTCTATTAGAAAATTGTAGCGAGGCCAATTCAAGTGTCAGACTCCATGCTTATCGATCCGTTTGGACGAAAAATTGATTATTTACGGATTTCAGTGACGGATCGCTGTGATTTTCGCTGTACCTACTGCATGGATGAAGATGCTACCTTTTTACCTCGTCGAGATATTCTATCGTTAGAGGAAATCGTTCAGGTCGCCACCTCTTTTGTAGAACTGGGTACGCGCAAAATTCGCATCACCGGTGGTGAGCCACTGGTGCGCAAAGACATTCTTTGGGCCCTAGAGCAAATTGCCGCACTACCTGGTTTAGACGAACTGACCATTACCACCAATGGCTCGCAACTGGAAAAGATGGGGCAGCAGTTGTTCGATGCGGGCGTTTCTCGTATCAACATCAGTCTAGACACACTAAAACGTGAGCGCTTCGAAGAACTGACCCGTCGCGACAAGCTTGAACAGGTCCTACGTGGCATCGAAACCGTCAGCGCCCTACCGTTTAAACAGCTTAAGCTGAACGCGGTGATTCTAGGCGGTCACAATGACGATGAGATCGAAGATCTAGTGGAGTACGCCTTGGCACATAAAATGGACATTAGTTTCATTGAAGAGATGCCACTAGGACAGATTAGCCACCATGATCGTGCCAAAGTCTATATTTCCAGCGATGAATTACGTGAGCGTTTGAGCCAGCGTTGGCAACTGAGCGCCAGTGAGCGTTCAACTGGCGGCCCATCACGTTACTTCAATATCGCTGGCGAAACTCAGCAAATTGGCTTTATTTCGCCACACAGTCACAACTTTTGCAGCACCTGTAACCGCGTCCGTTTGACTGCCGAAGGTCGTCTGCTAATGTGTCTGGGCAATGAACATTCAAAGGATTTGAAAGCCGTCATGCGCGCGCATCCTGAGAACGTTGAGCTACTTAAACAAACCATTATTGATTCTTTGGTGTTAAAACCAGAGAAACATCATTTCAATCTAGAAGAAGAACCACAAATCTTGCGCTTTATGAGCGCAACTGGTGGTTAATAAAGGATTTTATTATGGCTAAAACACCTTCGCCTTTTCGCCCCCTTAACATCAATGTGTTAACCGTTTCAGACACTCGTGGTCTGGCAGAAGACACCTCGGGCGAGGCATTGATCGAAATGCTCAAAGAAGCAGGCCATACTCTAAACGATCGCGCTTTGGTAAAAGACGACGTTTACGCCATGCGTGCTGTGGTATCAAACTGGATTGCCGATGAAAACGCTCACGTGGTATTGATCACGGGCGGTACCGGCTTTTATTCACGTGACAGTACCCCTGAAGCCATCATTCCACTGCTAGATAAGCAAGTTGACGGCTTTGGTGAACTATTCCGCCAAATCTCTCACCAAGAAATCGGCACTTCGACAATTCAGTCTCGTGCTTTGGCAGGCCTTGCTAACAAGACACTGATTTTCTGTCTACCTGGCTCAACGGGTGCCTGTCGTACTGCTTGGAACGGCATTATCAAAGAGCAACTAGATGCGCGCCATCGCCCATGTAACTTCGTTACCATGTTGTTAGGCCCATACCAGCCACCTGTACACGAGGTGTAATATGGCATCGTTACTGCCATTCAAAGAGGCCATTGCACACATCAAAAGCGCTCTTGAGTGCGCCACTCAAGTAGAGAGCACAACACTCGGCCAAGCCCTTGGTCGAGTGTTGGCACAAGATGTCATCTCCAACATCCAAGTACCGCCAGCGGATAACAGCGCCATGGACGGATACGCCGTGCACGTCAGTGACTTAGACAACACGGACACGCTAGCTGTTTCACAGCGTATTGCCGCAGGTTGTGCACCAGCACCATTAGCCGCGGGTTCCTGCGCCCGTATCTTTACAGGTGCGGAAATCCCTGCTGGGGCCAATGCGGTGGTGATGCAGGAAAATACCGAACTCGATGGCGATCTAGTGCGTTTTATTAACCCGGTTAAGCTAAACGACAATATTCGCCCAGCAGGGCAAGACATCGCCCGCGGCGCTACCGTTTTAGCCAAAGGCAAGCGTTTAACGGCGATTGATATCGGTGTGCTAGCCAGCATAGGCATCACCGAAGTTCAAACCTATGCGCCACTGAAGGTCGGCATTTTAACCACCGGTGATGAGTTGCAAGTCCCGGGGCAGCCCTTGGCAGCCGGTCAAATCTATAACTCAAACGGCCCATTAATCGAATCCCTGGTGATCAGTGCTGGCCATCAAGTGAGCCTGCGCAGCCATGCAATGGATTCGATTGAAGCGACCGAAGATGCCCTAAAGCACCTCAGCGAATGCTCGGATGTGATTATTTCTTCGGGTGGTGTTTCAGTGGGGGAAGAAGATCATGTCAAAGCCACAATTGAACAAAATGGTCAGCTGCATCTGTGGAAGATTGCCATTAAACCAGGCAAACCATTAGTGTTCGCAAACGTGTTTAACACGCCCTTTATTGGCTTACCAGGCAACCCCAGTTCGACCTTGGTGACCTTCCACCTGTTTGCGCGCTTAGCACTGGCCAAAGCGGCAGGCGAACAGTTGGATCTACCCGATCCGATTCCGGTGACTTGCGCCTTTGAGCGCAAGAGTAATAAATCACGGGATGAGTTTTTACGTGTGCATGTAAAACATGGGGTGGCAACGCCTCATTCGCAACAAAGCTCTGGTGCTCTGCTGGCAGCCAGCCAAACCGACGGCTACTTGCATGTGCCAGCACAGCAAGATGTTACCTTGAACAGTCAGTTCGACTTTTATCCATTCAACGGCTTCTGATTGCTGTCAGCATCGATTGACCGATAAAACGAAGGCCTAGTCATTACCCAATGCACTAGGCCTTTTTTATTTAAGCGTTAACGATCTCGGCAATCTCATCACTGCTTAAGCCAAGCAGGTATAAGATACCATCCAATCCTAACTGGCTCATCGGACATGGAGCTTGCTGGCGCACGATGGGTTTAGCATGCAAGGCCACACCAAGCGCTGCATCATTGAGCATCAACAAATCGTTGGCACCATCACCACAGGCAATGGTTTGCTCAGCTGGAACCGCATACTTTTCAGTTAAGTCTGCTAGTAGCAGTTGTTTGCGCTTCGCATCGACAATCGGGCCAACATAGTTGCCAGTCAGCTTACGATCCACGATTTCCAACACGTTAGCATGCACTTCGGTCATACCATGATCGGTTTGCACTCGATCGGCAAAGTAAGTAAAGCCGCCGGATAAGATCGCTGTTTTCCAACCAAAGTGATGCAACACCTGCATTAAGGTTCCGATGCCATCCATATGCTCGATGCGTTGGTAAACCGAATCCATCACCTCACTGCTCAAACCGTCAAGCAACGATAAGCGCTGCGTAAAGCTTTCGACAAAGTCGATTTCACCACGCATGGCACTCGCCGTCACTGCGGCAATCTGTTCACCAATACCCATTTCAACGGCTAATTCATCCATCACTTCTGCCTTGATTAAGGTAGAATCCATGTCGAACACAGCGAGACCTAGTTTGCGGATATCTGGTGTTGCCAGTTGAAGAACATGATCAATACCAGTGGAATCGGCAAGGGCTAATAACTCAGTACGCAGCGCTTCATATTTACCATCTGCAAGCGGAGTGCTAAGGTCATAACGCTGAACACAAAAGACATCTTTCTGATTGGTGAGAACTTTTCGGGAAGCCTCTAATTGTTGTGTGGCAAGCCAAGCTTGAAAGCTTGGTTCATATTGTGCGAGATGCTCGCCAATAAGGGTGATCGAAGCTGTCATAGAAACTCCTGATAATGGGGACACTTACTATATCAAATCCCCATGCTGACGCTAACCACTACAAGGCTCTAAAGAAATACTCGTTAGATCCGACAACAGATTAGAACTTGAACTAATTTCGGGTATATCAATGAGATACCCAAAACAGAACACACCAGGACGTCGATGGACACCTTAAAAAAACTCTCATCTGGCTACTACCAGCTGCTTAGAAAATGCTCGTCTGCCAGCATTTTGCTGACTTCTTATTTGGCTCTTATTTTTATCACGCTGGCAGTCGTTTGGTTTTCTGTTACCTCTGCTGTGAATAAGCACCTAAATCAGCAAACCGATGTGCTCGGTAGCAGCCTTGCCACCCAAGCAGCCTTTAACGCCAGCCAGTCGATCTTAACCAATGATTTGCTGAGTCTAAACGTACTGCTGAACCGTCTAGTGGTCAGTGACAATATTCTCAGTGCCAGGGTGTACAACAAAAAAGATGAACTGTTAGCAGAAGCCAACCGCAACGGCACACAAAGTAGCAACGAGCCAGAAATACGCCCGAGTGATACCCATCGCATCTTCAGCTCACCTATTCGTTTTCGTGACGATGTGGTGGGACATGTCCTAATCACCCTAGACAGAACTTCAGTGCAGTCCACGTTAAGTCATATCAGTAATTTGATGATTGGCTTAGGTATCTTTTTAACCGCCGTGACCAGTTTAATACTGCTGTTGATTGTACGACGCTTATTTAACCCCATCACTCGCGCCAGTGATGCTCTCCAAGCCTATACAAACGGCACTAATAACCTTCCTATGCCTGAGCGAACTTATTTAGAAGCAGATGAACTCATTGGTCATATACGCCAATTGCAAACGTTAGAATTGACCGCGCCACTAGCACGTGAGGTTGAAGTTGAGCCTGAGAAAGCGGATGAACCACCCGTTGATGAAGAAGGCCAGTTTGAAATTAACTTCGAGCAAATTATCAAGGATACTGAGCGCGAATCCTGTGCCCTCTTTATTCAACTCAAACATTTGAACGAATGGCGTGATGAATTACCGCCTCTTCAGGTTGCTAACTTATTAACACCGATTTACCGCACGATTTTCTTGGCTAGCGAATACTACAATGGCCAGGTGCATCAGTATGAAAAAGACTGCGTCTTGATGCTATTCCAAGCGAAAAACTGCGATGAAAACCTGTACATGAATGCGGCCAGCTGTGCCCAGTTGATCCAAGAGCTGTTAAAGCAGCTAATGGGCAGCAACCTTTACCATGATGTCCCCGCTATTACTTATCATATGGGCCTACACAAGGGAGACGAATCTCTGTCACGCATGTATGAAGCGGATCAAATCGATGACAGCATCTCGCCATTGATTGAAGCCGCTGATGCGCTCGCCATGTCTGAGTCAAATAATCAGCTGGTGGTCACAGAAGACATCATTACCATCCCAGAAATCCAAAACCGCATTATTTTGAGCTTGCCGGAAATCATTGAGCTTGAGCAAGGTGAAGTTCTAGCGTACGCGGTAAAAGGCTTATCAGAAAAGTATCGTGCGCGTATCAAAGAGCATATGGATGAGCTCGAGCTTGATCTAGAGCAGACCTCTGAACAAGAGACCTGATTGGAATCTAAAGCAGCCCGTCTCCAGTTATTAAACCGACAGCAACAAAAAAGCCCTAGCATTAACTAGGGCTTTTTATTCAGGCAACTGACCTACTTAGTGATCTAAATCGATCACATCCGCCAAAGACAGTCCACGGTTCTGTAATAACATTCGCAGTTTACGTAGCGCCTCGACTTGGATCTGACGCACTCGCTCGCGCGTTAGACCAATCTCAAAGCCGACATCTTCAAGAGTGCTTGGTTCGTAGCCACGCAAACCAAAACGGCGCGCGATCACTTCACATTGCTTATCGTTCAGTTCATCCAACAACTGTTCGATATTATGCTGCACATCCCCTTCTTGGCGCTCACTCTCAGGGCCTGCGTGCTGCGTATCAGCCAGCACCTCAACTAGGCTCTTGTCGTTCTCTAAACCACCTACAGGTGAATCGATTGAGCTGACACGCTCATTCAGACTCAACATACGCTGTACGTCCTCTACCGGACGATCCAGCATTTGAGCAATTTCTTCTGGGCTGGGTTCATGATCCAATTTCTGCGTTAATTCACGCGCAGCTCGAAGGTAGACATTGAGCTCCTTCACCACGTGAATTGGCAAGCGGATGGTACGCGTTTGATTCATGATGGCTCGCTCGATGGTCTGACGAATCCACCAAGTGGCGTAAGTTGAGAAGCGGAAGCCCCGCTCAGGGTCGAATTTTTCCACCGCACGAATCAGGCCTAAGTTACCTTCTTCGATCAGGTCTAACAGGGTTAAACCACGGTTTAAATAACGTCGAGAAATTTTAACCACCAAACGTAGATTACTTTCAATCATACGTTTGCGAGCAGCCTCATCCCCTTTCAGTGCAAGACGTGCAAAATACACCTCTTCCTCTGCGGTCAAAAGCGGTGAATAGCCGATTTCACTAAGATATAACTGAGTTACGTCGAGAGATTTAGCATCGCCATCTGCATAGCGTGCATTGACAGCAGACTCAAAATCCTCGTCTGTGCTGTCATCCTCTTCCACATCCTCTAAATCATCATCGAAGTCAAAATCATCAGCATTTTGAACAATATCTTCTTCTGACTTATCCATTTCTACCGATTTCATATAGCCCTCCTCAATTCCCAAATTATGATTATTATTTTTTGGGTAGCACTTTTAGTGGATCAATTGGCTGACCATCACGCCTCACCTCAAAATGCAGCAAGGGTCGCTCTGTACCTTTGCCACCAATGATGGCTAAGGAATCACCCGCTCGAACACTTTGTTTTTCCTTTACTAGGATACGATCATTGTAAGCATAAGCACTAAGATACACGTCGTTATGTTTCACTATGACTAAATTACCATAACCAATCAAGCCATTGCCTGCATACACAACGACACCATCTGCGGCTGCTTTCACATGCTCGGCATCCTTACCTCGTATATCTATACCTTTACTACTAACGCCCGCGTTTGAAAAGCCTTTTGTAACAGAACCTATCACCGGCCAATGCCAAGACGAGACATTTTTGTCAGGCACATTTACAGTCGACACAGGCTTTGAGGGGGTATTCACTTTTGCCGTGGTGTTTTTTGTTACCGGTGCAGCAGGTCGTTTAGGGGTCGCAATTGTTGTAGATTGTGCAACCTTTTGAGGTGCACCGGTTAAGCGAATCTTTTGATTAGGATAAATTGTATAAGGGGCTGGAATGCCATTAATACTCGCTACATTGCGGTAATCTAAACCGTATGAAAAAGCGATAGAAAACAAGGTGTCGCCGGACTTCACTCGATGAATACCGGAACTCGGAATTGAGTTGGTTTTGGGGCTAGAGTTATAAGCCCCCTTTTCATAATAGTGAAAGCTATCGTAGGCACAACCAGTCACAAATACGCACACAAACACAGCACCACTGATACTCCTTGTCAGTGATGCCATGGAATTGGTAAATGTTCTCAGTTGACCTACCTTTAACATTCGAAGGGTCCCTTTTTTTACACTTCTCTTACTTTATCGCCCAAGCGTAGGTTTTTTGTAAGAGAGATGTAATGTGCACCATAAACGAGTGCTCCTCCTAAAAAGATCAAAGCGCATGGAATCAGTAAACCACTAATAAATTCGTAATTGGCCATATGCCATGGCAACAATAAGTGCTCTTCACTTGGTATGCGCTTATGACCCACTTCAATATAAGACAGAGCTTCTTTCCAAGGCCACACCTTCACTAAAGCTCCCATCATAATGCCCGTCAAAAGCGCTAACGTAACCGATTTGGCATGTAATAATAGCCAATTCAATAACTTAGAAAAACTTAGCAGACCAATGAGTGCACCCAACGCAAACACAGCAATGACGATCACATTCAAATCTTTCACTGCCGAAATCACAAAGCCGTACATACCCATCATCAGCAAAATAAAACTGCCGGAAATACCGGGTAAAATCATCGCACAAATAGCAATCATGCCTGAAATAAACACCATCCCAAGCCCTGTATCCACTTGTGTTGGCACCAACATGGATAAGGCTGCGCCAACAAAGATACCAAACAGCATGACAATCCCATGGACCAATCTAAAGCGCTTCATTTCATGGATCAAAATATAGGCTGACGCTAGGATCAAACCAAAAAAGAAACTCCATAGCCAAACAGGGTAATCCTGCAGCAAGCTGGTGATCAGGCTAGCAATAGCAAAAATACTGGTGGCAATCCCTAACAATAATGTCAAAAGAAAAGCCCCATCAAAATGCTGCCATAGGCCTTTTACATCACCTTTGCAAAGCATCTTTAAACTTTTGCCATTGACGCCACTTAAGGCTGCAATCAAGCGGTCATAAATGCCCACAATAAAGGCCATGGTGCCACCGGATACCCCCGGCACCACATCGGCAGCGCCCATCAACACACCACTTAAATAAATTTTGAGCCACTTAGGCATCGACTTTTCCTTCTAATAACGGCACAAACTGAGCCGGAGCTGACTCTAAACGCTTCCACTTATCGCCGACTCGACGCCAACAGCCAATCGAAGGCACCTCATCCGCAATCGGCATGATCAATACGCCGTCTTCTTTTAACATGTCCGTTAACGCGGCCGGTACCTTACTGGCCATAGCCGTGACAATAATCGCATCCATCTGTACTTTCTGCGGCCAACCTAAATGACCATCGCCATGTAAGAACTCAACATTATTAATCTGCATATTACGCAGGCGCTCTTGGGCTTGGACATACAGGCTTTGTTGGCGTTCAATAGTGTGCACCTTATTAAAAAAGTGCGCTAACAAACAGGTTTGATAACCCGACCCAGTACCAATTTCCAGTACTCGACCTAAGCGTGAATACTGCAATAACCAGGACGTCATCTTTGCCACGGTTAATGGCTGACTGATGGTCTGATTTCGTCCGATCGGTAACGGCGTCGGACTGTAAGCAAGATGCGAAAACGCTGGTTCTACAAACTCATGGCGCGGCAAATTGGCCATCAGTTCCAACAATTCTTTATGGCTAACCCCTTCACTAACCAAATGCTCTAACATCTGGCTAGAACGAGGTGATGAGCGTTTTATAAGGTCATCCAATGCGATGCTCATGGTGTTAAATCATTCACCCACTGATGTAGTTGATGTAACGCCGAATGGCAGGTCATATCCGTGTGAATCGGTGTAATAGACACATAGCCATTGGCCACTGCGTAAAAGTCGGTATCGTCCGCCGCATCATGAGGCTCCGCTAAAGCGCCAATCCAATAGCACTCCAACCCTTTGGGATGATTCGCCGGAATCGCAGGATGCGCCTGATGGCGGTAACCTAAACGCGTCACTTTCATTCCTTTAAGATCGGCAAACGGTACATCTGGCACATTGATATTCAACAGCACCTTGGGTGGCAATGACAAGGTATGCGCATCGCGTAACAGCTGCGCCACCACCTTAGCAGCGGTCTCAAAATGGCGATTGCCGACCAAAGAAACGGCAACCGCTGGCCGCCCTAAATGGCGCGCTTCCATCGCCGCGGCAACGGTACCTGAGTAAATCACGTCATCACCCAAGTTCGGGCCATGGTTAATCCCCGAGATCACCGCATCAAACTTACCGTCGATGACTTCTGACAAAGCCAAGTTGACACAATCGGTTGGTGTGCCGTCCACTTTATACTGTCTTTCACGGACTAAGATTGGTCGTAGTGGGCGCGTCAAGGTCAGAGAATTACTGGCGCCACTGCGATCACGATCAGGTGCCACCAAGGTACATTCAAAATCGTTTGCTAGGTGTTGAGCTAGCGTTTGGATACCTTGAGCATCCAAACCATCATCATTCGCTAAAAGTAATCTCATTATGTTTTTCTTGGGATTTGTCATTAATATTAAACAATTCGCGTAATACGCTGGTGGCAAACGCACCTTTCGGCAAATCAAATTGCAAGACGAGCTGATCCGCTTCACCCTGCTTGGATAGCAATTCCCAGGCCATATTATTGGGCACAATACGGGTCGCTCGGCTATCCCGCGCAAAACCAAAAGTAATCAAGCCATCCAGCAGATCACCATGATCTGCATACAGTGCCTGCATCGCTTGGCCGCGCTCAGGATTAGTCCCCATCGGCCATCCATCACTAATGAGCGGCAAGACCGGAGAAATATCACCATTGCGATGACGTACTAATTGATCAAGGGATAACTCTTTAATACGGAACGATTGTGCGCCGTCTCTTGGCTGGGCAATGTCACCCACGCTTAATACGTCCCAACTGCCCTGCTCAACAAAGCTTGATAGGGCTTCATTAAAGAACCATGAACGGATCGCAGATAACCAGAAAGACTGCGTTTTATTAAGTTTGTGGGTGCCTTTACGTCCAGGCATAACAAACTCATAACCATTGACCAAGTTATTGCCTTGGATACCAAAACGCTGCTCACCATAGTAGTTCGGCACCCCAAAACGCTCAATCAAGCTTAGGCGTTGCTCGACTTCGGCACGGTCCCCTTGCAGATTGCGTAGCCGCAAGACAAAGCGGTTGCCCTGCAAGCCACCGGTACGAAGCTTTTTCGAATGGCGAGTTTGGCGTAACACGCGCACCATTTCCGGCTCACGAAACACCTGTTCAATCTGAGCAAGGTCTGGCGCTTGACCGATAATATGTAAGCAGAACCATTGACGCGTACAAGCATGACGATCTTTCACGCCAGCGTAGGTGACGCGACTGGGCGAAATATCCGCCGCCTGTGCCAAGCGCTTAGCCAGATAATCGGTATTCACCCCTTGCTTTTCGACCCAAAGGTAAACGAATTCACCTTTGCCCTCTGGCTCAAAGCCCAGCACTTCTTCGACAAGGAAGTCACTGGCAAAGGTTTTTAAATCCGCGCTAACTTGTGGTGCCGTCCAAGCATATTGCCACTGTGTATTCATGCATTGTCTCGATACAGTAGCGCTACCGCTTCAACCGCGATACCTTCTTTACGTCCAGTAAAACCCAGCTTCTCAGTGGTGGTTGCTTTGACATTGGTGGCATCCATATCGATCTCTAGATCAGCCGCGATGTTAGCGCGCATGGCATCGATATGTGGGCGCATTTTCGGCGCTTGGGCGATGATGGTCACATCCACATTGCCCACGCGCCAACCCAGTTTTTTCACCTCGGCAAAGGCCTGGCGCAATAAGCCACGGCTATCCGCTCCGGCAAACGCCGCATCCGTATCGGGAAAGTGTTTGCCGATATCGCCCAAAGCAGCAGCGCCCAGTAAAGCATCCGTTAACGCATGCAAGGCTACGTCGCCGTCTGAATGCGCGACAAGACCTTTTTCATAAGGAATGCTCACGCCACCGATAACAATATGATCCCCTTCACCAAACTTGTGGACATCAAAGCCATGACCAACTCGAAATGGAAACATGGTGTTCTCCTATTTATTCTGTGCTTGATGAATGCTTAATAGCGCTTGGGCGATCACTAAATCTTCTGGCACGGTAATCTTTAAGTTACTGGACTCGCCTTCAATCAGATCCGGTTGCCAACCGATCAACTCCATCGCCGAGCTTTCATCGGTAATGGCAATACCTTCTTCCAGCGCACTCGCAATACCTTGATAAAGCGCCATCAAGGGGAATTTTTGTGGTGTTTGGGCTTGCCAAATGACACTGCGATCCACGGTCGCTGTAGAACGTTGTTCTTCCGCCAACTTGAGCGTGTCTTTACAAGGAATCGCCAGCAAGGCACCTTGCTCACCAGTGTGCGCCATAATGCGAGTTAGTGCCGCTTCGGTCACGAGCGGTCGCGCTGCATCGTGCACCAACACCGAATCTTCGTCCGCCACACCAATCGCCATCAAAACCTGTAGACCGTTCAGCACAGTTTCCGAGCGCTCATCACCGCCATCAAAACGTACTACTTGTGGATTACCGGCCCACTCTGAGTGTTGCCAGTATTCGTCTTCTGGGCTCACGCCCACGGCAATCCCCGCAATTTGTGGGTGTTCAAGAAACTTCTCAATGGTGGTATCAAGAATGGTTTTGCCATTCAGCATAAGATATTGCTTAGGCTGTGCGCTGGCCATGCGTTTACCCACGCCAGCGGCTGGAATAATCACCCAAAACTGTGTCATTACTTTTCTACTATTCGATAAAAGACTTCGCCGTCTTTAATGTATTGGAGTTCGGTCCGAACATGCTCTTCAATGGCATCTTCACCACGGCGCAGATCGCTGATTTGTGCTCGCAGCGCGTCATTGCGCACCTTTAAGCGCTTGTTGATTTGCTCTTGATATTCGATCTGTTTGGCAAGCTCTTCTTCGCGTTTCACGCCTTGCTCCCCCCAGTAAACCTGGAAAAAGAAATAGCCGGACACGCTGACGAAGACCGCTAGGAAAATACGCAACATCATGTTGGAAGATTCAGACTCTGGACAAATGAATGTCCATTATTTCGCGAAATGGGAGAAAAAAAAATAGAAAAGGGAGAACGAATGTTCTCCCTTTGATAAAGAGACCGAAAATTATGCTTGGCCTTTGATCTCAGAACGACCTTTGTAGGGTGCTTTGCCGCCCAATTGTTCTTCAATACGTAGCAATTGGTTGTACTTAGACACACGGTCAGAACGACATAGAGAACCCGTTTTGATTTGGCCCGCTGCCGTACCCACTGCTAGATCAGCAATAGTCGCATCTTCTGTTTCACCAGAACGGTGAGAGATCACCGCAGTGTAACCTGCAGCTTTCGCCATCTTGATCGCTTCAAGGGTTTCCGTTAGGGAACCGATTTGGTTGAATTTGATCAGGATAGAGTTAGCAATACCTTCGTCGATACCACGCTTCAGGATCTTAGTGTTGGTTACGAATAGGTCGTCACCCACAAGTTGGATCTTGTCGCCAAGGATCTTAGTTTGGTACGCAAAGCCCGCCCAGTCAGACTCGTCTTGACCGTCTTCGATCGAAACGATTGGGTACTCTTCACAAAGCTCAGCAAGGTAATCAGAGAATTCTTCTGATGTGAACACTTTGCCTTCGCCTTTCATGTTGTACTTGCCGTCTTCGTAGAACTCAGACGATGCACAGTCCATCGCTAGGGTAATGTCTGTACCTAGCTCGTAGCCTGCTGCTGCAACCGCTTCTTTGATTACTGCTAGTGCTTCAGCGTTAGACGCTAGGTTAGGCGCGAAACCACCCTCATCACCTACTGCTGTGTTCAAACCACGTGCACTTAGTACTTTCTTAAGTGCGTGGAAGATTTCGGCACCGTAACGTAGCGCTTCACGGAAGTTCGGCGCACCAACTGGCTGAATCATGAACTCTTGGATATCAACGTTGTTATCCGCGTGCTCACCACCGTTGATGATGTTCATCATTGGAACTGGCATAGAGTAAACGCCAGGTGTGCCATTGATGTCAGCAATGTGTGCGTACAGAGGCACTTTCTTAGATACCGCAGCGGCTTTTGCTGCTGCCAAAGAAACCGCTAGGATCGCGTTCGCACCAAATTGAGATTTGTTCTCTGTGCCATCAAGATCGATCATGATCTGATCAAGCTCAGCTTGCGCTGTTGCATCTTTGCCTAGTAGCGCTTCACGGATTGGACCGTTTACCGCTGCAACTGCTTTCAATACACCTTTGCCTAGGTAACGGCTCTTATCGCCATCACGCAGTTCTAAAGCTTCACGAGAACCGGTAGAGGCACCAGAAGGTGCACACGCTGAACCAAACGAGCCATCCGCAAGGATTACGTCAGCTTCCACAGTTGGGTTACCACGTGAATCCAGAACTTCTCTGGCTTTGATATCAACGATTTGACTCATAACAAACCCCTTTTCGTAGATGAATAATTCACAAACATCTGTTTGTTAAATCTATTTTTCTTTTCCTGCATATTTCAGCGCCGCGTGAACGAAGGCGCTAAACAGGCCGTGACCATATCGAGGCGTCGAAGTAAATTCTGGGTGGAACTGACACGCTACAAACCAAGGATGGTCAGCAATTTCCACCATTTCTACTAGCGAGTTATCAGCAGACAAACCTGAAATAGTTAGACCGGCTTGTTTTAGTGCTGGCACATAGTAGTTGTTTACTTCGTAACGATGACGGTGACGCTCACTGATGACATCTTGGCCGTACGCAGCGTGAGCTTTTGTACCTGGTACCAAGTTACAGTTTTGCGCGCCTAGGCGCATCGTACCACCTAGATCGGATTCCTCTGACCGAATCTCTTTGGAACCTTCAGAGTTAACCCATTCAGTAATAAGGCCAACCACAGGGTTCTCTGTTTTTAAGTTAAACTCAGTGCTGTGCGCACCAGTTAGATTTGCTACGTTACGAGCAAATTCGATTACCGCTACTTGCATACCTAGACAGATACCCAAGTAAGGGATTTTGTTTTCACGGGCGTATTGCGCCGTACGGATCTTACCTTCCACACCACGCTCGCCGAAGCCGCCAGGTACTAGGATCGCATCCATACCTTCTAGCACGTCAGTGCCTTCTTCTTCGATTTTTTCAGAGTCGATGTAGTGTAATTTGACTTTGGTGCGAGCATGAATGCCGGCATGATCCATCGCTTCGATCAACGACTTGTAGGCATCCAACAGCTCCATGTATTTACCCACCATGGCGATGTTAACTTGTTTCTCTGGGTTCAGTTTCGCTTGCGCAACCTTGTTCCAGATTTCCAAGTCAGCCATGTTGCAGTCTAGGTTGAAGCGCTGCACGATCAGGCTATCCAGACCTTGGTCGGCTAACATTTGAGGAATACGGTAGATAGTGTCTGCATCTGGCAGAGAAATGACTGCGCGCTCGTCCACGTTCGTGAATAGGGCGATTTTTTTACGCTCAGGCGCTTCGATAGACACTTCAGAACGACATACTAGGATGTCAGGCTGAATACCGATTGAACGAAGCTCTTTCACAGAGTGTTGTGTTGGTTTCGTTTTGGTTTCGCCTGCCGTACGGATGTAAGGCACTAGCGTTAGGTGCATGAACAAGGCACGGTGTGATCCTAGTTCAACTTTTAGCTGACGTACTGCTTCTAAGAATGGTTGTGATTCGATATCACCTACCGTACCACCGATTTCAACTAGAGCAACGTCGGCACCTTCAGCACCTTTAAGAACACGGCGTTTGATTTCGTCAGTGATGTGCGGGATCACCTGAACCGTACCACCTAGGTAGTCACCACGACGTTCTTTTTGTAGAACGTGCTGGTATACGCGGCCAGATGTGAAGTTGTTAAGCTTAGTCATCTTAGTATCGATGAAACGCTCGTAGTGACCTAAGTCTAGGTCTGTCTCAGCACCGTCTTCGGTTACGAAAACCTCACCGTGCTGGAATGGGCTCATTGTGCCTGGGTCAACGTTGATGTATGGATCCAGTTTAAGCATGGTGACTTTCAGACCACGGGATTCTAGGATCGCCGCTAATGAAGCTGATGCCAATCCTTTACCAAGTGATGAAACCACGCCGCCTGTGACGAAAATATATCGTGTCGCCATGTGTGTTAAGCCCGCCTTAAATGTGTATGATCGAAATGAGAAAAGGCACTTAAAAAAGCACCTTAGGACGGGAGCAAATAATAGCATCAGACCCCCTTTCACTCAACGTAAAAGGGCACAAGATTTGCGTCTTTTCTAAGCGTTTTCTAGCAACAGCACACAAATACTCAGTTAACACCTTGATCTAGATATCTAACACCAAGCAATCACTGCGTGATCGAGAACAGCAAGGCATGATCAAATTGTTCGCACGGCGCTCGTCATTGGAGAGGAATGTATCTCTGTGATCCGGCACACCTTCGAGCACCCGTGTCATACAGGTACCACACCAGCCTTCTTCACAAGAGATCGGAATATCAATGCCATTGATTTCTAGAGCTTGCGTGATACTCAGCCCAGCCTCGACATCAAACACCTCACCCGTGCTGGCGACCTTGACTTGAAACGCCTCCCGCGGCGCATTATCCATTTCCGGCGAACGCATACCGTTAAAGAACTCGCGATGCAGTTTGACTTCGGGCCAACCCAATTCAAGGGCGCAATCAATCACTTCGTGAATGTAATCATTTGGCCCACACACATAGATATCACGCTTATCAGGCAGAGACTTGAGCAAGGCGCGAATATCGGCTCGTTTGCCTTCTAGTTGAGTAAAATGAAACTTAACCCTATCGGCAAAAGGAGCTTGCGTCAGCATGTTATAGAAAGCCGCTTGTCGGGCATTTTTCGCAGAATAATGTAACTGAAAGTCAGCGCCACTTTTGGCCAACATCTGCGCCATGGGGATCAACGGCGTGACACCAATGCCTGCCGCCATCAGTAAAGCCGAAGCTCGTGGATTTTTTAGTAGAAAATGATTCTGCGGCAGTTTGGCCTGCAACTTGTCGCCGACTTTTAAACGATGCAGTTCTGCTGAACCACCACGGGATTTTGCATCCCGCAACACCGCAATCTCATACTCTTTGCCAGAAGTTGGCAGGCGGCACAAAGAATACTGACGCAATTTACCACTCGGTAATTGCAGTTCAATGTGCGCCCCTGCCTGATAAATCGGTAAAGCACCGCCGTCGGCCTTCACCAATTCAAGTCGAATCACATTATCGGTTTCTTGGGTAATGTGCTTCACCACCAAATCCAACATCACTGCCTTCACTCGATATCCCTTCACTGCTCTGTGTCGTTACGCCTAATATAATAGACTCGCAATACAGAAGATACTTACCAGATAGAGCTATCGACTAATGTTTAAACGGATCACCTAAGGGCACTTCCAACACATTACTTCCCCCCACTGGCTGACCCACCATTTCGTCATAAGCACTTTGATGACACAAGACCATTTCATCGACATGCTTATGATCAAACATATGCTGCAAATCGAGCTTGTTATGACTGGTTAAGAAACGCCCTTTTTGGTCGGTAATATAATGCTCTTCACCGTTGGCAATGATCGAAAGTTGGTACAAGTTTGACTCAAGAGAATGAATACAGACTTTCTCAATCGTCGATATTTTTGCTAGCTCGGACACTGTCATTTCGCTACTCTCCTATCGTTAACCCTGTGTTATACGCCACCATAACTCAGTCGGATGAAAACCTTTAAAGATGACCCAAGCAGAACTTTTTAAGCAGCTCGATCAATCTTTGAAATACCAAGCGGTGTTACAAAAGGTTGAGCAACTTGTCAGCCAACACACTACGCGCCTAATCATCGGCATTGCTGGATTACCTGGCTCCGGAAAATCCACTTTAGCGGATTACATTGCCAATCGTCTTAATCAGCAATATCCAGCACAGGTTGCCAGCGTGAGTATGGATGGCTTTCATTATAGTAAAGCCCAGCTAAATCGCTTTGCCGATCCTCAGGCTGCACTAGATCGCCGCGGCGCTCCTTGGACCTTTGACAGTCAAAATTTCTGTGAGCATCTGGCTAAATTTAAACAATACCCTGAACAGGTGTTGTCTTGGCCAAGCTTTGATCATGCCCATGGCGACCCGATTGAAGACGACATTGAAATCCCCACTACCACCAAGGTGCTGATCGTAGAGGGCCTGTATGTGCTACACAAAGAGCATGGCTTTGAAAACGCACAAACGTGGCTAGATGAAAGTTGGTTCCTTGACCTAGATATCAAGGAGGCTCTGCGGCAATTGGCCCAGCGTCATCAGCAAGCATGGGGCATGAGTGAAACACAAGCGTGGCAACGCATTGAGCAGAATGATGCGTTAAACGCTCAAATCGCGGACCAAAGCAAACGCTTCGCCGATCATATCATTAGCGTGAGATGATCGATTTTGACAGCAATATCGCCACAATTTTACATGGAATCTCGTTGGGGATCGGACTATCGTCTAAAGACTTTTATGCTCTGGCGTAACGCGCCAACGTTTATCACCGTCCCAATTATAACAAAAAGGAAGACAAGCTTATGACCGCGTTTTTACCGTATAAGAGAACCCTCATTGCCACGACCATCGCTCTATCTGCTATGCAGCTTCAGGCAGCAGGCTTCCAGCTTAACGCCCAATCTGCTACAGGTCTGGGCCGAGCCTATTCCGGTGACGCAGCCATAGGCGATAACGCTTCCGTGATCGCTCGTAACCCCGCCGCTATGTCCCTATTCGATAAACCTGCGCTGTCGATTGGTGTTGAAACCATCACCACCGATATCAAGGTCAAAGACGCCAGCTACACCAACAATTTGACCGCTAGCAGCGCGACAGCTAATTCCAATGATATTGGTGATACGTCTGTAGTGCCGAATTTTTACTATGTTCACCCGGTCAATGACAGATTCGCTTGGGGGGTAAACGCCTACTCCAACTTCGGCACCAAAACCAACTTTGGTGATAATTACGCCGGCTATGAGTACGGTGGCAAAACCGATGTGGCCAGCGCCAACCTTGGTATTGTCGGCTCCTACAAGATGACAGAGCAGTTAACCTTAGGCGCAGGTATCGATGCGGTTTATGGCGAAGGCACCTTTACTCGTCCCGCAAATCCTGTGATTTCAGGCGTTTACGGTGTCGATAATTTACTTGAGATTAAGGCTGACGGTTGGGGCTTTGGTTACAACCTTGGTTTACTGTTTGAGGTAGACGATAACAACCGTTTTGGCTTGGACTATCATTTTAGTCCAGACATTGATGCTGACGGTGAGGTGTATCGCTTTGGGGCCACGCCAACTAAGCAGGCCGACACAGTCATCATGCCTCTGCCGGATATTGCCGAATTCTCCGGTTACCATCGCTTAGCACCAGAGTACGCGATTCACTACAGCGTGCAGTTTATTCGCTGGTCGGAGTTTAAAACCTTAAGCGCCGATAACGCCGGCTTGATTAACACTTATAACTGGCAAGATGCATGGCACTACTCAATTGGTGGCACCTATTATATGAATGATAACTGGGAGTTGCGTGCTGGCTATATGTACGACACCAGCGCTCAAGCAGATAGACGTTCGATCTCGGTTCCAGACTCAGACCGTCAATGGCTATCCGCTGGCTTCAGCTACAAGTTTGATGGCATGAGCAATATCGACTTTGGCGCCACTTATTTAATGGGCAAAGACGTTTCGGTATCCGAAAGCAACAGCGCCTCCAGTATTGCCGGCACCACCCACGCCGACGCTTTGTTATTCGGCCTTCAATACAGTCGCACTTTCTAAACACTTGCTTATAGCAAAATGCCCAGCTCAACGCTGGGCATTTTTATTTAAGTCAGAAATTCATCGGCCAAACCAAGCAAGCGTTACGCTGCCATTGAACTTGCCCAGACCAATCAGGATGTCGCCAAAGATTACCAATTGCTACCAACTCTCCCTTAGCAAAAATATAAGGCAGTTGCTCACGCCACCAACTGGGAATTTGCTGATCTTGCAGCCATTTTTTTAGTGAACGATGTTTACCATTCGGCAGGCACAATTGAACACCTTCAGGGCGAGGCCTTAACTGAACGTCTTGATCACAGTAAACACGATCAAAGCCTCGTTCTAGCCACTCACCAGCACAAAGGTCTTGCTCGACCACGATTTGCTCTTTCGGTAGCACATACATCGCCTCTTTAAAACGTACTAAGCGATACTCTCGGCCGCGGTATTCTGGCTGCTTGTCTTGCGTACTAAAGAACATTTCAACTAGGGCCAATTGCTGCGCCTGAGTCAGGGAAATCCCTTGCAGATTCAAAAAAGCCGACAACCAGAAGCCTCGTTCTGTCTCAGGCAATAAAGACAACAGTAGAGCACCGTCTGGATTGAGATAGGTTGACAGGGCATCTTCTACCAGCCGCTCTAATACGCGACTTTCCGTTTGGATACGCTCAGCGCTTTGGGCCATTTGCTTAGCAATATTAGGGCTATTTTCCTGCCAAGGAGCTAATACTTGATGACGTAAGAAATTACGTCGAAAGCGCACATCTTGGTTGGACTCATCCTCTACCCAGCTTAATGAATGCTGCTGCGCATAAGCTTCTATTTCAGCCCTCGAAGTTTTCAGTAATGGCCGGAAAATAGTTGCAGAGCCCAATGAGCGAGTTTCGGGAATCCCCTGCACCCCACGCCAGCCACAACCGCGCTCTAAGCGAAATAGCAGCGTCTCGGCCTGATCATTGGCATGATGACCTTGAACAAGCACATCTCCTGCTTGGAGGTAGGCTTCAAACACTTGATAGCGTTTTTGTCGTGCCTGATCCTCAATCGAACCCGCCTGTTCGATCTGTACCCGTTTACCATAAAACGGCACATCATAGACTTGGCAAGTGACTTGGCAGTGCTGTAACCACTCATCAGCATAAGTACTTAAGCCATGATGAATATGCAATGCTGCCAATCGCTGACGAACAGAGGTTGGCGCCTGATGGGTAAGCAAATGCAGTAATACCATCGAATCCATGCCGCCACTGAGTGCCAGCCACACCTTGCCCTGCTCACCAAGCAAGCCTTCTAAACGTTGCCAATCAATGATCATCATGCGGATTTCTCTGAAACATTCGCCATCGTAGAAAACAGAAAAGGCGCCGAAGCGCCTTTAGAAGCATAAACCGGATGGCTTACAGAGCAAACAGATGGTGTTTTTTCTTACCTAGTTTCACTAGGAAGTATTTACCGTAGTAGCCGTTCTCCGCTTTGAAAATGTCTGCTGCGGCCATGTTATCATCCATGCCTTTTGCGACACCGTTTACAAACACAGAGTTACGCTGTAGCGCATCTTTGACTTGCTTACCGCTTGCGGCAAGACCTGCGTCCGCTAGTAGTGTCGTTAGTGGTGTTTCAGCAAGATCGATACCTGCTAGAGAGCTGCTTGGTAGGCCGTCTAGTTGGATTTGCTCTAGATCCTGTTCGCTTAGCTGGTCGGTTTCACCGCTGAACAGAGCTTGGGTAATACGCTCTGCTGCCGCTAGACCTTCTTCACCGTGCACTAGGCGCGTCGCTTCACGAGCAAGGATAGCCTGTGCTTGTGGCTTGCCACCGTTTTCTTGGTCTGCTTTTTCAATCGCTTCAATTTCTTCAACAGACAAGAAAGTGAAGAACTTCAAGAACTTGTAAACGTCTGCGTCTGCAGTACCCAACCAGAATTGGTAGAACGAGTACTGACTCGTCTTCTTAGGATCCAACCAAACTGCACCAGATTCCGTCTTACCAAACTTAGTACCATCGGATTTTGTCACTAGTGGAACCGTTAGACCGAAAACTTGTGCTTGGTTTTGACGACGAGAAAGATCGATACCACCAACGATGTTACCCCATTGGTCACTACCACCTACCTGAAGCGTACAGTCGTATTGACGGTTCAGCTCAGCGAAGTCCATACCTTGTAGCAAGGCGTAAGAGAATTCCGTGAAAGAGATACCAGCACCTTCGCGGTTTAGACGCTGCTGTACTGACTCTTTGTTGATCATGGCATTGACAGAGAAGTGCTTACCGATTTCACGTAGGAATTCGATCACATTCATGTTGCCAGTCCAATCTAGGTTATTCACCACGCGCGCTGGGTTATCAACACCTTCAAATGCAACAAACTGGCTTACTTGGCCTTTGATTTTATCCGCCCAGCCAGCAACCACATCCGCTGTATTCAAAGAGCGCTCTGCCGCTTTGAAGCTTGGGTCGCCGATCATACCGGTAGCGCCACCCACTAGCGCGATCGGATTATGACCTGCATCTTGGCAACGCTTAAGAACCAATAGCGGTACTAGGTGACCTAGGTGTAAACTGTCCGCGGTTGGATCGAAGCCACAATACAAAGTACGACGACCGGATGACAAGTGAGCGCGAAGCTCCTCTTCTGCTGTCATTTGAGCGATAAGCCCACGAGCTTGTAAGTCAGCTAATAGGTCGATGTTTTGTTGTGTCATTTTACGATCCAAATCCTAATTGAGTGAAAATAAATTGGCGTTCAATTATAGCCACTTAGTTGATAGGATTACACGGCTTTCTATTGAAAATTGGACCTGTATATTGGACAAATCGCTGCTTTCAAAAAGCCTGTTAGGGGCTTCTTTTACATTATTGGCCATCGGGGCTGGACTCTTGTTCTGGCAACCGACTTCGCAAGAAACTTCCGTTTTAGACGAAGCGGCCGAGGTGCGCCAATCTGCAGGCCCTATTCCAGACAAGGCCGATGTGCCCACATCTGAATATCTACAGGAACGCAATCAACCACAAACCTTGCAATCCACGACCGCAGTGCTGCAAGCCGGCGACTCACTGTCTCGGACTCTGAGCCGCTTGGGCGTCAATAACCGTCAAATTGCCAAGTTGTTAGAAGTGGATGAGCATCAAGTCTTACGTAGTCTCAAACCAGGGCAAAAACTGACCACGGAAATTCTGACTCCCTCCGGCGATTTACAACGACTTTCACTATCCGAAACACGTGAACAGTCCCATGTGTTTAGTAAGTCCGACCAAGGCTTTAGCTACCAACTAGAAATCACACCAATGGAAACTGTGTTGGCGTACAAAGAGGCGGTGATTCAAAACTCTTTATTCGTTGATGGTTTAAATGTAGGACTAAGCGACAAGCTGCTGGCACAGATAACGGATATTTTTCGTTGGGACATCGACTTTGCCCTAGATGTTCGCAAAGGTGACCGCTTCGCTCTTCTCTACGAAGAAAAATTGATTGATGGTGAAAAAGTAGGCACTGGCAATATTATTGCCGCACAGTTCGTTAATAATGGCCGTGTTTTTGAAGCCATGCGCTACCAAGCGGGCGATCGCACTGACTACTTTACCCGTGATGGCTTATCCCTGCGTCGCGCCTTTATCCGCTCACCGGTAGACTTCACTCGCGTGTCCTCCCAGTTCAACCCAAACCGCTTGCATCCGATTTTTAAAACTACGCGCCCACACCAAGGGGTGGATTACTCAGCACCAATCAACACGCCCGTGCAAAGTTCGGGGGATGGCAAGGTTTCGTTTGTGGGAGAAATGAAAGGCTATGGCAACACAGTGATTATTGATCATGGCCAAGGCTACACCACCCTATACGCCCATTTGAATGGCTTTGCCGACAAGCTGATCGCTGGTCGCCCTGTTAAGCAAGGTGACACCATTGCCTATGTGGGACAAACAGGCTGGGCCACGGGACCACACCTGCATTACGAATTCCGTATCAATGGTGCGTATCAAAATCCAGAAACTGTCGACATTCCCTTCGACAGCCCCATGTCAAAAGAAGAGCTGGTGGCTTTTTTACCCTACGCACAAAAACTCTCTAAACGCCTAAAAGGCTCCCATTCGCAGGACTTTTCTGCTTATTTAGCACGTTTGGAACGCTAGCTGCACAGAGCACAAAAACAAAAAAGGCCGCAAATGCGGCCTTTCTCGTGTCTTAGGTCTCTAAATTATAGAGCGCCAGCAACGAATTCTACTAGCTGAGACTTAGAAACAGCACCAACTTTAGTCGCCGCTACTTCACCACCTTTGATTACAAGTAGTGTTGGGATACCACGTACATTGTATTTCGGCGCAGTTTCAGTGTTGTCATCAACGTTGATTTTAACAACTTTTACACGGCCAGCGAATTCTTGTGCTACGTCTTCAAGAACTGGGGCGATCATTTTACAAGGACCACACCATGGCGCCCAAAAGTCTACGATAACTGGTAGGTCAGATTTTAGAACTTCTTCTTCAAACTGAGCATCTGTTACGTTGATAATATTTTCGCTCATCGCAATTTCCTTAAATTCGGTTAATCAATTAATGCAGCTAGTGTATCACTAATCTTGTCACTGCAAAATCAGAATACTTAACTAGAGCGATAGCAAATGGCTATAAGTTCATGTTCTCAATTAAGGTAATCAACTCTGGTAAAGAGTGTACTTCCGCGTCTGGAGTTACCGTCCATTCTGCACGCCAACGACGAGCACCATGGCGGTTAAACCACACCGCGCGAGCCCCAGCATTGACGGCCCCTTGCACATCATCAATCGGATGATCGCCGACGTGGATAATACGCTCCATTGGCGTCTTAGTACGCTCGGCTAAACGCTGAAAAATCTCTGGATCAGGCTTAGCAATGCCTTCTTTGTCGGCACGAATGACAGTACCAAAGTAATGTTCCAAGGAGATGTACGGGTGGAATACATCCGCATTGCCATTGGTTAGAGCGGCCAGTTCATAGCGCTGCGCCAACTTAGTCAAAGTAGGATGCACATCTGGGTACAAATCGATGCGCTGGCGCCAATCGTAAAACACATTAAAGGCTTGTTCGGCACGCTGCTTTGCTTCTTCCGCAGGCAAGCCGTAACGCTGTAGCGCCAACTTGTATTGCGCCAAACGAACCTTGGTCACATCGTGCTTAATGTCTGGGTAAAGCTCGTAGATCTCGTATTTGATCGGATCCATGGTCGGCGTGTAAAAACGCTCAGCAAAGCCTGGAAAGTTGTCTTCAAACCACTTTTCCATAGCGTGTTCAGCACGGGTAAGCGTCGGGTCTACATCCCATAGGGTGTTATCGAGATCGAACGAAATAAGGGTTTTCATGGTAATAACCTAAGTAGTAGCGCACTCAGAAGGTCGGATAAAAAGTCTAAAAACAACAGTCCTTTTTCTTTATCAAAGTGATTTAAGCGACTGGAGCCAAGCGCCAGCACACCGTGATAAATCACTTGCCCACCTTCACGAGACACCAATGGCAGGATCGCCGAAGACATGACGGAATCACTTTGCGATTGGAATAAGAATTCCGATTCAGCGACCGATAACACGCCACAATAGCAGCCTGACTGCGCCAGCATTTCTTTTAAGATTGGCTCAGCCGCTTCCCAGCTGGCCGTACGAATAGAGGTATCGAGCTCTTGTTCGGTGAACAACACCATCGACATATAGTTGACCGCAAAGTCTTCGCGCATCACTTCTTCAACCACCCCAGCGAAATCGTCTAACGACTCACAACTAAGGCATTTCAGAAGCAAACGGCGGCTTTTTTTCATAATGGCTTCGTTTTCTCGGGCAATCGCCACAAGACGTTCAAACTCACCACGATAATCCACCACCGATTTACGCAACAGCGAGACTTGGCGTTCCAATAAGGAAATGGCACCACCATGAAGCGGATGAGGAACAGTCATCGATTCCAGTAACGCTGGGTTCCGTTCAAAAAACTCAGGCGTTGTTTGCAAGTACTGGACTACTTCCTCTTCCGTCATGGGACCTCACTTATAGGTAAATTTGACCTTCAAAAACTTTCTCTGCTGGGCCGGTCATTTGAATCGAATGACCTGGGCCTTGCCAAGAGATACGCAAGTCACCGCCAGGTAGATGTACCAGCACATCCGCCGCTAGCCAGCCTTGCTTGATACCCGCTACCACAGCAGCGCAGGCACCTGTGCCGCAGGCTTGTGTTTCACCTACACCACGTTCGTAAACGCGTAGATTTACTTCACTGTCAGACAGCACCTGCATAAAGCCCACGTTGACGTTATTTGGGAAACGTTCGTGATCTTCAACAATCGGACCCACGTGTTCAACGATGGCATCGCTTAGCTCTTCAACACGGATCACCGCATGTGGGTTGCCCACAGAGACGGGCGTCAGTTCAAAGGTTTCACCGGCCACATCAATTGGGTAAAGATCCGCTAAACCTTCCGCGACAAACGGTAGATCCGCGGGCACGAAGCTTGGCTCGCCCATATCAACACAGACTTGACCATCGTCTTGGACTCTCAGTTGGATTTGACCGCGCTTGGTTTCTACGTCAATCACGCGTTTATGGGTCAATTCACGATCCAGTACGAATTTCGCGAAACAGCGCGCACCGTTACCACAATGCTCAACTTCCGAGCCATCGCAGTTGTAAATACGGTAGCGGAAGTCCATATCTGGGTTGGATGGTGGCTCAACCACCAACAACTGATCAAAGCCGATGCCGCGGTTACGGTCACCAAGGCGCTCAATCTGCGCCTTGTTGAAATACACTTTACGTGACACAGCGTCAACCACAACGAAGTCGTTGCCCAGACCGTGCATCTTAGTAAATTTTAACAGCATAGTGATCTCCTTAAGCAGGCAACAACTGCTCACCAGCCAATTGGTGATCAATGTCTTCACGCTCACGGATCAAGTAAGTTTTGTCACCGTCGACCATGATTTCGGCAGCACGGCCACGGCTGTTGTAGTTCGATGCCATCGTGAAGCCGTAGGCACCAGCAGAACGAACCGCCAACAAATCACCTGGCTGAATATCCAACTCACGCTCTTTACCTAGGAAGTCACCCGTTTCACAGATAGGACCCACTAGATCGTAAACACGTTTGCCTTCTGGCGTTGGCTCAAGGTTTACCTGAACAATGTCCATCCAAGCGCCATATAGAGAAGGACGAATCATGTCGTTCATGGCACCGTCGATGATGGCGAAGTTCTTATGGGCGGTACATTTTAGGAACTCAACTTTGGTCATCAGAATGCCGGCGTTCGCCGCAATTGAACGGCCAGGCTCAAACGCTAGCGACAAGTTACGACCTTTTACTTTCTCAAGGATCAACGCCGCGTAGTCTTTTGGCTCTGGTGGAACTTCATCACGGTAACGCACGCCCAAGCCACCACCTAGGTCAAGGTGTTTGATTTCGATGCCTTGTTCAGCCAGTTTATCGATCAATGCCGTTAGACGGTCAAAGGTATCCAAGAAAGGTTGCAATTCAGTCAGCTGAGAACCGATGTGACAGTCAACACCCATCACGTTTAGGTTCTCTAGTGAGTGCGCAACGCCATAGATACGTACCGCATCTTGAATGTCGATACCGAATTTGTTGTCTTTTAGACCTGTGGAAATGTATGGGTGGGTTTTCGCGTCTACATCTGGATTAACACGCAGAGAAACGGGCGCAACTTTGCCCATTTCGCCCGCCACTTTGTTTAGACGGTGTAGCTCAGATTCTGACTCCACGTTGAAGCAGTGAATACCGACTTCTAGCGCACGGCGCATTTCGTGTTCTTGTTTTGCAACACCTGAGAACATGACCTTGCTTGGATCACCACCAGCACGCAATACACGCTCAAGTTCGCCCACCGATACGATGTCAAAACCAGAACCTAGGCGCGCCAATACGTTTAGGATGGCAATGTTGGAACAAGCCTTCACCGCGTAACAAATCAACGTCGGATGGGATGCAAACGCATCCGCATAAGCTTTATAGTGACGCTCAAACGTAGCACGAGAGTAAACGTAAGTCGGCGTACCGTATTGCTCAGCGATATCAGTGAGTGAAACGCTTTCAGCATGCAGCTGGTGGCCAGAGTAGTTAAAAAAATCCAAGGGGGTTACCTCAATGTTCTGCGGAAGATGACACGGTATCAGTCGGTAAAGCTTGCTCAGGTAAGTAAAGTGGACCTTTGTTACCACAACCCGCTAGCATAAGGGTCGCTAGCAACATCAAAACAAGCTTAGACACAGTGACTACCATCCATTAATACAATTTGTTGACAGTATACTGATCCCCTATCTTATTCCCACCCCCACTAGCGACTTTGACCAAAAATCTTTACTTTCTGACGGTATTTTAAATTTCTCGATTTGTTATAGTGAGGCCCTAGAAACATGAAGTTTTGCTCGGCTGTTATTGCTCACATAAGGTTGTAATCGAAACAATGAAACGCCTGCTCAAACCATGGATATTTGCTTTGATCGCAGCGCTTTGTCTTCACGCTGGGGTATTCCTATGGTTTCAAGATCGTGATTGGTCTTTCAGCCATCCAGCACCATCCCAAATACCCAATTTTGAAGTGTCATTGCTTCCCACAAAACCAGAGCCCGTCATTACTCCCGAACCGGCCAGTAAAATCACCAGCGAACCAAGCAATCGCCCTTCGCCTGAGCCTCGAGCTCAAGCAGCCGTCGCTGCGCCAGCACAACCTAAACCGGCATCTGAAGCCCCAAAACAAACCGCACCGACAACCAGCGCACCGACAACAGGTGAAACGCGAGCAAATCATGCTGTGCCGACACAGAACTTTTCCCTTGATGAAATTGCCCAAATGCTAAATTCATCCGAGGCAGCGAATGATTGGAAAACTAATAGCTTGCTCGACATTGGTCAAATCAATGCGGATAGCCCTAAAGTCGACCCCAGTAAAGACCCATTTTCACCACAATTTCGTCAGGCTATTATTCAGGCCAAAAATCTACAAGCCGAGTACGCTAAGGGCATTATTGAACAAACCGAATACCCCATCACAGAGGATGCGGACGGCACGCGCTATGTGAACATTAAAGGTATTTGTTGGAAATTACCGAAACCAGGCTCGCGGGAAGAATGGCAAGTAGTGCTGTCTGGCTGTTCAGGGCAAAAGCAGACCTTTCGCTTTGAGTTGAACATCACCACAGATATTTTGCAGAGTGATTTATTCCAAGACTTACATTTTGGTCCCCGAGAATAATTGACCTACCAAGAATAAATTGTCCACGTAGGAATAAAAAAGCCCGCTTACTAAGCGGGCTTTTCAGATTCAAATCTCAGGATTAATTAACGCGCAGCAAGCTCTGCTTTCGCACGTTCAATCGCTGATTTAACTTGAGCAGGCGCCGTACCACCGATGTGATCACGCGCAGCCACCGAACCTTCCAGTGTTAGCACTTCAAACACGTCTTGTTCGATCATATCGCCAAAGCCTTTTAGCTCCTCTAGGGTCATTTCAGCCAAATCACGGCCTTCTTTGACACCAAAACCTACCGCTTTACCAACGATTTCGTGAGCATCACGGAACGCCACACCTTTACGTACCAAGTAGTCCGCCAAGTCAGTTGCGGTACTGAAACCACGACGGGCTGCTTCGTACATATGCTCTTTACGGGCTTCGATGGCCGGAATCATATCGGCAAACGCACGCAGTGAACCACGTAGCGTGTCAACGGTATCAAACAGCGGCTCTTTGTCTTCTTGGTTGTCTTTGTTGTACGCCAAACACTGAGACTTCATCAGTGTAAGCAGGCCCATTAGGTGACCGTAAACGCGACCTGTTTTACCACGCACTAGCTCTGGCACATCTGGGTTTTTCTTCTGCGGCATGATTGAAGAGCCCGTACAGAAGCGATCTGGTAAGAAGATGAAGTTAAACTGTGCTGAGGTCCACATCACTAGCTCTTCTGCCCAACGTGACAAGTGCATCATGGTCACAGAAGCTGCCGCGGTGAATTCAATCGCGAAGTCGCGATCACTTACCGAGTCTAGAGAGTTGTAAGTTGGACGCTCGAAGCCTAGCAAGTCAGCCGTCATATGACGATCGATTGGGTAAGTCGTACCCGCAAGCGCAGCGGCACCAAGAGGCAAAATGTTCACACGCTTACGACAGTCAGCTAGACGCTCGTAATCACGCTGAGCCATTTCGTACCACGCCATTAGGTGATGACCAAACGTTACTGGCTGAGCTGTTTGAAGGTGCGTGAAACCTGGCATGATGGTGTCAGTGTTACGTTCCGCTAGAGACAAGATACCTTGTTGTAGGCGTGTTACTTCTTCTAGCAGGAAGTCGATTTCGTCACGCATGTACAGACGGATATCGGTTGCTACTTGGTCGTTACGTGAACGGCCTGTGTGCAGTTTTTTACCTGTGATACCGATCTTTTGTGTTAGGCGAGCTTCGATGTTCATGTGCACATCTTCTAGCTCAACTGACCATTCAAACTCACCACGAGCGATCTCTTGCTCGATTTCCGTTAGGCCTTGGATGATTTGGTCACGTTCTTCGTCAGTCAATACGCCCACTTTCGCAAGCATAGTTGCGTGTGCAATCGAACCTTGAATGTCCTGTTTCGCCATGCGCTGGTCAAATTCAACCGATGCGGTAAAACGTGCGACAAACGCATCAACAGGCTCAGAAAAACGGCCACCCCATTGCTGGTTAGTGGTTTTGTTGGTATCAGTCATTTCTTCATTTCCCAGTGTGAGATCAATGTTGCGGCAAGATTACCTGATGACGCGCCCTTTATAAAGGGCTCTGGGATGACGCCTACTGGGCAAGCGAGTATGATATAGCGAAATTTTATCGTTATTTTCGTGCTCGATGTCGACTCTAGGAGAGAATGTGAGAAATAAAATCGTCATTGCAACCCGTGAAAGCCAATTGGCCCTTTGGCAAGCTAACAATGTAAAAGCGTCACTGGAAGCCCTCTACCCAGAAATCAATGTCGAACTAATGGGCATGACCACCAAAGGCGATCAAATTCTAGATTCGCCCCTATCGAAAATCGGTGGCAAAGGTCTGTTCGTAAAAGAGCTCGAAAAAGCGCTACTAGACGGCGAAGCAGACATTGCTGTGCACTCTATGAAAGACGTGCCGATGGAATTCCCTGAAGGTCTTGGCTTATACGTGATTTGTGAGCGTGAAGACCCTACCGACGCTTTTGTTTCCAACACTTACAACAGCATCGATGAACTACCACAAGGCGCCGTGGTCGGCACATCCAGCCTACGTCGCTCTTGCCAATTGCAAATGCACCGCCCTGATCTAGAGATTAAAAACCTGCGCGGCAACGTGAATACACGTCTGCGCAAACTAGATGAAGGTGAATACGATGCCATCATCCTGGCAACCGCAGGTCTTGTGCGTCTTGAAATGGCCGATCGCATTAAAACTCGCATCAGCGACACCTTCTCGCTTCCAGCGGGCGGTCAAGGCGCCATGGGTATCGAGTGTCGTAGCGATGATGCAGAGTTGATTGAGCTGCTTGCGCCACTGCAGCACCAAGAAACGGCCTACCGTGTCATCGCTGAACGCGCTGTCAACAAACGCCTCAACGGCGGTTGCCAAGCTCCGATTGCTTGCTTTGCCTTGCTTGACGGCGATGAACTCTTTATTCGAGGCCTAGTGGGCAGCACCGATGGTAAACGTATGGTGCGTGGAGAGATTCGTGGCGACAAAGCCAACGCCGAAGCACTAGGTATCCAACTAGCAGAGCAACTGCTTGCGGATGGCGCCCAAGCCCTATTGGACGAAGTGTACCAACACTAATTGAATGACCAGATTGGGGATAGCCTCACCATGCAAGGCGTAAAAGTATTGGTCACCCGACCAGAACCGGAAAATGCTTTGACCTGCCAAGCGCTGACTGCGCTTGGTGCCACGCCAATCTCTTTGCCTATGCTAGAGATTCGCCCTCTTTCCAGTGATGCCGAGTTATCTGCATTGCGCTCGCAGCTTTATAACCTTGACCTGTACCAATTCGTGATTTTCGTCAGTAAGAATGCTGCCCGTTTGGCTGCTGAGCGAATTGATGAATGCTGGCCCATGTTACCGGTCGGCATGCATTGGCTAGGCATTGGTGAAGGCACCACGCAAACACTGAACGAGTTACATATCCCTGCCATCAGCAACCCAGGCAATAACACCGAGGCAATGCTAGACTGGCTCAAGCCTGTAAAAATGCGCGACCAAAAAGTCTTGATTGTCAGAGGGGCTGGCGGTCGACCAGATTTGGCCAAAGGTCTAGAAGAACGCGGGGCGATTGTCGACCATTTAGAACTCTATAAGCGACATCTGCCAGAATATACGGCACAAACTTTTTTATTCTTAGAGCGTCCTGACGTAATATGGGCGACAAGTGGTGAAAGCGTGACAAATCTGACAACCTATGTTGATCAGTTTGACCCAGATCTAAAAAACACTGCCTTATTTGTTCCAAGTGAAAGAGTGGCGCAACTAGCAAAGTCCCTTCGCTGGAATCAGGTAATCTGTGCACAAGGTGCTGACGACCAACGTTTAATCGCAGCCACACAGCAGCATTTAGGACGATAACATGACTGATAAAAACGACAAGGCTTTAACCGACAACACGGAAAACAGCGTAGACACTACGTCCTTAGAGTCCGCTAAAGAAAGCTCTTCCGCACCGACTGGCGAAGCCTTAAGCACACCCAATACGGCTAAAGAGAACACAGAATCCTCCTCAGCTAGCAACAAAGCATTACCTGCTGTTGCCATTATCTTTGGTGTCGCGGCACTGGGCTTAAGTGGTTGGCAGTTTTACCAATCACAATTTTCCACTTCAGGCAATCAAGCGCTAGCGGATGCACAAAATAAAGTGATCGCCCTTGAGCAGCAAGTTGAGCGCCTAAACCGCAATGTTGAAAGCAACTCAGCCGCAGCACAACAGCTAGGTGATATGGGCAGTACGCTTAGCGCTGCAAAAACTCAGTCGGATGAGTTGAAAGCGCAAACAGAGCAAGCTCTAGTCGACCTGTCCGCGAAAATTAACAAGCTAAATAATGCTGATAAAAACGATTGGTTATTAGCAGAAGCGGAATACCTGATTCGCTTAGCCAACCAACGCTTGCTACTGGAAAAAGATACCAAGAGCAGCCTGTCATTGCTGGCCAGTGCTGACAACATCCTCGCCGGTCTTGAAGATCCGCTGATGTTTGACACCCGTAAAGCCATTGCTCAAGACATGCAAGCACTGAAATCGGTCGCAAGCTTCGACCTTGAAGGCCGCTACCTACAGCTGTCAGCACTTTACAACCAGGTGGCACAACTGCCGCAACGAGAGCCATCAAAACAATGGCAAGAGCAGCAAGAATCCACTGCGGAAGCCAAACAAACCAGTCGTTCTGCACTAAAACAACTGTTTAATGAAGCATGGCAAGGTTTGAAGTCTTTAGTGGTCATCAACTACAACCACAAGCCAATCAAACCTCTGCTACCGCCAGCGGAATACCAAGAGTTGGTGACAGGCATTCAAATTCAGCTAGATGTAGCGCAAGTCGCACTATTGAAAGCGGAACCTGCGATTTATGAGAAATCATTAAGCCGTGTCGCAGAAGCGGTCAACAAGCACTTCGACACCACATCGCAAGCGACCATTGCTTTTATGACAACTTTAACGTCACTGCAGCAAGTCAACCCAAATCCAGATGTACCAATGCCTCGTGCCTCGCTTCAAGCCATGCGTGAGCTGATGCAAAACTGGAAAGTGAGCACGCCAGTAGCCAACACTAAGGGAGAAAACACTCTATGAGAAAAGTTCTCCTCTCGATCATTATCGTACTACTGATTGGCGGTGCGATTGGCTTGATCATGAAGCAAGATCCTGGCTATGTGATGATTTCATTTAAAGAAGTCACCATTGAAATGAGCCTATGGGTGATGTTGCTGTTTATGGCGTTAGGCTATGCGGCCATCATGATTACATTAAAGCTGGTTTGGATTTTGATGCATCCAAATTCGTCTATCTCCAGACTAACTGGCACCATGTCCCACAAGCGCGCTTTGAAAGCGACCATCAAAGGGATGCTGGAACTGGCGGGCGGCAACTGGGGCAAAGCTGAGAAACTGTTGACCACATCGGCCAACAAGGTCTCTTACCCATTGCTGAACTACATCGGTGCCGCTTACGCTGCCAGCGAGCAAGAAGAGCATGAACGCTCGAAAGAACTGCTACGTAAGGCACACCAAACGTCGCCAGATGCTGAGTTCGCCATCAGCTTCGTGCAAAGCCAGCTACAACTTAAGCAAGGCCACTATGAAGGCGCATTAGCCACCTTGAAACGCCTGCACGATATGAAGCCAAAGCATCGTCAAACACTGAAGATGCTAGTTAATGCCTACACTCAATTGAAAGATTGGGAAGCACTACAAGAGCTCACACCAGCGCTGAAAAAACACGGTATTTTCAACGAGGCCAACTTACTTGAGTTGGAGAAAAACTCGTTCATGGCATTGTTAGAGAAGCTACGCTTCCGCGAGAAAACCGGCCTTAGCAAAGAAGTGCTGCTAGATGAGCTACAAGGCATTTGGAAGAAACTTGATGGTCTAGCAAAAGACGAGCAAATGCAGGCACTGTATGCAGCGACACTGATTGAATTTGGCAGCGAAGCCAAAGCAGAAGCTTTTATCCGCACCGCCCTAAACGATCAGTGGTCAGACACCCTAGCAGGCGTCTACGGACAACTGACGGAAGTCTCGCTACAGAAGTCACTGGGTAATGTTGAAACTTGGATCCGCCGTCACCCAGACAGTGCACCGCTTTACCTAAGCGCTGGCCGTATCTGCCAACGTTTGCAACTATGGGGCAAAGCACGCGACTACTATGAGAAAGCATTGCGTCTAGACTCTTCTTCAGAAGCGATCGTGGAATTGAGCCTATTACTTGAATCTATGGGCGACCTAGATGAAGCACAACAGCTGATTGTGAAACGCATTCGCCATGACAGCCAGTCGGTGAAAGCGCTGCCGTTGCCACGCTAAGCCAATGAGCCACTAATAAAAATGCCGAGCTAAGCTCGGCATTTTTATTAGTAAGCAAATTATCGCCTATTTTTTAAAACGCACCACCAGTTCATGCATATCCGAGGCAACCCCACGCAAGGTCACCATACTCTGCATTGCCTCCTCCGCTTCGTCTTTACTGGCATTAGCCAAGTTCGAGATCCGCACCAACTGCTGATTAATATCCTCTGACACATGAGCCTGCTGTTCTACTGCGGCCGCCATCTGCATCGACATTTCAGAAATACCACTGACCGACGACACAATAGTGGTCAGCGAGCGCTGAGCGGCGGACATTTTATCTAATCCTACTCTAGCACTCTCTTGACCATCACTGGCCACATTAACGGCCTCTTGGGCGCCATTACGCAGACGCTCAATAATAGTGTGTATTTCCTGCGTTGAGCCTTGCGTACGCTGAGCTAGCTGACGCACCTCATCAGCCACCACAGCAAAGCCACGCCCATGCTCCCCGGCGCGCGCGGCTTCGATCGCGGCATTGAGTGCCAGCAAATTTGTTTGCTCAGCAATTTGATCAATCATAATGGCCACCTCAGCAATACTTTCTGACTGCTGCGAGAGATTAGTGACCGCTTGGCTGATCTGTTCCACCAGCTCTGCTAAGGCACTAATGGCGTGGGTGGTCTCTTCGATGGTCTGATTGCCTTCTACTGCCAAGGACTTCGATTCTTCTGCACTCAGCGCCGTTTGTTGCACATGCTTAGACACGTCTGAGACCGTGGTGGTCATTTGTTGCATCGCAGCTGCCACTTCTTGAGTTTCATGAAGCTGTTGCTGAATTTTATCCGCCGCATTTTGTGTTTGCCTTAGGCCATGATCCGACTTATTGGAGACCTCTTTGGATTCCGATTCAATGCGTGTCAAAACCGTGTCCAGATGCATCATTTGGCTTTTCACTGCGACTTCCAAACTGGCTAAGCCTGAGCTTTGATCTGAATAGGTTTTTGCGGCTAACGGGTGGGTAAAGGCATTACAAAGTGATTTTTCAAGACTTGTTCGCATATGGTGTTGCTGCCTAGTGCAATAGGCAACCATGATGATAGAGGACAACAGAGCAGGAAACTCGGCGTATGGATTGTCCATAAAAAACATCACCAGCGAGGCGATCCACGCCAATGCCACCACCGCTGACACCACTATGCCACTTGGGACCGACAAGGTTTTGCGCCCATTTCGGATATTGGCATACAGCTTTTCGGCCCGCTCAACGGCGCGACGATCCGGTGTCGAGCGTACTGATTCATAGCCAATTACTTGGCCTTTTTCAGTAATCGGCGTGACATAAGCATCGACCCAGTAATAGTCACCATTTTTACTGCGGTTCTTAACCAATCCCATCCAAGGCTTACCAGCCTTCAAATGGGACCACATAATATCAAAGGCTTCTGGGGGCATATCGGGATGTCGAACCAAGTTATGGGGCGAACCGAGCAGCTCCTCGTAAGTGAAGCCGCTGATATCAATAAAAGCTTGGTTGCAGTAGGTAATTTTACCCTTCAAATCGGTGGTGGAGATCAGGCGAATACCTTTTGAAACAAGCCTCTCCACATTCGTAACAGGCAGATTCTTTCTCATAGCTCCCTCATGTACATCCGTCAAAAGTCATCGATAACCCACGGTCTGAACAGCACCTTCAAAGACCACTTTTTGTACACATTTCTATGAAGCGTAGTCAAAGGTTAGAGGATTTGCATATACGATCAGAATCTATTGTGCTTTCGACTCCAGATAACGAGCCAAACGACGGGTAATCACCGGAAGAATATAAGTCGGTACTTGCATGGCACCAGCAAGGGGAAGGAAAGCTGGCCCGAGCAAGGCCCCAGCAATGGAATAGGTCAGCAAAACATTTCGGTTACCAGAGGTAATCGCAGCGGTTAATGCCTCTTGCACACCGGTTCGGCGATATACCAAAAAAGTACCCGCAAAGAAAAAGATCACTAATACCACAGCGATCAGCAGGTAAACTAATGCCTGCATAATGCTTTGATCAAACATGCCACGGTAGCTGCCGATGAGACCAAATGGAAACGCAAACACCAACAAGATGGTGTAGGGTGAAATTTTCAACAAACCGCGCTGCAATGTTTCTGCTGGCAGCAAACGATGTAGGCTAAAGGAAATAAAAATAGGCCCCGCAATAAAGATCAGTAAGCGCAGACCATAGGTGACAAAATCCAAACTGCCTTGGCTCATGGGCAAAAACTGTATTGGGATAAATAACGCGAGCGGCAGCAGCAAGGTGGTTGCGATAGTCATGGCCATGGCTTCTAAGGCATCAAACCCCAAGGCACGCACAATAGCCGGTGTAGCAAACAAAGACCCGGTAGCTCCCACCCCTAGGATCGCCAACATCAGCTCATCCGAAATACCAAACAGCAGACCAACCAGTGTAAACACCACCATATAAAAGGCGCTGTGCAGCAAGGCATACAGCCAAATAGCGCCATTACATAAACGTTTAACCAAACGTTCCATCGGCATACTGACCAAGGTCAGCATCATTAATGTAAACAGCACATAGGGTAGAAATGGAAATAAGGCGTTTGATGCGGCAGGAAAGGCGAAGCCTAACAAGGCACAAATAAACATCCCCACAAGGGAATGTTTGACAAGAAAAGCTAACACGGAATGATCTTCCTTGAAGTCTGACTAACTCTTATGAGAAGCAACTTGTTTACGATTTTGCTCAGGCAACTCGGACATTTCCAAAGGCCAAAGCTTACGCGCCTCGTCAAAGGCATGACGCAGTTCATGCAGGCGTTTTTTGTTAGTGCTATCTACTGCCGACTCCACAGCCATATCATCACCCTGTGTGTTCGATGCGATTGGGAATGGAATAATGTTGTCCTTCATACAGTTTCTCTATCAAGACAATGAGTAGATATCTATTAACACTCTATGGATAATCTTATGAAAACGCAACGATATGCCAAGGTAAGATAATGAAATATTTGATTTCACCAGCGAAAACGCTGGATTTAGACAGCAGCCTACCCTGCTCCGATTTTTCCGCGCCGCGCTTTTTAGATCACGCACAAACCTTGATCGACACTATCAAGCCTTACTCGCCAGCCGATATCGCATCATTGATGAAGCTGAGTGATAAATTGGCCACACTGAACGTAGAACGCTACCAAGCTTGGCAAAAAGGCCATACAGAGCAGAATAGCCGTCCAGCCATGTTTACCTTTATGGGCGATGTGTACACTGGCCTGGATGCTTATTCACTGACGGATGCACAAATTCAGTACGCACAATCTCACCTGCGTATTTTAAGCGGCCTATACGGTTTACTAAAGCCACTGGATTTGATGCAACCTTACCGCCTAGAAATGGGCACTAAGCTGGGCAACCCCAAAGGCGACAACCTGTATCACTTCTGGGCGGATAGCATTGCTCCAGCCCTAAATGAAGAACTTGAAGAAGGCGAACTGCTGGTGAACTTGGCCTCGACCGAATACTTTAAAGCGGTCGATAAAAAAGCCATCCACCACACCATCGTTACGCCAAATTTCTTGGATGAAAAAAACGGTCAATACAAGGTGATTAGCTTCTACGCTAAGAAGGCACGCGGTTTGATGGTACGCTACCTAATTGAAAAGGGGGCTGAGTCCTTGGAAGACATCAAAGGCTTTAACTTGGCGGGGTATCGCTACGATGCTGAGCGCTCAAAGCCACTTGAGCCAGTCTTCACTCGCCCAGAGAGCGCCCAATAACCGTCTAAGCAATCGTTTAATTGCTTAAACGGCCTACCGTGACACGATCATTGCCACCTAAATCTTGATAGGTGGCAACTTCGACAAAACCTTTATCTTGTAACAAGTCTCGCACTGCCAGCCCTTGATCGTAGCCGTGCTCAAACATCAGCCAACCCTTAGGCGCCAGATAGTGCTTAGCTTGTTCGCTAATATGACGAATATCGGCTAGGCCATGCTCTTCCGCAATGAGCGCCGTCAGGGGCTCAAAACGCACATCCCCTTGAGAGAGATGCTCGTCTTCTGGATCAATATAAGGCGGGTTCGAGATAATCAGATCAAACGGCGCCTCATCCGCTAACGCCGAGAACCAGTCACTCTGGCAAAACGTGGCATTAGCAATCCTATTGCGCACAGCATTACGCTCGGCCAATGACACCGCTTGTGTTTGATAATCGACTCCGATCACCTGAGCGGCAGGCCATTCTTTGGCCAACGCCAAGGCAATCGCACCGGTACCCGTTCCCAAATCCACCAGTTTATTCGCGCCTTGAGGCAACAGTTCCAATGCCACTTCCACCAAACGTTCAGTGTCCGCTCGAGGGATTAGTGTCGTCGGCGAGGTTTCTAGAGAAAGGCTCCAGAAGTCTTGCTCACCGAGGATGTAGGCAATCGGTTCACCGGTTTCGCGGCGCTTAAGCAAGGCTTCAAAGGCGATCTGTTTGACTTCAGACACCTCTTTGTCAGGCCACGTAAAGAAATAGGTGGTAGACACCTCAAGTACATGTGCCAACAACAGCTGGGCATCCAGCTGCGCGGTATCGGACAGCGCAGATAGCCGCCCATAAGCCTGTTTTAATAACGATTCAATGGTCATGGGCGGTCACGCTTAAAGATAGGAACTAACGCTTAGTTGTCGCCACTTAGCGCAGCAAGCTGCTCTGCTTGATATTCGTTTACCAATGGGTTGATCAAGGCATCCAAATCCCCTTGAACAATCTCATCTAGCTTGTACAGGGTTAGGTTGATACGGTGATCGGTCACACGACCCTGAGGGTAGTTGTAAGTACGAATACGCTCCGAACGGTCACCACTACCCACCAAAGAACGACGTGCTTCCGATTGCTCAGAGGCGGCTTTTTCTTCTTCTGCGGCTTGCAGTTTAGACGCTAGCAAGGCCATCGCTTTAGCACGGTTTTTATGCTGTGAACGTTCGTCCTGACACTCCACGACCACACCGGTTGGGATGTGTAGGATACGGATGGCCGAGTCGGTTTTGTTGACGTGCTGACCACCGGCGCCTGAGGCACGGAAAGTATCAATACGTAGGTCGGCTTTATTGATGTTGACCGCTTCCACTTCGTCCATTTCTGGCAGAATCGCTACCGTACAAGCCGAGGTATGAATACGGCCTTGTGACTCAGTTGCTGGCACACGTTGTACACGGTGCGCGCCCGATTCAAACTTCAACTTAGAGTAAGCGCCTTCACCCACGATACGAGCGATGACTTCTTTGTAGCCGCCGTGCTCACCTTCGCTGGCACTGACGATTTCTACTTTCCAACGCTGGGTTTCAGCGTAGCGAGAGTACATGCGGAACAAATCCCCCGAGAAGATCGATGCTTCATCACCGCCGGTACCGGCACGAACTTCCAAGAACACGTTCTTCGAGTCGTTTGGATCTTTTGGTAGCAAGAGTTTTTGCAGATCTAGCAACAGCTCTTCTTTCTGTTCGTTGCCAGCTTTTAGCTCTTCTTGCCCCATTTCTTTAATGTCTGGATCTGAGTCAGTCAGCATTAGCTGAGCTTCTTCGATGTTTTCCAATACTTGCTGGTACTCAGTAAAACATTTCACTACCGGCTCAAGCTCGGCGTACTCTTTGCTGTAATTACGGAACAAATCTTGATCCATAATCACATCCGCTTCACTCAATAGAGCGGCCAATTCTTCGTAACGCTCAGATAAGCTTTCTAACTTAAATTTAATCGAGTCTTTCATTCTAGGATTCTTTCGTATCGGTTATGCCCAACACCTCAGCCGCTTGTTGTAGGGCCGTTTGGTCTGCTTCCGCACCGGCTTGGCGCAAAAACTGGGTTGGGGAATGGATCAGTTTATTCATCAATCCATGTGCTAATTTAGTCATCACCTGTTCCGGTGTTTGACCAGATTCCAGCCCTTTGAGCGCACGCTCGAGCTCGGACTGCTTTATTAATTCTGCTTGGGCGCGGTAGCTTACAATTAGATCGGCAACTTTGCGAGACTCTTGTTTACGCTTGAACTCTTCAATGCCTTGCTCAATGATCTTTTCAGCGGCTTCAGCGGCCTCTTGTCGCGCGCGGACGTTTTGTTCAATCACCGAGTGCAGATCATCGACGGTGTACAAATAAGCGTCTTCAACTTCCTGCACTTCGGGTTCGATATCACGCGGTACGGCAATATCGACTAACAGCATGGGTTTGCGGCGACGCTTACTGGTAGCACGCTCCACCATACCTTTACCAATAATCGGTAATTGGCTCGCCGTGGAGGAAATCACGATATCCGCTTGATGCAGATAATCCGTGATATCACCCAGTAAGATGGCTTCTGCGCCTAATTCGTTGGCTAATATTTGCGCACGTTCTAAGGTTCGGTTAGCGACAATAATGCGCTTGATACCTGCTTCTTTTAAATGTCTGGCCACCAACTCAATGGTTTGCCCGGCACCAATTAACAGCGCAGTACTGCGTTTGACATCAGCAAAGATACGTTGCGCCAAACTGACTGCGGCAAAGGCAATCGAAACAGGGTTTTCGCCGATCGCGGTATCGGTGCGAACGCGTTTGGCGACCGAGAAGGTTTGCTGAAACAGGGACTGCAATTCTGAACCGATACAGCGTCCTTCTTGAGAAACAGCATAAGCGGATTTCACTTGCCCTAGAATTTGCGGTTCCCCTAGAATAAGCGAATCCAGTCCTGACGCCACACGCATCACGTGACGTACACTGTCATCACCGCGATGGGCATAACAAAAGCGCCCTAGTTCATCTGGCGATACATTGTGATATTGTCCGAGCCAGCTAATAATCTGCTCTTCACTCGCCCCTTCTTCTACCGCACAGTAGAGCTCGGTACGGTTACAAGTAGAAACGATGACTGCTTCTTTTGCCTGAGCGTCGGACACGAGCGAATTGAGTGCCTCAACCATTTTTTCAGGGGCAAACGAAATTTTCTCTCGGATAGATACTGGTGCAGTTTTGTGGTTTACGCCCACAGCAATTAGCGGCATTCAGGAACTCTTCTCACGACTTGAGATCGAACAAGTGTTTTCAGAAATGGGCCAAACTTTCTGACTCATAAATAAATGCCCCTATTATAAGAGGAATTTTTAGCTCTTCGCACCCCATCAAATCAATAAATATGTCGATTCCTTACATTGAACATTCCGTTATTAGGCTGACAACAGAGCTCAAGCAAGGCTACCATAGGAGCTAGGACATGATTTTGGCCCATAAGGCAGGTACTTATGCAACGACTGCAATACCCTTTCACGCTTAAACGCGTTTTTTTAACGATGACCTTTGGCCTGTCACTCAGTGCCTGCTCATCGGTTTCCAATCATGTCACGCCCTTACCAGAGAATCCGCAATGGACTCCCGTAGCGCAGTCAACGCACGCCAAACAATTGGAACAGGTACTGAGCGCAGAGTTCACGCTACAACGCCAAGGTAGCCAGCAGGCTAGCGCTTTGTATTTGGATGTCGCGAAACAAAGTAGCGATGAAGGTATTGCCAAACGCGCCACCTCTACCGCGGTGATGACTGAGGATACACAAGCGATTCTTGATGCGAGCGCTCGTTGGCTTGAACTAAATCCGAGCGCAAAGGAAGCCTATCCCGTTAGGTTGCAAGCCTTACTCAATGCGGAACAAACCGATCAAGCCGCCGAGCTACTCAGCCAAGCCGTACAAAATAAAGTATCGCTAGGATTTCTACCGAACTTTGTTGATCAGAATGTGCGCCACGAAAACATTACCTCTCAATTAGAAGATATTTTGGGGGCACCTGAGCTTGAAAAGGACGTGTACGTAGAGATCGCACAATACCATCTATTGTTTATCAATGGTGGCTACCCGTACATTGTTGAAAACATCACTACCTTTATGACCCGTAGCCCTAAGTCTGAACTAGAAGGGTTAATTATCATCAAAGCCTTTAGTGAAGAGCAGTTAGGCTTTAAAAACAAAGCGCAGCGCACTCTTGAACAAGGTTTAAAGCAGCACCCAGATAGCCAACGCATTCAGGCGAATCTGCTGGAAATCCTAATTAAAAATGGCAAATCTCAGAAAGCCCTAGAAGCCTTTTATAAAGCAAACTTCCCGCCTTACCTAGCACAGCAAATCGGCATTGGTATGGGGCAACTACTGATACACCAAGGCTATCTTGAACAAAGCATCGCACTGCTGTCTGATTTGCCGCGCCATGGCGTGTTGCGTGATCAATTACTGTTTATGTTGGCGACGACCCAACAAGAAGTAGGACAATTTGACGCAGCACTTAGCAACCTCGTTAATGTCTTCGGTCAGTTTAGTTGGACCGCTTCAGAAATGATCGTCAAATGGCTCTATTCTGCTCAGCAAGCCGAGCTTATTAACAGTATCATTTTAAAACGTGCCGCCTTGGACGCGGAGCCAGGTCATATAATGGGCGTGGCCGATTTACATCTGCGCCATCAGCACCCTGATTTGGCGCTTGAGCTTTTGACACGCTCCATGGCCGTATTTCCTGATGCGGATGCTCTGCGTTATAAACGCGCCATTACTTACGACACCTTAGAACAGTGGACAGAAGCACTTGCCGACCTAAAACTACTACTGAAAAAGCACCCTGACGATCCAGCTTATTTAAACGCTCTGGGGTATACCATGATGGTACGATCGCCAGATGATTTTGATAAAGCGTTTGAACTGATTCAAAAAGCCTACGAATTGGATGATGAAGATCCGGCGATTTTGGACAGCATGGGCTGGGCTTATTACCTGAACGGAGATCTTGACAGTGCGCGCGACTTGTTAGCCCAAGCGTGGAATGAACTGCAAGACGCCGAAATCGGCGCACATTTTGGCGAAGTGTTATGGCAGCAAGGCAAAAAAGAGCAAGCTTTGGCTGTTTGGCGTAAATCTTTAAAAGATAACGCGTCTTTGCCCGCCTTAATTAAGACGTTAAAAAAATACGCGCCGAAATTGCTTGAGGGCGCGTAAGGATTACCCATGAACATAAAGCATTTACTGATAGGCTCTCTTGCTGCAGCGCTTCTTGCGGGCTGTAGCCTTGCTCCAACCACTCCAAAGGGCCCAACACCAGAACGTGTTGAAGACATCAATGCCTGGCAAACCGAAGGCCGTGTTGGCATTCGCACCGAAAAAGACGCCATTTCCGGCAACTTTAATTGGCAACAGAACCCTGAACACTATGAACTGAATATTTATGGCCCTTTTGGTCAGGGCGCGACACGCCTTGAAGGTACACCGGGACAACAAGCTCGCTTAACCTATGACGACAAGGATCTCACTGGCCCAAGCGCAGAGGCCCTGCTGTATCACGAATTAGGCTGGCATTTCCCCGTCAACAACGTGCAATACTGGATTCGTGGTTTGGCATCCCCCAATTCAGCTGCAGAAATCGCCTATCAGCAAGACGGCACTCCTGAACAAATCACTCAAGATGGCTGGACGGTCTCTTATCGTGAGTTTACCGATCTGGATGGTTTGAAGTTACCACAACGTTTGCAGGTTACTCATACTCCCTATCGCGTTAATCTGATCATTACAGATTGGGCAGTACAATGACCGTATTAACCTTACCCTCACCCGCTAAACTCAATCTGTTTTTGCACATCACGGGACGTCGCGAGGATGGCTACCATGAACTGCAAACACTGTTTCAATTTATTGATGTATGCGATGAACTGAGTTTTACCCTGACCGAAAACCCAGACATCACCCTGACCCCTGAGATCCAAGGGGTGGCTCACGAAGACAACCTTATTGTCAAAGCCGCACGTATTTTGGAGCCTTACAAGGCGACTTATCAGGGCGTCGCTATTTCACTCACTAAAATACTGCCAATGGGTGGTGGTATTGGCGGTGGTAGCAGTAATGCGGCGACCACCTTGCTGGCATTAAATCAGCTTTGGCAATGCCAACTGCCTTTAGAAGAGTTAGCGCAACTCGGTAAACAGCTGGGCGCCGACGTTCCTATCTTCGTTTTTGGTCACTCAGCTTACGCTGAAGGAATCGGTGAAAAACTCACCCAAACAGAGCCAGACACCCCGTATTACCTGCTTTTGAAGCCCAACTGCGAGGTGCCAACTGTTCAAATTTTTACCGATAAATATTTGACAAGAGACACCCCTGCGATCAGAATATCGCACGCCTTGAAACTGGAGGGGCATAACGATTGCCTCGAAGTCGTTAAAAGACTTTATCCAGAGGTGGATGAAGCGTTTCTTTGGCTATCGCAATTTGGCGACGCTAAGCTAACGGGCACGGGCGCGTGTTTGTTTTTGGCATGTGAGTCAATTGATGACGCAGAGCGAGTGAGAGCATCTGCACCAGAGCAGTGGCAAACCTTTGTTTGTCGTGGTTGTAACACCTCTCCCACTCATGACGTACTGAACCAGTGGATTGCATCTCAGCATACTTGATGCTGAATAAAACGCCAGTCTATTTTTCATCGCTACAAATACAAAGGGTATACACAGTGTCCAAGTTGATGGTTTTTACCGGTAATGCCAACCCTGAACTCGCTCGCAGGGTCGTTCGCCGTCTAGGTCTTCCGATCGGCAACGCGACGGTTGGAAAATTCAGCGACGGTGAGATCACAGTAGAGATCAACGAAAACGTACGTGGTAAGGACGTTTTCATTATCCAATCTACCTGTGCTCCAAGTAACGATAACTTGATGGAACTGATTGTAATGGCTGATGCGCTGCGTCGTGCGTCGGCTACCCGTGTAACAGCTGTAATCCCTTACTTTGGTTACGCGCGCCAAGATCGTCGCGTACGTTCAGCGCGTGTGCCAATCACTGCCAAAGTGGTAGCGGATATGATTTCTGCGGTAGGCATTAACCGTGTATTGACGGTCGACCTACACGCTGACCAAATCCAAGGTTTCTTTGATATTCCAGTAGATAACGTTTATGCCACACCATTGTTGCTAGACGATCTACAACGCCAAGGCCATGAGAACATCACCGTTGTATCACCAGACGTTGGCGGTGTGGTACGTGCTCGTGCCTTCGCAAAACTACTTGATGATGCTGACTTGGCGATCATCGATAAACGTCGTCCACGTGCCAACGAAGCTCAGATCATGCACTTGATCGGTGACGTTGCTGGCAAGACTTGTGTCCTAGTCGATGACATGTGTGACACTGGCGGCACTTTGTGTGCGGCGGCAAAAGCACTGAAAGAACACGGTGCATCTAAAGTTTTGGCTTACTGTACTCACCCAGTATTGTCTGGCAAAGCCATTGAGAACATCAGCAATTCTGTACTAGATGAACTTGTGGTAACGGATACCATTCCGTTGTCTCAAGCAGCACAGAACTGCCCACAAATCCGCCAATTGTCAATGTCTGACATTATGGCAGAGGCTGTTCGTCGCGTATGCAACGAAGAGTCAATCAGTGCCATGTTTGGGGCCTAAGCCAAACATTTACGCTCGGAACGGGTCGCAGTTCTGGGCAAACTTAACTTAATTTAGGATATTCAAAATGTCTCAAGTACTAAACGCTTCTGTACGTAACGAAGAAGGTAAAGGTGCGAGCCGCCGCCTTCGTAACGCTGGTCTTGTTCCTGCTGTAATCTACGGTGGCAACGCTGATGCAGTTTCTGTAACGTTCAAAAACAACGAAGTAGCGAAAGCTGTTGAAAGCACTGCTTTCCTAACTAGCGTAGTTAAAGTAGCGGTTGATGGCGCAGAGCAAGAAGTAATCGTTAAGTCTCTACAGCGTCACCCAGCGTCTGGCGATGTTATGCACATCGACCTACAACGCGTTGATTCTGCAGCGAAACTTGTTACACGTGTTCCTCTAGAATTCGTTAACGCTGCTAAAGCTGACGGTGTGAAAAACCAAGGTGGTCGTCTACAAGTAGAAGCGAAACTTGCTGAAGTTCGCTGCCTACCACAGAACCTACCAGCTTCTTTGATCGTTGACGTAATCAACGGCCAACTAGGCGAAATCTTCCACCTTTCTGACGCTCAACTACCTGAAGGCGTAGAATTGGTTGCTCTTCTTAAAGGCGAAGACCACAACCAACCTATCGCTCGTATCGGTAAAGCTAAGCGTTAATCATTGAGGCAAGTCTGTGGCAGGTTTTAGATTACTCGTTGGCTTGGGTAACCCAGGTTCTGAATATGAAGATACCCGCCACAATGCTGGCGCACAATGGATAGAAGCACTGGCTCGTATGAGCCAGTGTTCTCTTCGCTCGGAAAAGAAGTTTTTCGGCGAATTCGGAAAAGTTTTTATAGGTGGGCAGGAATGCTATCTGCTAATTCCTACGACCTATATGAATTTAAGTGGCAAGGCCGTGCAAGCGGTTTGCCAGTTCTACAAAATCTCTCCCCAAGAAGTTCTTGTCGTTCACGATGAGCTGGATATAGCACCAGGTACCGTTAAGCTGAAAAAAGGCGGCGGTCATGGTGGCCATAATGGTCTAAAAGATATCATCAGCAAACTCGGCAACAACCGTGATTTCGGTCGTGTACGCATCGGTATTGGTCATCCAGGGCACGCGAGCCAAGTGGCAAGCTACGTATTAAAGAAAGCCCCAAGCGATGAATACCAAAAAATCGAACAAACCATTGATGAATCGTTACGCTATTACCAAGACATTGTCGCGGACAATTGGAATAGTGTCATGAACCATCTTCATAGTTTCAAAGCATAAAACTACCAGCTTTAGGAAATCTTTATGGGCTTTAATTGCGGTATCGTCGGCTTACCAAACGTCGGCAAATCAACTCTGTTCAACGCGCTAACCAAAGCCGGTATCGGCGCTGAAAACTTCCCTTTCTGTACCATTGAGCCAAACGCTGGTGTGGTTGCCATGCCTGACCCACGTCTAGACGCTCTGGCTGAAATCGTAAAGCCTGAGCGTATTCTTGCCACCACTATGGAGTTCGTAGACATCGCCGGTCTAGTAGAGGGTGCATCTAAAGGTGAAGGTCTAGGTAACAAATTCCTAGCCAACATTCGAGAAACCGATGCCATTGCCCACGTGGTACGCTGCTTTGAAGATGACAACGTGATTCACGTGGCAAACCAAGTTAACCCGAAAGCAGACATCGAAGTAATCAATCTTGAACTGATCTTTGCAGACATCGAATCGGTTGAGAAGCAAATCCTACGTACTGCGAAAAACGCTAAGAGCGGCAACAAAGAAGCGATTGCACACAAAGACTTCCTAGAGCGCGTTAAATCTCACCTAGAAGACGGTCAACCCGTTCGCTCAATGAATCTTTCTGACGATGAAAAGAAAGCCGTTAAACTGCTTCACCTGCTAACGACTAAGCCAACCATGTACATCGCCAACGTGGCGGAAGATGGCTTTGAAAACAACCCTCATCTAGATGTGGTGCGTGAAATCGCTGAAGCAGAAGGTGCCATGGTGGTACCAATCTGTAACCAGCTGGAAGCTGAAATTTCTGAGCTAGATGCAGAGGAAATGAAAGATTTCCTAGACGAGATGGGGATGGAAGAGCCAGGCCTTGACCGTGTAATCCGCGCCGGCTACGAGCTACTAGGTCTACAAACTTACTTCACTGCGGGCGTAAAAGAAGTTCGAGCTTGGACAGTGAAACAAGGCGCAACAGCTCCACAAGCGGCTGGAGTGATCCACACCGACTTCGAGAAAGGCTTTATCCGTGCAGAAGTAGTCGCCTACAACGACTTCATTCAGTACAAAGGCGAGAGTGGTGCTAAGGATGCAGGTAAATGGCGTCTAGAAGGCAAAGAGTACATTGTCAAAGATGGCGATGTAATGCACTTCCGCTTTAATGTTTAAACTTTTTAGAAAAAATCCTTGACCCATGAATGGGTTATATGAATAATATCGCGCCACAGACGTTCTGAACGAAACATTTCAAATTGTCTGTGTTGCGAGATTATTGGGGTATCGCCAAGCGGTAAGGCAACGGGTTTTGATCCCGTCATGCGTTGGTTCGAATCCAGCTACCCCAGCCACTCTCTTGCAAAAGGCTATGTAGCTCAGTTGGTTAGAGCACATCACTCATAATGATGGGGTCACTAGTTCGAATCTAGTCATAGCCACCAATTTTTAATGAATTGGGGTATCGCCAAGCGGTAAGGCAACGGGTTTTGATCCCGTCATGCGTTGGTTCGAATCCAGCTACCCCAGCCATTAAAAATACAATCAAGCTTAAGGCTATGTAGCTCAGTTGGTTAGAGCACATCACTCATAATGATGGGGTCACTAGTTCGAATCTAGTCATAGCCACCAATTTTGATGAATTGGGGTATCGCCAAGCGGTAAGGCAACGGGTTTTGATCCCGTCATGCGTTGGTTCGAATCCAGCTACCCCAGCCATTAAAAATACAATCAAGCTTAAGGCTATGTAGCTCAGTTGGTTAGAGCACATCACTCATAATGATGGGGTCACTAGTTCGAATCTAGTCATAGCCACCACCCTTTTTGATTCGTTGGGGTATCGCCAAGCGGTAAGGCAACGGGTTTTGATCCCGTCATGCGTTGGTTCGAATCCAGCTACCCCAGCCATCAAAAACTCTCTACTTTCTTCCCTCTTCTGTTAGATTTTACTCCACGCTTAGTTATAATCCGTGAAAATCAAAATCAATATAGGGATTCCTTTCATGAAGAAAGCTTTGATTGCCTCAACTCTACTTCTTGCTGGCGTTGCCCAAGCAGACGTACTTGGCGTAACCGCTGAAATTGGTCAATTTTCTCCTGACGCATCATTCGATGGTCGCCTAGACAACCAAACAGCAAACGTTGACTTCAATGGCGAAGACAATACTTACTACGGCATTGCCTTTGAACACCCAGTACCACTGATTCCAAACGTGCGCCTGCAGCACTCTACATTGGAAGGCTACAGCTCTGATGTGGACATGAAAATTGAAAGCACGGATTACACACTTTACTACGAACTACTAGATGGCCTAGCTTGGCTTGACCTAGACTTGGGTATCTCGATTCGCGATCTTGATCTAGACGCACGTGTAGGCGGCTCTACAGACTCTGAAAGCGTCGTATTACCAACAGGTTACGTATCTGCTTACTTCAAGATTCCAACGCTACCAATTCAGTTCGGCGGCGAAATCAAAGCCATCTCTGCGGGTGACTCAAGCATTACCGATACGACCTTCAAAATTAAATACCAATCACCGTTTGTGGTGGGCGTTGAAGGCGGTTACCGCAATGCCAACTTCGACATTGACGAAGGCAGCATCGACTCTGAGCTAGAGTTTGACGGCTTCTTTGTCGGTGTATTTGCTGACTTCTAATCAGCCATTCTTTAGCAATAAAAAGTGAACCATAAAAAAAGCCAGCTGATTAGCTGGCTTTTTAGTTTGTCATAAGTGAACTGATTAAGAGGCTTGCTGTGTTTCGGCTAGCGCCTCAAAGGTCATGCCTTGTTCGTTGACGTCCACCTTAATCAGGTCTCCTGCAACAAACTTACCGCCCAGCAATTCATTCGCTAATGGGTTTTCAATCCACTTCTGAATCGCACGTTTCAATGGACGCGCACCGTAGACAGGGTCGTAACCCACCTCTGCTAAGCGCGCCATCGCCGCTTCACTTAAATTCATCGACATGCCCATCTCAGCCAAACGCTCATTGAGATGCGCCAACTGGATCTTAGCAATGCCTTTGATTTGAGATTGTAGCAATGGATGGAACACCACTGTTTCGTCAATACGGTTGATAAACTCTGGGCGGAAATGCATGCCCACCACTTCCATCACCTTACTCTTAATCGCCTCGTACTCATCGTTACTGCGGTACTCTTGAATCATGTCCGAACCCAAGTTCGAGGTCATCACTACCACGGTATTACGGAAGTCTACTGTTCGGCCTTGACCATCCGTTAGACGGCCATCATCAAGCACCTGCAACAAGATGTTAAACACATCAGGATGAGCCTTCTCAACCTCATCTAGCAGCAATACCGAGTAAGGGCGACGACGAACAGCCTCAGTTAGGTAGCCACCCTCTTCATAGCCCACATAGCCTGGTGGCGCACCAATCAAACGCGCCACAGAGTGCTTCTCCATAAACTCAGACATGTCGACGCGTACCATGGCTTGTTCAGTATCAAACAAGAACTTAGCCAAAGACTTACACAACTCAGTTTTACCCACACCGGTTGGACCTAAGAATAGGAAGGAACCGTTTGGACGATTAGGATCCGCCAAACCTGAACGCGAGCGACGGACTGCATTGGAGACTGCTGTTACCGCTTCGTCTTGGCCAATCACAGATTCATGCAAGGCATCTTCCATGCGCAACAATTTATCGCGCTCACCTTCAAGCATTTTGTCCACCGGAATCCCTGTCCAACGAGACACCACAGTCGCGATCTCTTCTTCGGTGACACGGTTCTTAAGCAGCTGCGTTTGCGCTTCACTTTCCTCTGCCTGAGCCGCTTTTTCAATTTCTGCTTCCAACATTGGGATCACACCATATTGCAGCTCAGACATCTTCGCCAAGTTACCTTGACGGCGTGCCTCTTCCATCTCATGACGCACCCCTTCAAGATCCTCTTTCAATTTCTGAGCACCCTGAACCGCAGCCTTCTCTGCATTCCAAATTTCTTCTAGATCAGAAAATTGCTTCTGCAATACTTCGATTTCGCTTTCGAGTTCTTCTAGACGCTGCTTAGAGGCTTTGTCTTTCTCTTTTTTCAACGCCTCTTGCTCAATCTTAAATTGAATCAGACGACGCTCTAAACGGTCCATTTCCTCAGGTTTTGAGTCCATCTCCATACGGATACGGCTGGCCGCTTCATCAATCAAGTCAATCGCTTTGTCTGGTAACTGACGATCGGTAATGTAACGCTGGGATAACTTAGCTGCAGCGATGATAGCCGAGTCGGTAATATCAACACCGTGGTGGACTTCGTAGCGCTCTTTCAGACCACGCAAGATGGCAATCGAATCCAATACATTCGGCTCTTCCACCAAGACTTTTTGGAAACGACGCTCTAACGCCGCATCTTTTTCAATGTACTGACGATATTCATCCAAAGTCGTTGCGCCAACACAGTGTAATTCACCACGCGCCAGAGCAGGCTTTAGCATATTACCCGCATCCATAGAGCCTTCAGATTTACCTGCGCCCACCATGGTATGGATCTCATCGATAAACAGAATGATTTGGCCTTCTTGTTTGGCCAACTCATTCAACACACCTTTTAAGCGCTCTTCAAACTCACCACGGTATTTGGCACCGGCAATCAAGGCCCCCATGTCTAAAGACAGCACTCGCTTATTCTTTAGACCTTCAGGCACCTCGCCATTGATAATACGTTGCGCCAAGCCTTCGACAATAGCGGTCTTACCGACACCTGGCTCACCAATCAGCACTGGGTTATTTTTGCGGCGACGCTGCAATACTTGAATGGTACGGCGGATTTCATCGTCACGACCGATGACTGGGTCCAAACGCCCCTCAGCAGCACGAGCGGTTAGATCGACAGTAAACTTATCCAATGACTGGCGATTCTCTTCTGCGTTCGGGTCATTCACCGCATCACCACCACGCACAGAATCAATCACTGTAGCAATGTCAGCTTTGGTAACCCCCGTTGCCTTAAGCGCCTTGGCAACGTCATCTTTGCCATCAAACATGGCAAGCAATAACAATTCAGAGGAGATGTATTGGTCTTTACGCTTCTGCGCTTCTTTATCAGCAAGGTTGAGTAGACGCCCTAACTCTGGCGACATCTGTACGTTGCCGTCGTGATGACTCACTTTTGGCATACGATCCAAAATCCCATTCAGCTCCTCACGGAACTTGGTTACCTGTACCCCTGCCTGCTGTAAAATTGGGCGCACACCGCCACCTTGCTGATCCAGCAAAGCCATCAACACATGCACCGCTTCGATATAGTTATGATCTTGCCCTAGCGCTACGGATTGAGCATCTGACAGAGCAATTTGTAATTTACTGGTTAATCGATCAATTCGCATAATGACCTCCGATGAATCGATAACAAAATTGAGCTTCTACATGCTTTATAGGAGCTCTATTCTGCATTTCAATGGCTGACCGTCATTTTTTTGACACCCATCATTCTTCTATCCATATTAAGGTCGCCATACGCCCCGTTACACCATCTCGACGATAGGAGTAAAAGCGCTCTTGATCGGTAAAGGTACAGAAATCGCCACCATAAACCTGCTCACAGCCAAGCAACGCCAAACGTTGCTTGGCCAACTGATACAAATTGCCTAACCATTTGCCTTCATTATGAGACGGCTTAAACGCTAGCTCCGCTTGAGCATCGACCGCCATAAAGGCTTGACGCACTTCAGGGCCCACTTCAAAGGCGTCAGGACCTATCGCAGGGCCGAGCCATACCAAGACCTCAGCAGGGTTAGGAAAGGTTTTCAGCGTTTCTTCTAGCACCCCATCACACAGGCCACGCCAACCCGCATGAGCGGCCGCTACTTGAGTGCCCTTTTTGTCTGTGAAAATCGCAGGCAAGCAATCTGCAGTTAATACCGCACACACCTTATTCGCCTGATGGGTATAAGAAGCATCGGCAGTTCGATCGGCTAACGCCGTCGGCAGTTCAAGAGCAATATTTGAGTGCACCTGATTTAACCACTGAATCTCACCCGAAAAACCAGCCAAGTGTTGTAACTCAGCTCGATTCGCCTGCACACGCTCGATCAAATCCCCCACATGCGCCCCTAGGTTGAGCCCTTGATAAGGCGCCTCGCTGACACCGCCTAAGCGCGTGCTGACACACGCCTTAATCTGCTTAGGTACTGGCCAATCGGGAATAATCAGTTGCTCTGCTGTTGCCATACTGCATACGTCCATCTAAAAAGTTCAGCTAAGAAAAAGGCAGCTTAGCGCTGCCTTTTTTAATTTGATCACATTACATATATTGGTTCTGTCCGCCGTTTTTCAAATCGGCTTCCAACACTTCAATTAAGGCCAACATATCTTCAGGAAGATCCACTTCCCATTCCATCCACTCGCCCGTTACAGGGTGCGACAGCTCAAGCTTTTTCGCATGCAGTGCCTGACGACGGAAGCCACGCAGCGCGTCTTGCAACTCAGGAGAACACCCCTTAGGCATTTTTAAGCGGCCAGCATATTGCGGATCGCCCACCAGTGGGTACTGAATATGCGCCATGTGCACACGAATCTGGTGCGTACGACCAGTTTCCAGCTTCAAGCGAATATGAGTGTGGTTGTTGTAGCGCTTGATCAAACGGTAATGAGTAATCGCCTCTTTACCGTGAATCGGCTCAACCGCCATCTTCTGACGGTTATGCGGATGGCGACCAATTGGCTCGTCTACCACGCCACCACCGGTCATGGCACCGATGGCAATGGCCTCGTACTCACGCCCCATACTGCGCTCTTGCAGCTGTGCTACCAAGTCTGTTTGCGCCTGCAATGTCTTCGCCACCACCATTAGACCCGTAGTCTCTTTATCCAGACGATGCACGATACCTGCTCGCGGCACCGTACCTGTCTCTGGTGCATGATGCAAAATCGCGTTTAGCAAGGTGCCATCGCTGTGACCTGCTGCAGGGTGCACTACTAAACCAGCAGGCTTGTTGATTACCAAAATATCATCGTCTTCATAGACAATGTTTAACGGGATTTCCTGAGCGTCGTGTACCGCCTGCTCTTCCAATTCCACGTCTAATGTGATTTTCTCACCACCAAAGAGTTTTTCTTTCGGTTTGGTTTGTTTGCCATCTACCAGCAACACGCCCTCTTTGATCCAACTCTGGATTCGAGAACGTGAATAATCTGAAAATAATTCGGTAGCAATTTGATCAAATCGCTGACCAGAGAAATCCAATGAAACTTGGGCTTCTTTTACTATGCGCTCTGCCATACAATAAACTTTCTATGCTCGATGCTGCGTCATCGCGACGCGAAATATGCCAACCGCATAGCAGTGTTAAAATGCTATGCCTCGTTTACTAGGGTTGTATTATACATGGGATTTAATAAGACATTGTCACGATTTCTGACAATTGCAGGCTTTTACACCGCTTTGACAGCCTGTTCAAGCAACCAACCAACCGTAGAACCTGACCTACCGGAAAAAGAATATTTTCGCATAGCTCAAGAAGCGTTGGACAACAGTCTACCAACGACCGCAGCTGAGCAGCTAAAAGAGCTCGAAACCCGCTATCCATTCGGCGAGTACACCATTCCAGCGCGTCTAGATTTGATCTATGCGCAATACGAAGCAGGCAACTATGCTGCCGCCCATGCTACAGCGGATCGCTTCATTAAAAACTACCCAGATCAAAGCAGCATCGACTATGCCTACTACATGCGTGGCTTAGCGACTTACCGTGGCGCAGAAACCTTCTTAGGTCGTTACCTAGATCTGAATGCTGCAGAGCGCGATACCACTGAATTCGACAAAGCTTTTGCAGAATTTGCTGACTTCTTACGCCGCTTCCCTGACAGCCAATTTGCTCCGGATGCGAAGGCGCGTATGACTTACCTACGTAACCTTATTGCTGAACATGAAGTAAACATTGCCCACTACTACTTTAAACGTAAAGCCCCTTTGTCAGCGTTACGTCGTGGCCAAGAGGTGGTACAGGGCTACCCATCTACCCCAGCGGTAGAAGAAGCCTTGGCGATCACCATCCAAGCCTATATGGATTTAGGTCTGTATGACGAGGCGAAATTGAATCTATCAGTACTAGCCAACAGCTTCCCTAACAGTAAATTCTTGGACAAAGACAAAAAGTTCATCCCTTTTGAACTGCCACGTGAAGCCGATCCAGATCTGCTGTACTGGGTGAGCCTAGGTCTTATCAACTGATAAGGCCTCAGTCAGCGAAATCGCAGACATAAAAAAGCCAAGCATATTGCTTGGCTTTTTTCGTTTATGCCAGATCAAACAATCGTGACATTCTCAGCTTGAGGGCCTTTTTGGCCTTGAGTTACTTCAAACGTAACTTTTTGCCCTTCTTGCAAAGTACGGCGACCAGTACCGTTGATAGCACGGTAGTGAACAAAAACATCTGAACCACTATCGCGTTCAATGAAACCGAAACCTTTCTCGTCGTTGAACCATTTAACGATACCGGAAACCAATTGATCTGACATAACAACCTCTTTTACGCTGACTACCCTGCAACGGTAGCTTATTCATCATCCATCTTGCGAAATGCAAGACATTGTTCCTTTGTGCTGCCTAAATCCCTTTACATTTGAGTTATTTTTAAACAGCGACCTCTCGATAATATGTCGTGTAGAAAAAAATATAAACCCCATACATACACAAATTATGCACACTAGATTCATTTTTTGACTTGGCGACAATATCAAAGCTCAGTTTAATGTTTTTCCATGACAGTAGTTTGACAGTTCTTCATTGAGCTCATTTCTCGCCCACACCATTTAAGGGCAAGCCAAAAATCAAAGCACCAAACAAAAGCACAATAGGCACATTTATTGCTTAGTCTGGTTCACGCCGAGGAATGGACACCTCAAAAAGCGCCATTTACGCCCCATAAAATGGCAAATCAAAAAAAAGTTCACCAAACCGGTGCATAGACACCTACTTAGGAGTGCATGTGGATCACATTAATAGTGCAGTAGAGACTTTGGTTTCTAGCTCAAATACCTTATTTATTTTACTCGGCGCCATCATGGTTTTCGCAATGCATGCAGGCTTTGCATTTTTAGAAGTCGGTACCGTACGCCATAAAAACCAAGTAAACGCCTTGGTGAAAATCATGACGGACTTCGCCATTTCAGCACTAGTATATTTCTTTGTCGGTTATCAAATCGCCTACGGTGTGACCTTCTTCGATAGTGCCGAAGTATTATCCGAGAATAACGGTTACGCCTTGGTAAAGTTCTTCTTCCTGATGACCTTTGCTGCTGCGATTCCAGCCATTATTTCGGGCGGTGTAGCGGAACGCGCTAAGTTCTACCCCATGCTGATTTCAGCAGCCATGATTGTCGGTGTGGTTTATCCCTTCTTTGAGGGCATTATCTGGAATGGTAATTACGGCTTCCAAGCGTGGCTGGAAAGCAGCTTTGGCGCAGGCTTCCATGACTTCGCTGGCTCAGTAGTGGTTCATGGCGTCGGTGGCTGGGTCGCTCTAGCGGCCATTATCTTATTGGGTACTCGTAATGGTCGCTTCCGCCAAGGCCGACTAGTGGCCTTCGCTCCTTCTAACATCCCCTTCCTTGCGCTGGGCGCATGGATTCTTTGTATTGGCTGGTTTGGCTTTAACGTCATGTCAGCACAGACCCTAGATGGTATCAGTGGTCTTGTGGCGGTGAACTCGCTAATGGCGATGGTCGGCGGCGTTATTACTTCCATGCTGATTGGTAAGAATGACCCAGGCTTTATTCATAACGGCCCGCTAGCAGGCTTGGTGGCAGTCTGCGCTGGCTCAGATATCATGCATCCGATCGGTGCTCTTGTAACCGGCGCGATTGCTGGTGCGCTATTCACGGTCCTATTTACTTGGATCCAACAAAAGCTACATTCAGTAGATGACGTACTAGGCGTATGGCCACTACACGGTATCTGTGGCGCTTGGGGCGGTATTGCTGCAGGTATCTTTGGCAGCACATCACTGGGTGGATTGGGCGGCGTGAGCTTCACCGCTCAGCTGATCGGCACCTTGGCGGGTATTGCCATTGCATTACTGGGTGGCTTTATTGTCTACGGTGCGACAAAAACCATTTCGGGGCTTCGCCTGAGTGAAGAAGATGAATTTAACGGTGCCGATTTAAGCATTCATAAAATTGGCTCGATCGGTAAAGAGTAATTTTTTTCTCACTAATCCAGATTACCAAGGGGCGCAGACAGCGCCCCTTTTTATTTTTTGATAGAATCAGCTTTTTTTACTGGGCGGCACTGTAATTCATGCATATTTGGCTACTGACACATTCAGAGGAATTAAAAAAAGTGAATGGCACTGGCCAACTGATTAGCAAGCAGTTAGCACAACTATGCTCTGTGATTGTTTGGCAACGAACAGAGCCCGCACAAGAATTGCTTAACCTTCCTGTCGATAAAACTCTAGTTATTTATCCTGCTATGGAAGATAAAGAGACTGAGACGCTCAAGTTCACGCTTGGTGCAGAGCACGCAGAGCATTTTATTATCCTCGATGGCACCTGGCAGCAGGCGCGAAAAATGTATAACCGCAGCCCCTATTTACACCCATTTCAGACCTATGAAATCGAGGGCGAAAGTTCGCAATATCTACGTCGTAGAAACCAACAAAAAAGCGGACTCTGCACCGCAGAATCCGCCATTTATCTACTCAGAAAACAGGGCTTAAAGCTTGAAGCTGAGCAATTGGAAATGGCTTTTTTAGCCTTTAACCAGCAACTCTAAACCACCACTAATTCAAGTTCAGCCACGTCTTCCAACACAGCAGTGATTCGATCACCCACCACCACAGGCCCGACATTTTCAGGGGTGCCTGTCATGATTAAATCACCAGGATGAAGTTCAAACAGTTCCGACAATTTCACCACCACTTCGGCAATATCCCAAGTGAGATGAGACAAATCGCTACTCTGCTTCACTTCACCATTGACCGATAATTCAATACGACCTTGCTGCAATAAAGCCGCGCCATTTCGTGGCACAATCGAGGTCATTGGCGCACTCGCTTCAAACGCTTTCCCCGCCTCCCAAGGGCGACCTTTCTGCTTCGCTTGGCTTTGCAAATCTCGGCGCGTCATATCTAATCCCAGACTGTAGCCAAATATAGAAGCATCCGCCTCCTCAAGAGTTAAATTACGACCACCACTGGTCAGAGCCACTACTAGCTCCACTTCGTATTCAAACTGCTCAGTAGCTTCAGGATACTCTAAGCTATTGTCTTGAGTGGGATTCAACCACTGCACACAGGTACGATCTTTACAGAAGAAAAACGGCAAATCGCGACTCGGGTCATCCCCCATCTCACGCGCATGCTCCGCATAGTTACGTCCGACACAAAAGATACGTCGCACAGGAAACAATTGATCCATACCAACAATTGGTAGAACCACCTCGGGCTCTGGAGTGATTAAATACTGCGTCATCTCTGTTCCTTAAAAATGTCCAAATTTAAGCCATAGTACGCTATTTTCTTTAGCCTTAAGCTGACTTGAGATAAGTGAAGGTGTACGCAACCAACTCAACACAGGCAAGTCCATTTCTTGATAACTCACCTTACCTTGCACCACCAAGAGTTCAAATGCCCCTGTCTCAATGTCAAACAACTCAGAAAAATCGGAAGCTTCCTTTAAGCGCAGTAAATAGACTTGCTCGGTTCGGTACTCATGCAATAAGTGAGGCCGATTAAAAGGTAAATTCTGTAGCACTTCAGCAGTCACCAAAACCTGCTCACTGTCCAGTGGTGCAAATTGATGCAATTTAACAAACAGCACACAGCCATCTGGGCTAAAAGGCGCATGACTAGAACCTGGTGGATTTCGAAAGTAGGTGCCAGCAGGATAGCTACCGGTTTCATCACAAAACACACCTTCCAGTACCAGAATCTCCTCACCTAGTGGATGAGGGTGCGCCCTGAACACAGACCCCGGCGCATAACGCACGATACTGGTGGCATGGCCACGTTCAGCATCTTCTCGCGCGAGTGGCTTACGCTCCACCCCAGGCATTGGACTCGGCAGCCATTCCAACTTATCTAGGTTACGTATCACGGCAACGCTAAAATCCATATTCAACATGGGCGTTTCTGCTTGCTCAAATAATGATCTACTTAGTCTATCCAGTGATTAAGCCTCGAAGCAAATATTTCCACACAAAAAAAAGGCACTAGGTCAAAGACCTAATGCCTAAATGTTCCAGTCAGTCTATCTCCGAACGAAAAAGGACGTATGGAACCTTGAATGATCACATTTAACATAAGGCTCCCCGCAAGGAGCCTTAGAGTAAAAGTAATCCGCTAAATAGCTAGGGATTAGAATAGGTAAGTAGCACCTACTGCAGTTTCTTTGTGCTCATCAGAGCCAGTTTGACCGTATTCAGCGTATACGTACATGTTAGACGCTAGGTTGTAAGTCGCACCTACACCGTAACCGTCGTAGTCGTCGCCGCTTTCTAGGTCAATAGTTTGGATAGTCGTGTAAACATCACCCGCACCGTAGTTGAAACGAGCCGCTAGACCGTATGCATCAGCGATGTCTTCTTCTTTCTCGTACTGAACGCCAACAGAAAGAGCAGGAGTAGCTTGGAAAGTAACGTTTAGACCGTAAGTCGCTGAGTCAGCGTTGTCACGAACAGTTTTGTTTGACGCGTCATCGTAAGCAGCAGCGATTGCTAGAGCATCTACAGAGTACTTAACAACTGCAGAAACTGCTGTACCGTCTTGGTTAGCCGCATCTAGAGTTTCGTCGTCTTTACCTTTGAACTGCGCTGCAACTTGGAACTCTAGACCACCGAAAGATGGAGAGTAGTAAGCGATAGTGTCGCCTTCTTCACTGTCTTGCGCCATGTGAACGCCCAACCATTCGAATTGGTCGTAAGTATCTTGGATCGCGTTGTTGTAGATAGTGTCGAAAGAACCTACTTGAACTTTACCGAAAGAACCTTGAAGACCAACGTATGCTTGGTCAAGATCTACGCTGTAATCACCGTTTTTACGTTTGTCATCAGCATCCATTTCAAGCTCGTACTTGAAGAAGCCAGTTAGATCGTCGTTGATCGCTGTGCTGCCTTGGAAGCCAAAAGTAGAACCGTTGTCAGTGATTTGAGAATCACTAGCATCAGAGTCTACGTAAACTAGCTGAATGTTACCGTATACATCGAAGTTAACTGTTTCATCAGCTGCGAATGCAGATACTGAAGTCAACGCCGCACTTGAAACTGCGATAGCTACAAGAGTCTTTTTCATAAATCGGTTTCCTTTCTGTTGATTCACTTATTATGTTCAGCGCTCGAACTGTGCAAGCCACTTACCGACACTCTAATATTCGTCCACATTTAATCAATACGACGCAACATATTTGCACCCTCTATTCACCATGCGTTCTTTTTGCATCCATATTTTCAAAAATTTCATATTGAAATTTCATAGAAACAAAAAAATATCTTTATTTTTCAGTCACTTAAAATGCATTGTGACAATAATATTTATCAATATCACTTTTCTCTTATATTTTTAAGAAAATAAAAAGGATGTTAAATAACAGAAATAACCTTTAAAAAATATCTTAAATAATTTTTGGTTTTAGATAATGCAGTTTTTGCTCACTAACACCCGCTACAGACAAATTGCTCAAAAAACACGCAAGCTTTTTTTTTACACTTTCTCTGCTAAAAAATAGGACGCATTTTCTCTACTTTGTTACTCTTGCCACAAAAATCGGAGGATAAACTTTGGAATTAGATTTAGCTTACAGCGCACTATTAATTGCGACAGGATTCTTAGCAGGCATTATCAACACACTGGCCGGTGGCGGCTCGAATCTAACCCTACCCGCATTAATGGTCATGGGCATGCCAGCCGATGTTGCCAATGCCACGAACCGTGTTGGAGTTTTATTACAGGGTTTGGTGGGTGTAAAAGGCTTTCATAAAGCAGGTAAAGTCGATCAATCCGACTTTATCCCTATCTTGATCCCCACGCTATTAGGGGGACTTGTTGGCGGGTTGTGTGCTTCTTTTGCGCCAGAAGCTTTGCTAAAGCCCTTACTGCTCACCGCCATGATCAGTATGACCGTTGTCATGCTGGTTAAGCCAAGTATCGTTGCACCACCTGAAGGCACCATTCCATTTAAAGTCACCGAGCGTCCTAGCGCTTGGCTCGCGCTCTTTGCGGCAGGCATTTATGGAGGTTTTGTTCAAGCGGGTGTAGGTTTTGTATTGATTGCCGCTTTGGCTGGTACGCTCCGTTATGATCTGGTCAGAACCAATGCATTAAAAATGGTCTGTACCATTTGCTTCACCTTCTTAGCCTTGCTGGTGTTTATTTGGAACGATCAGGTTTGGTGGATTCCAGGCTTAACACTGGCCTGTGGCACCATGTTAGGTTCTATGGTGGCAGTGAAATTTGCCATCAAGGCCAAGCCACAGCACTTAAAATGGTTCTTGTTTGTCATGACACTGGTAGGCAGCACAGCAGCACTTTTGAGCTAATTCACTCAAATTTCGAGCAACAAAAAAGGCAGCCAAATGGCTGCCTTTTTTACTTAAAACGGTTGCTCTAAAATTATAGAGGCTTAACGTTTTGAGCTTCTGGGCCTTTTTTGCCTTGAGCTACTTGGAACTCAACTTTTTGGCCTTCAGCTAGAGTTTTGAAGCCTGGTACGTCGATTGCAGAGAAGTGTACGAACACGTCTGGACCAGACTCTTGAGTGATGAAACCGAAACCTTTAGTTTCGTTGAAGAATTTAACTGTACCAGTAACTACGTCTGACATGATGATATTCCTGTTTGAAATAAGTTTTATAGTGGTCACATTGCTGCAACCGGTAGTGCTTAAAAAACTCGGTATTACTTATGACAAAACAGGACAAAACCGTATTTGGTCGCAAGCGACACTGTACATAAATAGCGCCAATTATTTAAACATCTCGATTGTAGAATTGTTTTATGAACGAGGTCAACGAAATCCACATATTTTTTGTAACTTTATAAAAGTAGGACTTTTCACTAGATCTGGCCACTATTTGAGGCAAATCAACAGGCTAGAAATTGATTGTCACAATTTGCAAAAATCTACCTAGAATTAGTTTCTTCCAACGCTCTTAGGAGGGCTTTATGAAAGTCGCTGTTTTCTCTTGCAAACCCTATGATAAACGAACGCTTGATGAAGCCAGCGCAACCGCTTCGGATATCGAGCTGGTCTACTTTGAAAGCCGCCTAAGCCTTGAGACCGTCTCCCTAGCCCAAGGCTATGATGCCGTTTCTTGCTTTGTTAATGACGACTTAAGCCGACCAGTCATTGAACAGTTAGCGGAGTACGGTATCAAAGCCATCGCTATGCGCTGTGCTGGCTATAACAATGTTGATCTTTTCTGTGCTAAAGCCTTCTCCATCCCCGTGTTTCATGTCCCCGACTACAGCCCTACATCTGTTGCCGAGCATGCCGTTGCGCTAATTATGGCGCTAAACCGTAAAACCCATCGCGCTTACCATCGCGTCAAAGAAGGTAACTTTGCTCTAGAGGGACTAATGGGCTTTAACCTAGAAGGCAAAACAGTTGGCTGTATTGGTACAGGGCGAATCGGTGAGGCCTTTTGTCGCATCATGAATGGTTTTGGCTGCAAAGTTTTGTGCTACGACTTGTTCGAGAATGAACGCTTACTGGCGTTAGGCGCAGAATACGTCGACCTAGAAACCCTCTACGGGGACAGCGATATTATCAGCCTGCACTGCCCTCTAAATGCCTCCACTCATCACCTTATCAATAAGTCTTCTATTAATAAGATGAAAGACGGCGTGATGATCATCAATACCAGTCGTGGTGCCCTAGTGAATGCTCAAGAAGCCATCGATGGTTTATACAGTGGCAAGATCGGCTATCTAGGATTAGATGTTTATGAGCAGGAAGGTAAGATCTTCTTCGAGGATATGTCGTCTCATATTATTTACGACAGTGTTTTCCAGTTGTTGCTCACCTTCCCGAATGTGGTGGTCACTGGACATCAAGGCTATTTCACGGATATTGCCCTGCGCCATATCGCAGACACTACCCTCGCGAATTTAGAACAATTGAACCAAGACCCAGCCACCTTTAAGCGTGAGCTAACCAGCAAAAACCAATATTAACGCTACCTCGCAATCAACAAGCCTATTTTGGCTAGGCTTGTTGATTTAAGCCGCAAAACCTTCCCGAGAAAAAGGGTTGTACTTTCAGTTGACTGGAATACAATCAATCACATCAATTATTAATTTTCCGATCAGCATAAGACAAATGAATATAAATAAGATCGATCTTAATCTGCTCATTTACTTAGATGTGTTACTGCGCGAGTGCAACGTAACCCGCTCAGCCAACAAGTTGAACATCACTCAGCCTGCTATGAGTAACGGATTAAAACGCTTGCGGGATCTGCTCAATGATCCTCTGCTAGTGCGCACCAGCGAAGGCATGAAACCGACCGAAAAAGCCTTGCGTCTACAACCTATTGTGCGAAAAGTGCTGTTGGAGCTAGAAGAAGCCTTACAGCCAGAAGCAGACTTCAACGAAAAGACATCAACGCGTGTATTTCGCATCATGGCCAGTGATTACGCTGCCTCTACAGTGATCCCACGTCTACTCAACCGTCTTCGTGAAAACGCGCCGGGCATTACCATCGATATCATGACCCCAAGTGACGTGACCTTCCATGATGTGGAAGCGGGCAAGATCGATATGGCGATTAACCGCTTTGAAGAACTACCTCAGTCCTTTCATGAGAAAAGCGTCTGGCTAGATACTTTTGTTTGCATGATGGCAGCCGATAACCCTGTGGCACAGAATTTCACCTTGGAAACCTATTTAGAAGCACAGCATATTTGGGTGAGTAAAACTGGTTTCGGTGTGGGCGTGGGCATGGACCCGACCGATGTGCAAAAACTGGGCTGGGTGGACGAAGCACTTCAACGTCAAGGTCGTAAACGTAGCATTCGAGTTTTCACTCGAAGTTACCACACGGCCATGCACTTGGCGTTAGAACAGGATTTGATTGCTACACTGCCAAGAAAAGTCGCTCTGATTAACCGTAACAACCCAGACTTGGTGATCCTTGAGCCACCGTTTGCGATTCCACCGATTGAGCTGAAGATGATTTGGAGTCCGTTACTGCATCACGACGCCAGCCATATTTGGTTCAGAAAGCAGGTGATTGAATTGGCCAACGAGCTAAAATCACAAAGCTATGTGCGCTAAACCAAACGAAGCCAATCCGCTTAAGATTCAGAACGTGCATCATGTGGCAATTATTTGTTCGGATTACCCTCGTTCAAAAGCGTTCTATACAGAATTACTCGGCTTAACAGTGTTACGAGAAACCTATCGTGCTGAACGGGACTCTTACAAATTGGATTTAAAGGTAAATGACAACACCCAACTTGAGCTGTTTTCATTCCCTGAATCCCCTAAGCGTCCCTCTTATCCTGAAGCACAAGGCTTACGTCACCTAGCTTTTGCGACACAGGAATTGGATCAAGCCGTGAAGTATTTAAAGCGTCAGAAAATTGCGGTAGAAGACATCCGCCTAGATGAATTGACCGGAAAGCGCTTTACCTTCTTTGCCGATCCAGATGGCTTGCCCCTTGAGTTATATGAGCTATAAAAGCCCTTTAAAATAAAAAACGCGCCGAAGCGCGTTTTTTATTTTGCTAATCAAAGCAAGGAATTACTCAGCGTCTTTCGTCGCTGCTGCCGCTTCAGTGATCAATGTTTGTAGCTCACCGTTTTGCGCCATTTCAACCACGATATCACAGCCGCCAACAAGCTCACCGTTTACCCATAGTTGTGGGAAAGTCGGCCAGTTTGCGTATTTTGGTAGCTCTGCGCGGATATCTGGGTTTTCAAGAATGTTAACGAACGCAAAACGCTCACCACATGCCATCAATGCTTGTACAGTTTGTGCAGAGAAACCGCACTGAGGCATACGTGGTGTGCCTTTCATGTAAAGCAAAATTGGGTTGTTGTTAATTTGCTCTTGGATAGTCTCAATAGTGTTGCTCACGATCGCTAAACCTCATTATTCTATTCGGCCACTATGGCTGTGGCGTGTAGGGATTCATTTTCTGGAAGTATGGGGATGTTTATTTTTTTTACAACCCTCAAACGGGGAAAACCCTTGATCAATCCGCTTTTTTCAGCGAAAGGCACTTCAATATATGCGACCCGCTCTTTACTAGAGGCGACCCGTGTATTAAATTGGCGGATTCCTTATATTATTGGTTATATTTTGACAGGAGCAATATCGTGTCGCCGAGACATTTTTTGACTCTGAAAGACCTTTCGTCTGACGAGCTAAAGCAACTACTTTCACGTGCCATTGAGCTAAAAAAAATGCACCGTGAAGGTACGCAATACCAGCCTTTAAAGAACAAAGTTCTAGCGATGATTTTTGAAAAATCCTCAACTCGAACCCGAGTCTCTTTTGAAGCAGGTATGGCGCAATTTGGCGGACACGCTCTATTTCTATCACCACGCGACACCCAATTAGGTCGTGGTGAACCTGTTGAAGACAGCGCACGTGTTATTTCTAGCATGGTAGATGCGGTGATGATCCGTACCTTTGACCATGCCATGGTAGAAACCTTTGCAGCCAACTCTCGCGTGCCAGTAATCAACGCCCTGACCGATGATTACCACCCATGTCAGCTACTGGCAGATATGCAGACTTACCTTGAGCACCGCGGTTCAATTGAAGGCAAACGCGTGGTTTGGGTTGGTGATGGCAACAACATGTGCCATTCCTACATGAATGCCGCCGACCTTCTAGGCTTCCACCTAGTTGTGGCTTGTCCACAAGGCTACGAGCCAAATAAACAGATATTGTCTGAAAATCAACATTGTGTGACCGTCACGAACAATGTCAAAGAAGCCGTTCAAGATGCCGACCTAGTGGTAACTGATGTGTTTGCCTCTATGGGTCAAGAAGACGAGCAAGAACAACGTCTACGTGACTTCGATGGTTTCCAAGTCAACAAAGAGCTGATGTCGCTAGCCAAAGCTGATGCCTTATTTATGCATTGCTTGCCAGCTCACCGCGGTGAAGAAGTGACCGCTGAAGTGATTGACCACCCAGACTCAGTGGTTTGGGACGAAGCGGAAAACCGCCTGCACGCTCAGAAAGCATTACTTGAATTTTTGATCCGTAACTAAGACAATCTCGTAAGGCTCGTGGTTAGAGTGATCTAGCACGGGCCTTTTTTATACGTTATGAGCTGAATAAAACTCAAAAACTCGAGATTATTATGAGCATTATTGAAGTTAGGCATCTAAAAACCCTGACCGCATTAAGAGAAACTGGAAGCCTAGTTGAAGCGGCTGAACGAGTACACCTGACTCAGTCCGCACTTTCCCACCAATTAAAAGACCTAGAAGAAAAACTGGGTTGCCCTTTGTTTATCCGTAAGACCAAACCAGTACGCTTCACCAGCGCAGGCTTGCGATTACTACAATTAGCGGATGACGTGTTAATGGCCTTTCGTTCTGCACAACGTGATATTCAACGTTTTGCCGAAGGCGAAAGTGGTCGCTTACACATTGCCATTGAATGCCACAGTTGTTACGAATGGCTGATGCCAACCATCGATCACTTCCGTGAACATTGGCCTGATGTTGAACTCGATCTATCGACCGCTTTTAGCTTTATGCCGTTACCGGCCTTAGCTCGTGGTGATTTGGATTTGGTAGTCACCTCTGACCCACAAGACTTACCCAATATTGAATACATTCCGCTGTTCCAATATGAGTCTCAAGTAGCGTTATCTCGTCATCATCCGTTGGCGAAAAAAGACTATCTGGTACCAGAAGACTTTAAAAATGAAACCTTGATTACCTACCCGGTTGAATCAGAGCGTTTAGACATTTTCAAACATTTCCTAACGCCTGCGGGTATCACGCCAGCAAAGATTCGCCACAGTGAATTGACCTTGATGATGATGCAATTGGTGGCGAGTGGCCGCGGCGTTTGCTGTTTGCCGAATTGGGCCTTAACGGAATACACCAACCGCCAATATGCCATCACCAAATCCTTGGGAGAGGAAGGCGTCTGGTGTAAGCTGTATCTCGCGATCCGCAAGGATCAACGAGAGAATGCTTACATGGACGATTTGATTACCACCGCTTCAAAGACCTGCTTTAAAAACCTTCGCGGTATTTTAGCACCCGATCTTTAATCCTTAGCTTAAAGAACACAGCCAGCACTAGCTCAAACTGTTTTGGTGCTGGCTTCGAGACCAGATAAAGCTAAACTTGGCACCACCCAATTCACTGGAGTCAATCAACACTGCGCCGCCATGCCAAAAGGCAATGCGCTGCACGATGGCCAACCCTAGGCCGTAGCCTCCCGATGCTCGGGTGCGCGAGTTATCTAAACGTTGAAACGGAATAAAGACTTTATCTCGATCCGCAACCGGAATGCCAGGGCCATCGTCTTCAATATCGACCTGCCAACGCTCTTCATCTGCCGTAAAGGTAATAGCAATGGAAGAGTTGGCGTACTTAGACGCGTTCAGAATCAAGTTTTGCAGTGCACGATGCAAATGGTGGGCATCAGCGTTAACAAGCTCATCCCCATCTACCGTAATACGGACATCAAATTTTTTGAGCAAGGCATGATTGTGATCGACGATGCTATCAAGAATCTGCTGGATACTGGTTTTTTCAAAGTTCAGCGCTAAGGTACCTTCTTCTAACTTACCGTAGGTGAGCACCTCATCAACCAGCGTATTCAGCTCCTCAACATCAAACTCCAAGGCCGTAATCGACTGTTCTAACTGATCATCTACATCGTCTTTTAACACTTCTAGACCAAAGCGCAGACGTGCGATCGGCGTTCTCAATTCATGGGAAATGGCGTTAATCATTTCCCGCTGAACTTTCAGCAAGCGTTGAATATGCGTCGACATGGAATCAAAGGAATACGCCAACTCTTTTAGCGTGCCAGAACTGTCCACCACCCCTTGGGGTAAGGTGCCTCGACCCCGAGCAATTTGGCGCGTGACCGTTTCAAAGTGAGCGCGTTTACGATCCAGCCCTAAGAACTCAATCCAGACTAGGACTAATAATGCTGAAATCGCCAGCAAAATCACCAGTAGAACCGCCAGACTAATAGGCACCGGTGACCCCACTTGCACTTGTAAAATCCAAGCTTGATGACTGTCCTCTGGCTGCCATTGCACTTCGAGCAGATCTGGCGAAATATGCTTCAGGTACAAGTCCACTTCGGGCCATGCTTTACTCTCCACCGACTGCAACGAGATAGCGTCTAGAGATTTCAATATAATGAGTTTTTCATTGGTCGAAACACTCGACTTAAGGAAATGCCGCATCAGCATTAGCACAGACTCTTTGCGTTTTTCACGCAAAGTCCCAGACAACAATATTTGCCCATCCGCAGACATGCTCACCTGTGCAATATCGCTGTAGTGAATATCAATCGGAGTGCTAGCAGAGATCGCTTGATTGGAGGTGTTATCCCAAGCGTAAACAGAGAAGGCATTGAGCTCTTCGAGAGAGAAATGAGAGTGCTGATAAAGCTGAGACGAGAGCTCAGCATCGATCAGCCAAAGTTTTTCATGCTGATGGCTGTAGTAGCGCTGTTGCATCCATTCGATAGCACCATAACACCCAAGCGATATGATGATGCCCCCAATCAAAACATGCCGATAGAGGCGCCACATATCGCTTCGCATACTATCTAAACCTCTTTAACGAACAAGTAACCTTTACTTCGAATCGTTTTGATACGGCGAGGATGAATTGGGTCATCGCCAATTTTTGAGCGGATACGGGAAATTCGTACATCGACCGAACGATCTTGGCCATCGTATTCGATACCACGTAGCTCACCGAAGATTTCTTCACGACTCAAAATACGACCAGAGTTGCTGGCTAGCAACCACAGCAGGTCGAATTCAGCACTGGTCAGTTCGATTTCCTCACCTTCACGCCACGCTTCACGACGCGAGTTGTCGATCACCAAACTACCGAACTCAAGCGTCTGTTCCGCTTCAGTAGCGACAACATTCAAGTCAACGTCTTGTGTGCTACGACGTAATAACGATTGAACTCGCGCAAGCAGAACACGAGGTTTCGCAGGTTTAGACACGTAATCATCAGCACCGATTTCAAGCCCTAGAATCTGATCGACATCGTCACTACGCGCCGTCAGCATTAGGATTGGACCTCGGTAATCATTGCGTACACTACGACATACAGTAAAACCATCCGCACCGGGAAGCATTAAATCCAGAATCACCAACGATGGCTGTTCATCGACAATGCGAGCAATGGCATTACGGCCATCCGGTTCAACAGAGACTTTAAAGCCATTCTTTTGTAGGTATTCTTGAGTCAGCGTAGCAAGGCGCTCATCGTCTTCAACAATCAAGATTGATTGGGGTTCATTCGCGCTCATAGTCCATCCTCGTCCATTTGATATTTGAATAAAGCCTTGAAGATCAATCTACTAGAAGATCTCGAATTTGTCTAACGCGTTCACGATTTACATCCAAATCATCGTAGCCAACACGAGAAGCGGAGCGGACATGCATTACGCTGTCCGCTTCAGGAAAGTAGATCTCGAGATCATCTTTGAAGCCGAGCAGGTCACTGCTCACTTCGAAGTGTGTGTAACCTAACGAGCTGCTCACCACTCGAGCATTGCCGGTATTCAACATAAATTGTTCAACCGCTAACTGAGCTTCAATAACGCTCGAATGGTAGAATACTGGCTCGAAAAAATGCTCCGTATCGTCAGGTGAGGCCTGGGACGATACGCAGTTGGGTGTATCTGGGCATGGCGCTAGCAGTCCTTCATTAACGCCCAAGTTTTCCGGTACATCATTGTTTAAATCCACATAAACAAAAAAACCGATTAGCATTGCAATGACAACAACTAATATCCATCGCACCATGCTCATAACATTACATCCCCTTTTTTACTAAACGATCAGAGTCTATCGAAACGATCGGCGACCTGGTCGACGTGGCTTGAATTCTGGTTGTTTATCAGAAGACTGCCAATCAAACCCTTTTTCACGACGTTTGGTTTTCGCCACACTTCCAGAAACACGAGAGCCGCTGGTACGACGGCGGTCATGTTTCTCTTGCTGGCTCTTAAGCCCAGTGATTTGGTGCTCAAGTCCCACAACTTCACATAGAGCACTGACGTCTGACTCTTCCATTTCAACCCAACGGCCTACTTTGGCTTTGGATGGTAGGAATACTGGACCGAAGCGTACACGTTTCAAACGGTTTACTTTAAGCGCTTGCGATTCCCATAGACGACGTACCTCACGGTTACGGCCTTCCATCAAACACACGTAGAACCAATGGTTAATACCTTCACCACCACCGTCAACGATGTCGGTAAATTGTGCCATGCCATCTTCTAGCAACACGCCTTTTTTAAGGTTAGTGATGTTCTCTTCAGTCACATTACCCATGACACGCACTAGGTACTCGCGGTCAATTTCTGTGGATGGGTGCATTAGGCGATTGGCCAACTCACCATCCGTTGTAAACAGCAACAAACCAGAAGTATTGATATCCAGACGGCCAACAGCGATCCAACGGCTACCACGCAATTTTGGTAAACGATCAAATACGGTTGGGCGACCTTCTGGGTCTTTACGGGTACAGACTTCGCCTTCAGGTTTGTTGTAAATAATTACACGGCGCTCAACTTCGTTTGAAGCGCTGGTTTTTACTTCCACACCATCCAGCTCAATCGCATCGTTAGGACCAACACGATCCCCTAAAGTCGCCACTTCACCGTTAACAGTGACACGACCTTCACGAATGCGGTTTTCCATTTCACGACGAGATCCTGCACCTGCCCTCGCCAACACTTTCTGTAATTTTTCGTCCATTACGACCTCTTTCGGGAATGCTTCGCAGCAACCCATATTGTTAAATGCTTAAATGCGCTAAGTCTTATTGATGCTTAGCAAAACTCTGACCGCAATTATAGTCATATCAAGTGACAGTTGATAGCGTGCAGCCCTGTGTTTTTACTCAAATGGCGTAGGATCACCAGCGCCAACACGCAACACGGTAATTTCATCCGAATCCATCCCGATCACAGTAGTGGGTTGCATACCGCAGAAGCCGCCATCGATGACCAAATCTAACTGATGCTGCAAGGTGTCGCGAATATCATAAGGGTCCATCATGGGATCCGTTTCGCCCGGCAAAATCAGCGACGAACTCATAATTGGCTCGCCTAATTCCTCCAACAGCGCCTGCACTATTTTATTATCCGGGATACGAATGCCGATGGTTTTACGCTTCGGGTGCATCAGGCGACGCGGTACTTCTGACGTACCATTGAAAATAAAGGTGTAAGGGCCTGGGGTATGATGCTTCAGCAGTCGGTAGATGGCGTTGTCATAGCGAGCATAAGTGGAGATCTCCGACAGATCTCGACACACCAAGGTAAAGTTATGCTTGTCATCTAAACGGCGAATGGCACGAATCTTTTCCAACGCGGCTTTATCACCAATGTGACAACCTAACGAGTAACCACAATCGGTTGGGTAAGCAATCACGGCACCGTCACGGATCATTTGTGCCGCTTGTTTAATGAGACGGGCCTGTGGGTTTTCTGGGTGGATCTGAAAAAACTGGCTCAAAGTATTCTCTCCATAGCACCTCGGATAGAGGCGAACTTATCAAATTCATGGCTTAGCGGGTGTCGCACTACCATTGATACCAAATGGGTGAAATCTCTTGTTCATGTACTTGGGTGTAACGTCCGATCTGAGTCCAAGGACCGAAGGGACCATGATAGTCGCTGCCGGCCGAGGCTTTAAACTCAAAATCTCGCGATAATCGCTCTAAAAAGCGCACGCAGTCCGGCCGCTCATTACCGGAAGCCACTTCAATAGCGCTGCCGCCGAGGGCTTTAAAATCCTGCATCACCGACTTAAGTTTAGTCACAGTCAGCGGATAACGCTTAGGATGGGCCAACACCAACTCACACCCAGTCGTCGCTAGATCAGGCATAATCTCTTCTAACTGTGGCCAAACATCACGGATTTGCCCGAGTTTTTTATTCCCCAAATAATGGTCAAAGGCCTTATTCATATCTTTGACAATACCTTCGCGCACCATCACTTTAGCGAAATGTGGACGCCCCAGCTGACTCTGCCCCGCCTCTTCTACCGCTTTATCAAATAGATCTGGCAGCCCTTTTTTACGCAATAAATCCGCGATCTGGCGCGCACGTTCAAGACGCACCGCTTGATTACGCTGCGTCCAATAGGCCATACGCGGACAGTCTTCTTGAAACCCCAGCGCCACCATATGTAGCGGAATCTTTTTCCAAGCCACCGACAGCTCACAGCCATTGACAAATTGGATACCAAAATCCGTCGCTGCAGATCGCGCTTCAGCCAATCCCGCAATGGTGTCGTGATCGGTTAACGCCAGCATTTCTACGCCCTCTTGATGGGCTAAAGCGAGCAGTTCCGATGGCGATAATTTGCCATCCGACGCGGTGGAATGCATATGGAGATCGATATGTTGGTAAGTCTTATCTGGCATTAAAGGGGTATTCTTTCAGGCAGTTGCTAGGTATTATCATTCGAGCATACATAAACTGGCTTGACTATGAAATTACTATTCGACTTTTTACCAATTCTTGTATTTTTCTTGGTATACAAAACCACCGGCGACATCATCATGGCGACCGCCGTACTGATTCCAGCGACCTTAATCCAAGTGGGTTACACCTGGTTAAAACACCGCACCGTGGAAAAGATGCATGTTATTTCTCTAGCGCTAGTAGTGTTATTGGGGGGTGCGACCGTGCTATTAGGTGACGGCGATTTTATTAAGTGGAAACCCACCATCGTGAATTGGTTGTTTGCCATTGCCTTCTTCGGTAGCCAATTTATCGGTCATAAAAACTTTATCGAGCGCATGATGGGCGACAAAATTGAGTTGCCACATAAGACTTGGCGCACCCTAAACCTAGCTTGGGTTGGCTTTTTTATCCTGTCTGGCGCTGTGAATTTATACGTTGCCTTTAACTTCAGCGAAGACATATGGGTCGATTTTAAATTGTTTGGTCTACTCGGTATGACCATAGTGTTTATTATTCTTCAGGGACTTTACCTAACGTCCCAAATGCAAAATAAGGATTAGTACATGCTTTACTCAATTGTTGGACAAGATGTAGCAAACAGTCTTGAGAACCGCCTAGCAGCACGCCCAGCGCATCTTGAACGTCTACAAGCGCTACGCGATCAAGGTCGTCTAGTGTTAGCTGGCCCAAACCCAGCGATCGATTCTAACGACCCAGGCGCAGCGGGTTTCACTGGCAGTGTAGTAGTGGCTGAATTCGCTTCTCTAGAAGAGGCCAAAGCATGGGCCGATGCGGACCCATACGTCGCAGCAGGCGTTTACGCAAGCGTTGAGATTAAACCTTTCAAACAGGTTTTCTAAGATTTTGCTTCGCCAATATAGTTAAAAAAATAAGCGGCTTAGGCCGCTTATTTTTTGTCTTCTTCATCGCTTTCAGGCTTTTTTACATCGGAATGCCCGAGATCCCGCTCTGGGTCGATGACATCGCGCATACGCTGCTTTAATACTTTTGCCTCAGGAAAACCGCCCTCGGTTTTACGACACCAAATTTCTTCACCATTCACACGCACCTTAAAGATACCGCCCTGAGTCGGGATCAAAGTCACGCTCTTGATGTCATCATCAAAGGTCGTCAACAACTCTTGAGACAGCCATGCGGCACGCAACATCCAGCGACATAGGGTGCAATATTCGATTTCAACCACTGCAGTTCTCATGTTTCGACCTCTCAAATCAATTTCATCTTGGCGTTCGTTAGTGAACCCCCTAATATTATGGGCGCATTGCCAATAAGGAAGACTCTCATGAAAAAAACTTTACTAACAGGCCTAGTGCTGTCTGCACTGAGCTTACCTAGCTTCGCTACCGAAGTGGATATCCAAACCAATCTTGGCAACATCCGCGTGGACTTAAATGAGCAAGCGGCTCCGAATACGGTTAAAAACTTCCTACGTTATGTGGACGAAGGCTTTTACGAAGGGGTGATTTTCCACCGTGTTATTAAAGGCTTTATGGTACAAGGCGGTGGTTTTACGGCCGATCTAGATCGCAAGGACACCCATCGAGCGATTGCCTACGAAGGCAACAATGGTTTAAACAACGATCGTGGCACTCTAGCCATGGCACGTACGAACGATCCTAACAGTGCCACCTCTCAGTTTTTCATCAACCATGTGAGCAATGCGTTTCTTAACCATGGTGCCCAAGGCGGCGCAGGTTACACGGTCTTCGGTAAGGTGACCTCTGGCATGGAAGTGGTCGACCAAATTGCTAGCGTGCCAACGCGTACCGTCGGCCCATACCAAAATGTACCCTCTACTCCGGTGACGATCGAGAAAATCACCCGTGTTAACTAGTTATCAGCTTGAACTCCCAGCACTGAACTTTGGCGAGGACGGCGTGCCTCGCTCCAGTGCCTTTGACGATGTGTACTTTGACAGAGACGCCGGCCTTGATGAAACCCATTATGTGTTCTTACAGCATAACCAGTTGGCCGAGCGTTTTGCACAATTAGCCCCACAGCAGCGTTTCACCATTGCTGAAACAGGTTTTGGCACCGGCCTAAACTTTCTCTGTGCTTGGCAGCTTTTTTTAGAAACGGCACCACAAGACAGTTGGTTACACTTTGCTTCGGTGGAAAAATTCCCGCTAAGTAAAGACAAACTGGAACAATCGTTAGCTATGTGGCCAAGCTTGGCAGAGTTTGCCAAGCCATTGCTTAAGCATTACCCCACTTTGTGTCACGGCCTGCATACACTGTTTTTCCCAGAGCAACGCACTACGCTTACGCTTTGGTTTGGTGAAGCCAGTGACGGCTTTAGCGCTTTTAACGGCCAAGTGGATGCCTGGTTTTTAGATGGCTTTGCGCCCAGTAAAAACCCCGAAATGTGGAGTGATGAGCTGTTTCAAAACATTCAACGCTTAAGCCAAACCGGTACTACCTTTGCCACCTTTACCGCTGCAGGCATTGTCCGTCGCGGACTAAAAGCTCATGGTTTTGAGGTACAAAAGGTAAAAGGCTTTGGCCACAAACGGGAAATGATGATCGGCACCTTCGCCCCGACGGATGACACGCCTAAGGTATCGCAACCCGCACCTTGGTTTGCTATCCAGCAAACTGCCAAGGTTAGCAAGGTATTGGTGGTCGGCAGTGGCATCGCTGGAGCAACCACCGCGGCCGCTTTGGCCAGCAAAGGCATCGAGGTCGATGTCTGGGAACAAGGTGCACAAGTGGCCTGCGGTGCATCAGGCAATGCCCAAGGAATGCTTTATCCCAAACTAGGGGCCTCGGACACACCGGTCAATCGTTTCTATCTGAGCGCTTACCTCTACGCCAATCGCTTTTATAACGAGCTCGATCAAGAAGCTAAGCTTTGGCAGCAGTCGGGCTTATTGCAGCTACCGAAGAACACTGCCGAGCAAGCCAAGTTTATCAAAATGCTCGACAGCCAACTTTACCCAGAGAGCATTATCAAAGCCCATAAGCAAGGCTTAGAGCTGCCCTTATCTGGCTGGGTTCGTCCACAAGCCGTATGTGAGCGATTACTTCAACATCCGCACATTCAGTTGTCTTTGAATACCCAGCTGCAAAGCTTAGAGAAAACAGAAAACGGCTGGCGGGCGAGCAATCAGCAAGCGAGTATTGAGTATTCTCATGTGGTGATCTGCAGCGCAAATAACCATGAGATGTTAGCGCCTTGGCAGCAATGGCCGACTAAGCCGATTCGTGGTCAGGTGACACAGCTTGCGCTGAATGACTTAGCGCAAGTCGATCAAGATCTGATTCATCAAGTTGATAAAGTCTTATGTGCTGAGGGCTATTTATCACCAGAGTTGGATGGCCAGATTAACTTTGGTGCCACCTACGACTTAGGTGATACTAACCTTGAGCTATCTGAACAAAGTCATCGGGATAACCTGAACAAGCTTGCCGCCTTGATGCCAATCCATACCGATCAAATCGATCTAGATCTCTGCAACGGGCGTGTTGCTATGCGCTGTACCGTAACGGACTATACCCCGATTGTTGGGCCGTTAAGCCAACACAGTGGGCTGATTGAGAAATATGCTACCCTACGCCAAAACGCTAAATGGCAATCGGGCGAGTCTTGTGACTTAATCACGGGATTGTTTGTGAACCTTGGGCATGGCTCACGAGGACTGGTCAGCGCCCCGCTCAGTGGCTTTTATATCAGTAACTTGATCTTGAATGAGCTGACGGCATTAGAACAAGACGTGATTGAGGCCTTGCACCCAAACCGCTTTAGCATTCGTCAGCTAAAACGAGGAGAAGCCTAGGCTTCTCCTCTTGAATTCTTAGCGCTCAAATAGATCGCAGGCATTTGGAATCAAATCATCCAAACGACGGAAAGTCTTTGGACGATAGACAATATCGCTCAGCTCTGGATGCAGATCGCGTAACTTATCACTTAGCTGAACCACACCAGGGTTAATCGGTTCATAAGGATAAATATGATCTTGGATACTTAGCTTATGCAGTTCATCAAGCTCATCCTGTAGCATGGATTTCATCGCAAAAAATAAATCCTTGCAGTGAATATCATTTGTTTCCCAATATGCATCAGACAAAGCGCTATTTAGTTCGTAAAATATGTGTAACGCATCAGATACGGTTTTTTGACTCATAGTGTCTCCATAAAGCGAGCATTCTGTTTACATTCACCCTTGTATTGGTAGATGCTACCCCCATAACCACGTTCTAGCCACGAAAACATGTAGGTAAATTGATTTTGACTAATACAATCCAATCTGACGTGACATCTGACAATCTGTGGCCATCATTACAAGCTGAGGCTGAAAAGCTAGCACAAGATGAACCCATTTTGGCAAGTTATTTTAATACCACCATCTTGCGCCATGACTCCATCAGCTCTGCGTTGAGCTTATTGTTGGCCAGCAAGCTGGACAGTATTTCCATTCCAGCGATGGTTTTACGTGAAGTTTTTGAAGAAGCAATGTCTGCCCCAGGCTCAGGAATCGTTGACTGCGTTTCTCAAGATATTCTGTCAATCAAGGAGCGCGATGCGGCCTGTGATTGTCTGACGACACCGTTGTTATTCTTCAAAGGCTTCCATGCGCTGCAAACTTACCGTGTGGCAAATTGGCTGTGGAAACAAGGTCGCGAAAGTTTAGCATTGTATCTGCAAGGTCAAATGTCCATGGTGTTTGGAGTGGATATTCACCCTGCAGCGCGCATTGGCTGTGGCATCATGCTCGACCATGCCACAGGCTTAGTGGTGGGTGAAACCTGTGTCATCGAAGATAACGTGTCGATTCTGCAATCGGTGACCCTAGGTGGTACCGGTAAAGAAACTGGCGATCGTCATCCTAAGATCCGCTCCGGCGTATTGATCGGTGCGGGGGCGAAGATTCTTGGCAACATCGAAATCGGCGAAGGGGCGAAAATCGGCGCAGGTAGTGTGGTACTCGACCCAGTGGAACCACATACCACGGTGGCGGGCGTACCTTCAAAGGTGGTTGGTCGCAACAAAGAGAAAGAACCATCGCGCGAGATGGATCACACCATCCGTGGTTGCATCCGCGATTAAACCTTCGTTTAGATTTGCCGCAGAGCAATAAAAAGGGCGCCTACTCAACGGGAGTAGGCGCCCTTTTTCATACTCTTAGTTAACACCTAGTCGTAGCGTTGTTGCAACGCTCGTTTCGACACTAGCTGGATGGTTTCGCTTTCCGTATCAAATAACAGCACGGCTTCCCCTGATTTCAATGCACGTAAAGCCTGCTCTCGCTTTTGCTCAAGGGATAAATCGTATTCGCCGTAATCAGTCCCATCTCGAGAGACAATGTCGTTTAACACGTTCTCAAGCGTTTCTCGTTCCAATGAATCAAAAGGAATCACAGTATCCATTAGACCGCTCCTAACTCAAGCAACATGCTATGCAGTGCTTCTTCGTCCATCACAGGCACCTCTAGCGATTGCGCCTTGGTTAATTTGGAACCGGCTTTCTCACCTGCCACCAAACAATCGGTTTTCGCCGACACCGAGCCGCTCACCTTAGCGCCAAGCTTGATCAGCAAGTCTTTCACCTCATCACGGGAATAACGACTTAGAGTACCGGTGACCACATAGGTTTTACCCGCGAGTGGTTGTTCACTAGCATCGGCCTTGACCGCTGCTTGCCAGGTTATGCCTTGCGCTAACAAGCCTTCTACGGTGGCCACATTGTCCTCTTGATCGAAGAACATACGAATATGCTGCGCCACGATCGGGCCCACATCTTCCACTTCGATCAGCTCCTCTTGCGTGGCAGACATCAACTTTTCTAGCGTGCCAAAGTATTGCGTTAGAGTACGTGCGGTGGCTTCGCCTACTTCACGAATGCCCAAGGCATATAAGAAACGGTTGAATAGGGTTTGCTTAGACTGCTCAATGGCATTGAGTAGTTTCTCAACCGACTTATCCCCCATACGTTCCATCGCCAGCAAGCGTGCTGGTTTATCTTTTAGCAAATAGATATCTACGGGCGTGGTCACTAACTTGGCATCGACTAGCTGCTCAATCAGTTTGTCGCCAAGACCATCAATGTCCATGGCTTTGCGCGAAACAAAATGCTTTAAGCGTTCTTTTAGCTGAGCGCCACACACCAAACCACCCGTACAACGCTGTACCGCTTCCCCTTCGACACGCTCAATATCCGAGTTACAGACAGGACACTGAGTTGGGAACACCACTTCTTGGGCATCTTCTGGACGGCGCTCCTCAAGCACTTGCACCACCTGTGGGATCACATCCCCCGCACGGCGAATCACCACCCAGTCGTTAACCTTCACACCTAAACGCTCGATTTCATCTTGGTTATGCAAGGTGGCATTAGATACGGTCACACCACCGACAAAGGTTGGCTGTAAACGGGCCACCGGTGTAATTGCGCCAGTACGGCCCACTTGGAAATCCACACCAAGGATTTGTGTCACTTCTTCTTGGGCTGGGAATTTACGGGCAATCGCCCAACGCGGTGCACGGGCGACAAAACCCAGTTGTTTTTGCTGGGCAATGCTGTCGACTTTATAAACAATACCGTCGATGTCATAGCTTAGGCCATCACGCTCAGCCGCCAGCTTGTCGTAGTAGTCCAAACAACCTTGCACGCCTTCGACACGGGCCATCAGATTGTTGGTTTTAAAGCCCCACTCGGCTAGTTGCAGCAAGCCCTCGTAGTGGCTTTCTGGTTGCTCCCAACCTTCTGCATAACCAATGCTGTAGGCACACAACACCAAGGGACGCGATGCTGTCACCTTCGGATCCAACTGACGCAAGCTACCCGCTGCGGCATTACGCGGGTTCACAAAGGTCTTTTCACCCTTCTCCGCCGCTTGCTGATTCAACTTGTCAAAGCCCGCTTTGGGCATGTAGATCTCACCACGCACTTCCAGTACCGGTGGCGGATTGTCGGTACGCAGCTTCAGAGGCACCGAGTAGATGGTTTTAATATTGGAGGTGATGTCTTCCCCTGTCAGACCATCCCCACGAGTTACACCACGTACCAAAAGGCCGTCTTCGTAGCGAATACTGATGGCCAAACCATCTAACTTTGGCTCACAGCAATAAGTAATCAAGCTGGTGTTCGCTAACTTGCGTACACGCTCATCAAAATCGACCATGCTGTCGTTATCAAAAGCATTATCCAGCGACAACATGGGAATGGTGTGCTCGACCGAGGCAAAACCATTGTCCGGCTTTTCACCGACACGCTGAGTGGGTGAATCTTGCTGAACCCATTCAGGGTGCTGGGCTTCCATTTGCTGCAGTTCACGGTAGCAGCGATCGTATTCCACATCCGGCACCATAGGTGCATCTTGTACATGGTAGGCGTAACTGTAGTCGTTTAATTTTTTCGTTAACGCTTGAAGGTCTGCCAAAGTATAGGCTTGGTGGTCGCTCATAGTGTTCTCAAACAAATACAGATAAAAAGAATAAAGGCCCCATCAGGGGCCTTATATTTGGTAGGTTACCGACGCAGTTTTTTGGTCAGTTGGCGGCGCTCAAAGTCTTTGATGCGCTGACGGCAATGGGCAATGGTTTGCTCACTCATTGGCTCACGGCGTTCGTCACGCAATTCACCACCTAAGTTTCGTACTAGGGCTTGCGCGGTTTCCAACATGAAGTCAAAGGCTTTCATGCTGTTCTTCGGTCCTGGCAAGCCCATAAAGAAGCTCACTCCAGGGCATTCAGTTTCACCCATGGTATCCAGATTGAACGTTCCTGGCTCAATCGCATTGGCCATGGAGAATTGTACCTTGCCTTTGTCGAAGCCTTCTTCATGGCGGTGGAAGATATCCATTTCGCCATAACGCATGCCGCAGTTCAGAACTAGCTGAAGTAGCTCCATACCGGTGAAAGGCTCATCTTTCGGCGCAAACACGTTAATCACAATCACTTCTTCGATTTCGGCTTCTTCATCTACCTCATCTGGCGTTTCTGCCACGGGCGTAAGATAAGAAGACTGATCCAAATCGACACTTGAGTAACTGCGTTCTAAATCAATTTCTTCTAAATCGGATTCTTCATGACCGACATCCAATTCGTCATAGCCATCATAAAGCACATCGCCGTAGTCTTGATCAGATTTGACAGTCTTTTTGTCAGACCGATCAAAGCGTTCCGGAACCAGTGAAGCCAATTCATCAAGTTTGAATTCATCATTACGATCCATTTGCGGACCTGCATCGACTTTATGAGGCATATCCGTTAACGGGCTACGAGCTGTCTTTCGAGCATTCTCGAAAGCATTCATAACTGGGTCAGCAGGTTCCACGGAGCGTGCTACAGGACGAGCACCACCATTCGGTAACTCTCGACGCAACATTGCTTCTTTCTGGCGTTCTTCTGGGTCTTCATATACCTCATCGTCATCTGAGGCGCTGGCCAACGCCTGTGATTTGCGATAACGACGGAAACCATCAACAAGTATGCCGATGATAATGATGACACCAATTAATATTAGCCACTCACGCAAGCTAAAATCCATTATTAAAAATCCGCTTTAGATCAATATATTTGTCCGTATTATCAGTCGAAGCGAAGCTGGTTTCAATTATAAGGATACATTGACCTTAAAAATCTTACTGCTATGGCTCGGTACGGACGATAAATAACCAACTATTTCACCCTGAGTAAGGTCTTGGGCACCATGTTGAGAACGTTTCACAATGACTTCCACCTGCTCCACATCAGATAATGTCTTCCCTGGCATCAGATTATCAATATTGGTTAATACGATAGGTACGCCAAATTCCGCTGCTGAAACTCTCTGAATGGCAATCGGCATCGGTTGCTCCGAAGATTTAGCATACACCAAAAAGACATCGTCATTTGCCAACGCGCCTTTGTCCAATACCAATTGCAACTGTAACCTATGGGTGATCAAAGCCGGAACTTGCTCCTCACTAATTCCACCTTGCTTACGAGCTGCCGCGATTCCTGACAATAAATCCATACGTTCCTGACGATCACTGCCAAGACGAATGGCTTTTTGCCAGCTCAGAATAGCCGCTTGATAATCCGCCGCATCAAACTCAATAATGCCCTGTAAGCCTAGGGCTTTAACATTGTCAGGCGCGGCTTTTAACACCTCTGCCACAGTTTCACGCATGCTCTGTGAGACCGTATTATTGTTGGCGTAAAACATGGCCTGTGCCAACTCAACTTGAACATTAATGCGATCAGGGGAATCCACTTCTAACTTTTGTAATACTTGACGGTACGAAGCGATCGCCGACGGGTAATCTTCTGCCAACACCTGTTCACTGGCCAAATAATACCAATCTTCAGCTCGGTCATAGCGCGCCACGCGATAGTTCAGAAATTCAGCAATATCCTGATCATCAGCGCTGCGCTCGATCATTTTCTGAGTAAAGAGAACATCAGGGGCAAACCCTAAACGCTGATAAAGAAACACGGAACCGACCAAGATCACGGCAACCGTGGCAGCTAACGCCACACGCGCCCAACGCACTTCTCTATTTAATGTTAACGCACCATGCTGATTGATATAGTGCGCTTCACTGACGATATCCTCCAGCAGTTGCTCCGCTTCTGCATCGGTTAGACGCCCTGCCGCACGTTCTTCTGCTACTTCTTGCTTACGAATAGCGAGAAAGCTTTGCCCAGCATCTTCTTGCTGCGAGTAACCACGTTGACGCAGGATCGAACGAACTAAGTACAACAGACTGACCACAGTCACAGCGATCATGACGATCCAAGCGAGCATCATAATTAGGCGTCCTTGTTAGATTGACGTTTGTTTCTCAGCACCACGATGATAAAAATCAGTGCTCCAATCAGTAGCAATGCAAATGGGCCATACCATAACACCGCGGTACTTTGATCGTGCACTGGGCGATACAACACAAACTCACCGTAACGAGCTACCATGTAGTCGACAATTTGCTCATTGGACTGTCCCTCATTGATCATGCTGTAAATCTGATTACGAAGATCAACAGCAATACCGGCATTGGAATCTTCCAAGTTCTGATTTTGACATTTAGGACAACGCAATTCCTCGGTTAAGAGGCGGTAGCGCTGCTGATCCTCTGGCGAGTTAAACTCTAACACTTCCATGGCAATCGCTGTGCTGGCCCATAAGCTCAATGAAAGCAACACAGTACTGAACAAGCGTGCGATCATTGCATATGTTCCTTAAGCAGGTTTTCCCAGACATTTGCATCGACCACCCCTTGGTGACGGTAAAGGATTTTACCCTCAGCGCTGACGACAAAGGTTTCTGGCGCACCGGTAATCCCCATATCCACACCAAAGCGGCCCATTTCATCTAGCAGCACTAAAGAATATGGGTTACCGCGCTCAGCTAACCATTTTTTCGCGGCTGAGGTTTCGTCTTTATAATCCACACCAACAATGTTCACGCCCTGTTCGGCTAGCTCACCAAGATAGGCATGCTCCACGCTACAAGACGGACACCAAGTAGCCCAGAAATTGAGCAGGTAAGGCTCGTTGGGCATGGCGCTATTGCTCACCACCGTATCCGACTCCATGTCCACCAACTTAAACTCAGGCATTTGTTTGCCAACCAACGCCGATGGCATGTATTCCGTGTCTTTACCGAGCTGCTGATAAAACACCACGCCCAATGCAACAAAGGCTAGGAAAGGAATAAAGAAGAGTATTTTTTTCACGTTAAGCTCCTGTTTTGCGACGGTAACGTTTATCCCAAGCAGCCAACAAGCCACCGGCCATCATCATCAAACCGCCCAACCAAATCCAACGGACAAAGGATTTGATATAGATTCGAACGCCCCAAGCCCCATCTGCTAATGGCTCACCTAGGGAAATATATAGGTCACGGGTGAAACCGGGATTCAATGCGGCTTCGGTCATCATCTGCTGACGTGCCTTATACAAGCGTTTTTGCGGCAACATCTGCGCAATCGCATCGCCATCTTGATAAACATTGATCACGCCGGTATCGGCCGTGTAGTTAGGACCTTCGACATGGCGTGTGCCCAAAAATTCAAACTCGTAGTCGCCTACAGTGACTCGATCCCCTGGTGCCAGTCGAACAGTGGTCTCAGTACTGTTCATGCTGACAAAAATCACCCCAATCAAGCTGACCGCGACACCGATATGCGCTAGCTGCATACCATAGTAATGACGTGGCAGCTTACGGGCGCGCTGCCACAGGGACTGACGCGCTGTCAGCACCTTATCCAACCAATCACGAGCGCACATCAACACTAGCCATAGGGCGATAGCAAAGCTTAACCAAAGGTAAGCATCAAACTCATGGAAGGTAAATACTAAGGCAGCCAACCCCACCGCTAACACGGCCGGCAGCCATGCCATGCGCCATAGCATCGAACCTTTAGTACTGTGCCACTTCGCCAACGGCCCAATACCCATAAACACGATCAGTAACAGCGCAATCGGGCTGAAAACGGCATTAAAGTAGGGCGCGCCAACGGAAATTTTACCTAGGTTAAAGGCATCAAAGATCAGCGGATACAAGGTGCCTAGCAAGACCGTTAGAGTCAGAATGGTCAGCAAAATATTATTGATCAGAAGCCAAGACTCTCGTCCCGTCAGACCAAAGCTCACCTGAGATTTCACTTGCGACGCACGCAAGGCATAGAGGAATAAGCTGCTGCCGATGATAATCACCAGCAACGCCAATATAAACACGCCTCGAGTCGGATCCGAGGCAAACGCATGCACTGACGTTAGCACCCCAGAACGGACCAAAAAGGTACCTAATAAAGACAAGCTAAAGGTAAAAATGGCCAGTAACACGGTCCAACTTTTGAACACCCCACGCTTTTCCGTGACCGCTAACGAGTGGATCAGTGCTGTGCCGGCCAACCAAGGCATCAATGAAGCATTTTCAACTGGATCCCAGAACCACCAGCCGCCCCAACCAAGCTCGTAGTAAGCCCACCAACTGCCTAAGGCAATTCCCAGGGTCAAAAATGCCCAAGATACATTGGTCCAAGGGCGGGCCCAGCGAGCCCAAGAGGCATTCAGGTTACCGGTAATCAAAGCCGCGATGGCAAACGCAAACGCCACCGAGAAGCCCACATAGCCCATGTACAACATGGGCGGGTGGATGATCAAACCAATATCTTGTAACAGCGGGTTTAGATCCACACCGTCCGCAGGCTGATCAGGTAACAAACGAATAAAGGGCGATGAGGTAAACAGAATAAACGCCAAAAAGCCAGTCGCGACTATACCTAAAACACTTAGCACCACAGGCCCCGTACTGTTGGGCAAGGTTTCACTTTTATAAGCTAACAGCGCCGCCCATAAGGTCAGGATAGTAATCCACAGCAACAGGGAGCCTTCATGACCGCCCCACACGGCACTGATCTTGTACCAGATCGGCAGCAGGCTATTGGAGTTCTGGCTGACATACAGGATAGAGAAATCGTCTTGCGCAAAGGCTATGGCCAACACCACAAAGCTAGCGCAGGTGAGCGCAGTCATCACATAGGTGAGTGGCTTGGCGGTTGACAGGAGAATAGCGTTGCGCTGCAAATAGCCCATCATTGGCAACACCGCTAACGCCAAGGCAAACATCATCGCCAGAATTAAAACATAGTGCCCGATCTCGGGTAACATTATCATCTTGTGTCCTTACTGAGCCTTGGCTTTTTCTAGGGCATCACTGACTTCTGGCGGCATGTATTCTTCGTCATGTTTTGCCAAGACTTCACTCGCAATCAGCACGCCGCGTTCATCCAACTTACCTTGCGCGACAATACCTTGCCCCTCGCGGAATAAATCCGGCAAGATGCCGTTGTATTCGATGCGCACACTATGCTGATAATCGGTCACACTAAAGGCCACGTCTAATGTTTCTGAATGGCGTTCAACACTGCCATCTACCACCATACCACCCGCACGAATGGTAACCTTCTGTGGCGCTTCCCCTTGGGCAATTTGCGTCGGCGAGTAGAACAGATTGATGTTTTGCGATAAGGCGTACATAACCAAACCAATGGCCGCCGCCAACACCACTAAAATCACGCCAATCGTGATCATGCGTTTTTTTCGAACTGGATGCATTTAACGGCTCTGCTCCCTTTGATAGCGTTTCTTCAATTGCTTGCGCAGCTGCGCATTACTACGTCGAGTGGAAATAAATAGCCCAACCAAGGCCACTAGACTGATGCCATAGGTAGACCAGACATAGACACCATGAGTGCCCATTTGCAAGAAATCAGACAACGACTCAAACGCCATGCTCTAACACCTCTTTTTTGACCCAGTTCGCTTTGCGCTCACGAACTAATACTTCATTTTGCATGCGCCACATGGCGAGTCCTGCGGCAAATAAATAGAGTCCTAACGCAGAGAACAGCAAAGGTAGCCACATTTCCATGGGCATAGACGGTTTCTCTGTTAACTTAAAAGTGGCTGGCTGATGGAGCGTGTTCCACCACTCTACCGAGTATTTAATGATCGGCAGGTTAATCACCCCCACCAAACTCACCACCGCTACCGCTTTGTCAGCAAAAACCTGATCGTCTAAGGCATTTTGAATCGCAATCACCCCCATATAGAGCAAAAACAGCACTAAAACAGAGGTTAAACGCGCATCCCATACCCACCAAGTGCCCCAAGTGGGCTTACCCCAAATCGCACCGGACACCAGCGCAATAAAGGCCATCACGGCACCGACTGGCGCCACCGATTTAATAAAGACTGGCGCCAACTTCATTTGCCAAACGAGCGCGACAAAACCTGCAATGCCCATACCGAGGTAACAGCTTTGCGCCAGAACCGCGACCGGTACGTGGATATAAATAATGCGAAAGCTATTACCCTGCTGATAATCCGCTGGGGCAAAGCCTAAGCCCCAAGCCACCCCAACCACCAATAAGGCCAAGCCAAGATACACACAACGTCCACCCCAGTTTGAGGCCCATTGGTAAAACCACTTAGGTGAGCCAAGCTTATGAAACCACGTCCAATTCATTAATTCACACTCGCTCTAATTGAAATCGCCGCCATTACTGGGGACAGCGCCAGAGCGACCAAGGAAATGGCCGCCAAAATCGCTAATTGACCGGAATAGGCCATCTCCAACTGAGCGGCTCTGATCGCTCCGGTAGCAAAAATAATCACTGGGATATAAAGAGGCAGTATTAACAACAGCATTAACACTGCACCGCGACGCAGTGATACTGTCAAAGCGGCTCCAATCGAGCCAATAAAAAACAAAGCTGGCGTTCCCAGTAAAATCGATAACATCACCACACCGAGGACTGACATGGGTAAAAACAGCATTTGTGCGAGCAGAGGCAACACAACCAGTAGCGGTACAACCACCATCAACCACTGGGCTAAGACTTTCAAAAACACCAGCAAGGTGACCGACAAACCACTGCTCAACCACTGCTCTAAAGAACCGTCGTTATAGTCTTCTTTGTACATGCCCTCGACGGCCATTAGTACCGATAAGGCGGTAGCGCACCAAATAATGCCGCCTGCTGCCGGTGCCAGAAACTCTGAGCTTGGATCCACGCCTAAAGGAAACAACGTAATCACCATGACAAAAAACAGCAGTGCATTGAGCGTATCTTGCTTACGACGCAACAAAGACAGCCATTCAGCCTTAAAATAGGAGCGATAATTCATACTGCGAGCTCAACCACCTTGGGCGACAAATTTAACAAAGGTTGATGAGTCGTAATCACAATCGCCCCGCCTACCTTTAAATGTTCAGCCATACGTTGCTCTAAGGCTTCGACACCTTTCACATCCAATGCAGTAAAGGGTTCATCCAAAAACCATAATACCTTGTCGGTCAACCACAATCGCGCCAAAGCAATACGACGCTTTTGTCCGGCGGAAAGCTGAGCCGCTGGCGTGTCGGCAAATGCGCCCAATTGCACTTGTTCAAGGGCATCTTCTAGCTCGGTTTCAGTTGCCTTAGGGCAGTAAAGCTTAAGGTTCTCAAGTGCCGTGAAGACATTTTTAATACCGGGCGTATGGCCAAGATAAAGCTGACTTAGTAACAACATATCGCGATGCTGGGTGACATCTTCGCCATTAAATAGCAGCTCACCGTCTTCGAAACGAACCCAGCCTAAAATGGCTTTCATCAGAGAACTTTTACCGGCACCATTTTCCCCTGCAATACGCACCAGCTCACCACTTTCGACCGAAAACGTCAGCTCACGGCAGAGATCCCGCTCCCCCCGTTCGATGCAAAGGTTTTTTACCTGTAAGTTGACTGTTTTTTGCAAAAGAATTACCTGTATTGGCCGTTAACAGAGTTAGAGCACGTCTCTAAATTGGCGCCTATTATAAAATATATTTCTAGCTTTTCAGAAAGAAAGGGTGGTGAAAGCATGATCACGGACATAAATTCGCTTGTTTCTGGGCAAGGAAAAACCTCGGCTCCGCTGACCTCGTCAACGGCCAACCTAGGTGCCCTTGCAAAACTCAGCAGCGAATTAAAACTGATCGATGGCTTACACCCTATCCAAATCACCTCGGTTAAGAATGCACAAACCGCAACGGGCAACCTGCAACTGATCGGTGTTACCCGAAGTGACCAGCAGCAATACACTCTAGTCAACGATAAACCAAGCCCAAACTTACAAGCAGGTGATAAGGGCACCCTAAATGTGACCGGTAATCAGGTGACCCTAACCGTCACACCACAACGCCCAATTCAAAACACCCATGCTAGCGTGCCACAGACACCCTCTAGCCAGACTGCAAATACTGCCGCTTCAGGGACTACTCAGCCAGCAAATAGTACACAGCCCAGTTCGAGTATTGGGTCGCCCTCAAGTTCCCTGCTGAGTAACAATAGCTTGACCAATATCACGCAAAATTCATCGCTGTCACAACACCAGGCACCTATAAGTAGCCAACAAGCCCAGACCATTGCTCAAGTCGCGATTGCCAGCCGCCCTATTGTATTGACGGTCATTGGCAGCAATATGAACAGTACTCAAACAGCCAATAGCACAGCCACACAGGGACAAACGAATCCTCAGCCAGCTAGTCCCGCACCCTCGTCTACTGCCCAGAATCCAGTGCTAAGCAGCCAAACTGGCACAACCGCTTCACTTAATCCAAATGCCGAAGCAACAACCCGTCGTGCTACACCTAGCCAAGCTACTGCTATTCAAAGCAGCGTTACGCAACCAACTCAAATCGCGACGTCTGCAACAACCAATAGCCTAGCGACACAAACCTTTAGCGTAGTGGTCAGTGATGGCAACGAGCAATTCACCCTCAATACACAACATCCATTAAAGGTCGGAGACACTCTCACGGTGGTGGTCGACAAACAGGGACAAGTACAGCTCTACCCTGCTGAACGCCATTCGCCCACGGCAACCACTTTGACTGAGGGCCTTAAGCAGACCTTACCTAAGCAGATCTCACCACAAGAATTTGTGACCATGATTCGCCAACTGAATACCTTGGCACAAAGTGGTAGCGCACTCCCTGAGAAAGTTGCCAGCGCCCTTGAGCAATTGGTCAAACAACTGCCCAACTTGCAGAGTTTGACGCAATCCAGTGATGCCATAAAACAAGCCATCCAAAACTCTGGTTTGTTTAGCGAAAACAACTTGGCACAGAAAACCAATTTGACGACTGATTTAAAGCTCAATCTTTCTCGTCTAGAAGGTGCCAACCTAGAAACCTCAAAGCAGGCTAGTTTAACAGGTGTTCAGGCTGCAAATTCACAACAAGCAATGAACTTAGTTGCTGGTGCTATCGAACGTATTACCACCAACCAAGTCCGTCATCTGATTGAAAACGCACAACAGGACGGCTCTATCCTACCGTTGAGCATCGAGATCCCTATTAAAGACGGCCAAAGCACTTCTGTGGTGAACCTAAAGATTGATAAAGATACAGCGGATAAAGACAAGGATATTGAGCCCCACAATCGACGTTGGTTGGTGCAGCTTAAATTCGACTTTGAAGAAACAGGACGCTTCGAAGCACGCGCCAGTGTACAAGATAAAAAAGTGGGCATTTTGTTCGCCGTCGAAGACCCCAACACCGAACTGATGATTCGCCAGCGACTGGATGAGCTGCGCACTAGCTTAAGAAACAAACAAGTTGAAATAGAAACACTCGATTGTTTTCGTGCCAAACTGAACGACAAGCCTAATCAGTATCATGAACCGACCCAACCACGCCTAATTGATGTGAGAACCTAAATGAGTCAACCCAACCCGAAAAAAGCAGTGGCGCTAAAATACGATTTTCAAAGTGCTCCCACCGTGACCGCAAAAGGCACCGGTTATTTGGCGGAACAAATCATGCGTGTGGCAGAAGAAAATAACGTCTTACTTCACAAAAGCCCAGAGTTGGTGGAAGTACTATCGACGCTTGAGTTAGGGGATGAAATACCTGAAACCTTGTATTTGGCGGTCGCGGAAATCATTGCCTTCTCACATTCGCTCAAAGGCACATCGGATTTTTATAAGAAAGGATAGCCAACCAATCAGTGTGATTGGTTGGAATTACGACGGGACTCTTTTTTTAGCAAGCTGATCAATTCCGCTTCCGCACGAATCAAACCACACTTAGACACTAGATCATCCACCGACGCGCCCATTTCCAGTAGCTCCATGGCGCGATTATAAGACACACTGCTGCCTTCTTTTGAGATCAGCTCCGATTGGCGTTCGACCGCCATATTTAAGCGTTTCTCAATTGCTACCAGACGGCGCCCCATACCAATCGAACCAGAGGCCAACACCTGCACTTGTTTCTTCTGTGCTAGCTCGGCCTCATGTACCGAGCGTTCAAACTTCTTTAGCTTGCGCGAAAGACGATACGCCCACACTGCCAATGCCAGCAACAAGATAAACTGCAGCACTAGCAATAAGTTAAAAATCCACTGAGATTCCATCAATCGCCTTCCAAAACTGGATCTAGTTTACATGGAACCGATTTCGCTCCACTCATCTTCAGAAAGCATTTTATCTAAATCTACCAGAATCAACAAAGTATCATTTTTATGACAGACACCTTGAATGAATTTAGACGATTCATCGTTACCTACACTTGGCGAAGCTTCAATCTCAGACTGGCGTAAGTACACCACTTCTGATACGGCATCGACCAAAATACCAATCACATGACCTTCCACTTCCACGATCATAATACGTGTGGCGTCGGTGATTTCGCCGGAAATTAGACCAAAGCGCTGGCAAGTATCAATGACCGTCACTACGGTACCACGCAAATGGATGATACCTAGCACGAACGCTGGCGCGCCTGGCACTGGCGCAATCTCAGAATAACGCAAAACTTCTTTGACCTGCATAACGTTCACACCATAGATCTCTTGATCAAGGCGGAAAGTTACCCACTGCAGCATTGGATCATCGTTTTCTTTGACTTCTTTTTTTAAAGCGATACTCGTCGACATAACGACCTCTACAAGCTTAATCTTTTAAATGTTTTCGAAAACCGTTCACTGGGTCTTCGAGTAATTCAATGAACCCCTGAACATCTAATATAGCGCACATATGATCAATTACCGTACCTGCCAACCAAGGACGACGACTACGGTCTGAGCGCCATTTTACTTGCGATGGTTCGAGAGAAATGGCCTCTGCCACTTTTTCACAAGCCAACCCCCAATCCGAACGATCCAACTGAATGACAAATTTAAAGTGATCCTTTAACTCGCCATCGTAGTGATTTGGCATTACCCATCGAGCCGTGTCAACGGTACGAATATTATGATCACCGACATTGGCCACCCCCATAAACCATTTAGGCTGACCAAAGATCTCTGTTAGCTTCTCATCGTTAGACTGATAAATACCGCCCAGCTCCACTAACGGCACCGCCATTTTCAAGCCACCAACGTAAAACAGCAGACACTCGAAACGACTTTTAGCCCAAGGTAATGGCTCCGTTTTGGCCACGTATTTTGACGGTTCAGGAACGTATTCTTGTTCAACCTCAACAGTGTCTAACTCTGTTGGCTCTGGCTCTGGCTCTGGTTGTTCAATTAACGCAGTTTCTTCAACCTCGTCAACGGTCTGCATCGCGGCTTCTTGCGCCGCGACTTCGGCAAAAGCTTTTTCTAAGTCAAAGTCAGCCTCTTCTTCATCAGAGGCTAAGGTCTGATGCTCTAGACTGTCAGTGTCATCTTGCGATTCTGTAATGTCTGCCTCAGGCTCATCAGCGACTGAGGATAGATCCGTGTCAATATTCCAAGTTGGAATCGTTTCTGCCTGTGGCAGTGACGCAGGGTATTCTTCTTGCAAGGTCTGAATAGCCGTTTCAAATTCTGCAAAAGAAGCATCTAAAGCTGAATAATCCAAGTCATCTATTGCGGTACTTGCTCCTGAGTCAGACACATCGATATGCGCTTCAAAAGCCATCTCAAATTCAGACTCATTCAACGAATCAGCATCAGCACTTGGCTCATCTATTTCACTTAACTCTTCTGGCTCGTGCGCCAGCTCAGTGGCCTCAACAACCGACAGTGATTCTGTCACACTAGGCTCTGGCTCGTACGAGGGCTCAAGCTCTTCTGGGGCGCTGACCTCATCTACTTTTTCAGTTGAGTTAAAAGCTGTCTCTTGCAGCAGTTCATTCAGATAGTTTTGCAGTGCTTGCTGTGGGCCGTTAAGCGATTGGTCTTTCGTTTTGGTATCTTTCATCATTTCTAACCAGATGGATTAAGCAAAGTATCCATCAAACTGGCGTAGGCTTTAACACCCCGAGCACTTGCGTCTAATGCTGAAGGCGCAACCCCAGCCGTACTGGCATCACGTAATTTGGTATCAACAGGGATTACCGAGTGCCACACCGCATCTTCATAAAGGTCCTTTAAGCTGCGCAGGCTTTTATTCGATGCTTGGGTGCGACGATCGTATAGTGTCGGGACAATGGTATAAGGAACAGGTCTTTTTCGAGCGCGGTTGATCATGGTCAAAGTACGAATCATGCGTTCTAATCCTTTGATCGCTAAGAACTCGGTCTGCACAGGAATCACCAGCTGCTGACAAGCGGCCAAGGCATTAATCATTAACACACCTAACACTGGCGGACTATCAATTAACACATAATCGTAATCATCCCAAAGAATTGCTAAGGTTTTGGAAATGACCAATCCCATGCCACCTTGAGCTTGAGCATTTCGCTCTAGGGTTGCTAAAGCAGTCGAGGCTGGTATGAGTGAAAGATTAGGATGCCCCGTTTCAAGAATCACTGAACGCGGCAATGTCTCAGGGATTTTACCGCTTACTTGAAATAAGTCGTAAGCACTGTGCTCGATGGAATCTGGGTCAAAGCGAAAATAGCTAGTTAGTGAGCCATGTGGATCCAAATCGATCATTAACACACGATGGCCAGCATCCGCTAACAATCCGGATAAACTAACAACGGTCGTGGTTTTCCCTACGCCACCCTTTTGATTTGCCACCGCCCAAATGTGCACACCGACCCCTTAGATGCTATGCAAGAAATTTACGTAATTATTGCACCACAATCATATACATTAACTTGCTAGTTAAACAAGTAATCGTGCAAGTTATCCGATCTCTGCTTGCTAATTTTAAGTGTTACTCGGCGATTTTGTGCTCGAGCAAAGTCATTGGTATTTCTAACCTGCGGGTTTTCACTGGAAAAGCCTATAGGCGCCAATAACTTAGGATCAATACCACGGTATACTAATTCATCCACTACCGAGGCCGCACGCAAACTGGAAAGGTGCCAGTTCGAAGGGATACGAGTGGAATTTGTCGGGGTATCATCCGTGTTACCCAACACCATAATAGGAGCGGGATAGCTGCGTAAAATATTAGAAATGACAATCATCAAAGCGACCGCCTCATTGGTCAACTCAAAATCACCTTGATCGAAAACCAAGGCCGCCTTCATATCGAGCGTGATCCAATTGGCATCTTCGGTGATCGAAATATTCCCTTGAGATTGAAGCGTAGGAAATTGCGAATTAATCGACTGGTTCAAGGCTTCATATAATGGACTGCGCCCTTCTACTTCCCCTGGCGGATTATCGGCCTCGGAATCTTCTGGCGGAGCCACCTCTAGCAAACGCTCACTATCAGGCTGCCCCGCTACCGGATCACCAACATTGATGGGCTTAATCGACTTTTGTACGGCTTCAAATACGCCATTGAGTGTTTCACTGAGCACCTTTTGATCCCCTGCATCCCTTAACGAAATGGAATACAGGGCCACAAAGAAGGCAAACAATAAGGTAATAAAATCAGCGTAAGACAATATCCAGCGGTCACGGTGAGGGGCATCAGCATCTCGGTTACGTGAACGGCGTCGGCGCGGGCTACTCATAGCCACTCAACTCCAAGTCTAAACGCTGCGGATGCTTACCAATGGCAATGCCATGAATGCCATCAATGAACATCTGATTATTAAGTAATTCACGGTCTGCGTAGCGATACAGCTTACGACAGATCGGAAAAATAACCAGGTTGGCAAAACCTTGACCATACAAGGTGGAAACAAACGCCACCGCAATACCATGGCCCAAGGCTTCGGGACTGTCTAAGTTCGCCATCGCTTGAATCAAACCTAACACCGATCCCATAATGCCAAGGGTTGGCGCATAACCACCGATTGATTCTAGAAAGCTGATATGTGCGCCACGCTGGTCGCGAATACGCTCAGCTTCGTCATGCAAACGCTCCGAAAGCAGCTCGGGGTCTGCACCATCAACGGCCATCTGCATGGCACGCATGGCAAAATCATTATTCAACGCCTGCACATCATTCTCTAACGCCAAAATCGAAAAGCGCCTTGCCTTATGTGCCAAATGATTAATAGTACGTCGGTTACTTTCTAGATCGAAAATAGGTGGAAATAAAGACCAGGACAACATGCGCAGCGCAGCAACCGCTTCGTGAACGGTACTTTGTGCTAAGGCGGCACCGAGACTGCCTACCACAACAATAATGGCAGAAGGCAGGTTAAGTAATAAAACGACCTCACCGCCTCCTAGCCAGTTCGCTAGGAATACCGAAGCAAAGGCTACGATTAACCCACCTAGCGTTAATAAGTCCACTAACCAACCTCTTTTACAATACGCTCACCGATATGATCCAAATGAATCACATCATCGGCTAAACCGGCTTTCTCAACCGCTTGCGGCATACCATAGATAACACAGGATTCTTCACTTTGAATCCAAACTCGAGAGCCTGAGTTTTTCAACATACGTGCGCCATCGCGGCCATCTGCGCCCATTCCCGTCATCACAACAGACAACACTTTGCCTGGGTAACATTTGGAAGCAGAACCAAAAGTAATGTCGACAGATGGCTTGTAATTGAGACGCTCATCTCCTTCGAGAATGCGCACACAGCCACCATTACGAGAATCCACCATCATCTGTTTGCCACCCGGTGCTAATAAAGCTACGCCCGGCACCAATTTATCGCCATCTTCAGCTTCTTTCACTTTGATTTGACAGATATTGTTTAAACGATCGGCAAAAGCATGAGTGAACGCAGCTGGCATGTGCTGCACTAGCACTAATGGCACAGGAAAGTCTTTAGGTAGCTTAGTCAATACCGCCTGTAACGCCATTGGTCCACCGGTCGAAGTACCGATCGCAACCAAGCTGACTTTTTTACGCGCTCGTGGAATGATGACACCACGATCGCCACTGACGACGATTGGTCTCGGCGCCACTTTGGTAACCACTCGAGCGGCAGGCGCTAAACTGCCTCCCACACGGGTACGAGCTACCGTCAGCACACGTTCAATCAAGGTCTGCTTGACCACCGCTGAATCACGAGAAATATCCTCGAAATTCTTCGGCATAAAGTCGACAGCGCCCGCTTCCAAAGCATCAAGCGTCACCCGTGCACCTTCATGTGTTAATGATGAAAACATCAACACAGGAGTAGGCTTACGCTTCATAATTTCGGACACAGCAGAGATACCGTCAAGAACAGGCATCTCATAGTCCATGGTTACGACATCAGGAGATAGAGCTTGAACCTTATCAACGGCTTCCCTGCCATTGTTCGCAGTCCCCACCACTTGTAGGCGTGGGTCTGCACTGAATATTTCGACGAGTCGACGACGGAAAAAACCCGAGTCATCAACCACCAGCACCTTCACTGGCATAATACAGCTCCTATAACTTGTCTATCGCGAAGCATAGGATTTCAGCATACTCGGCACATCCAAGATGATGGCAATTCGACCATCACCGGTAATGGTTGCACCCGCCATACCCGGCGTACCTTGCAACATTTTTCCAAGCGGCTTAATCACTACTTCTTCTTGGCCAACCAATTGGTCTACCACGAAGCCAACTTCATTCATTCCAACTTGCACCACGACAACGTGCGCTTCCGCAGGTTTGTCTTCGTAGGCAGCGCCTTTAATCAACCAGTCTTTCAAATGGAAGATTGGCAGAGTTTTGCCACGAATCACGACCACTTGCTGACCATCAACAATGTTGGTCTTCTTAAGATTCAAATGAAAGATTTCATTGACACTGACTAGCGGGAAAGCAAACGCTTGATTGTTTAACATCACCATCAAGGTTGGCATGATCGCTAGTGTCAAAGGCACCTTAATACTAAAGCGCGAGCCTTGGCCTAATACTGACTTGATATCCAGGGTACCGTTCAGTTGTGAGATCTTCGTTTTAACAACGTCCATCCCTACACCACGACCTGATACATCTGTGATCTCAGCTTTTGTTGAGAAGCCCGGCGCAAAAATCAGATTAAAGGCTTCATCATCGGACAGGCGTTCAGCACTATCACTGTCCATTAAGCCTTTTTCTACGGCCTTTCTACGCAGCAAGTCAGCATCCATACCAGCACCATCATCATCGATGGATAGCAAGATATGGTCACCTTCTTGCTCAGCCGACAGGATCACCGTACCAACGCGCGGCTTACCTTTCGCTTCACGGACATCCGGAGCTTCTACACCATGGTCAACCGAGTTACGCACCAAGTGGACCAATGGATCGGCAAGGGCTTCAACCAAGTTTTTGTCTAGGTCCGTTTCTTCACCACGAAGCTCTAAATTCACTTCTTTTTTCAGGTTACGGGCCAGATCTCGAACCACTCGCGGGAAACGACCGAATACCTTTTTAATAGGTTGCATACGCGTTTTCATTACCGCGTTTTGCAAATCACCTGTTACCACGTCAAGGTTAGCAACGGCTTTGCTCATGGACTCATCGTCGCTTTGCAAACCTAAACGAACCAATCGGTTACGCACCAATACTAGCTCGCCCACCATGTTCATGATGTCATCTAGACGTTTGGTATCAACACGCACAGTGGTTTCTTGCACCACTGGCGCATGCTGAGATTTCTCTTTGTCTTGCTCCGGCACTTCTGCTTTCGGTTTAGGTGCAGGCGGCGCAGGTTTCTTAGGTGCTGCTTTAGCTTTTGGTTTTTCGGCTTTCTTCTCTGGTTCAGGTTTTGCCGCGGCGGCTTCAGGTTTAGCTTGGTCTTTCGCTACCGATTCTTCTTTAGCGTTTGGCCCCTGACCTTTGCCATGTAAGCTGTCTAGTAGCTGCTCAAACTCATCTTCCGTAATCAGGTCGGATTCAGAAGAAGCTGGCGCATCATTTTGTAACGATTCATTTTTAGCTGAATCATTGCTTGCAACATCATCCGATACGCCCGGTGCACCACTACCATGAAGCTGGTCTAATAAGGCTTCGAATTCATCTTCGGTAATATCATCTGATTCAGCGGCCGCTGGCGATTCTGCAGGCGCATCCATTCCTGGTGCACTATTGCCATGCAGTTGATCAAGCAAAGCATCGAATTCGTCTTCTGTAATATCGTCAGATTCAGGTTCGCTATTACTACTCGTAGCACTGCTCTCAGGAACATCATCAGATGAACCTAATGCACTGAGTAATGACTCAAATTCGTCGTCGGAAATATCTTCATGCTCTGGAGCTGACTCTACTGACTCTTCGGCCACTTCCTCAACAACGTCTTCAGCCGCTTCGTCTTCCTCTTCATCAGAGTCGTCCTGCAGCTCATCTTCAGTTTGAGGCTTAGCAAAGTAACTTAACGATTCGATAATTTGAGGATCTGCAGGCTCAGGCTCTCCGCCAGCGCGAACGGTTTCAAACATCTCATTGACAGCATCAAGCGCCTGTAACACAACATCCATCAACTCAGAGTCAACTTTACGCTGATGGTTACGGAGGATATCGAAGACGTTCTCCGCATAGTGACAACAGTCTACCAATGCGGTCAGCTGAAGAAATCCAGCACCACCCTTAACCGTATGGAAACCTCGGAAAATCGCATTTAATAACGCCGTATCTTCCGGGTTTTGCTCCAAATCCACCAATTGCTCTGAGAGCTGTTCCAGGATTTCTCCAGCTTCTACCAAAAAATCCTGTAGAATTTCTTCATCGACCTCGAAACTCATCCGCAGCAGCTCCTTTTAAAAACCAAGACTCGAAAGTAGATCGTCAACTTCGTCCTGGTTATTTAGTACTTCAGGGTTATCATTCTTATTAATCGCTGGCCCATGGCCTCGATCGTCATCACGTTCCTTGTTCTCTGACTCATGCTCGATACCAGAGATGCTATCAACTCGACCGGCAACAGAAACAAGGTGCACTAAACGCTCTTCTACATCGCGTATTAGCTCGTTAACACGTGTAATCACTTGTCCAGTTAGGTCTTGATAGCCTTGCTCTAACAAAATAGTATTTAAATTGTTATGCAAGGTTGTCGCGCTTTCATCCGTGTACTTCAAAAACGCATCAATTCGTTTGTACAAATCGCGAAATTCTTGTGGTGTTAAATCACGCTGAATCAGACGATTCCAATCTTTATGAAGTTCTCGAGCTTGATTTTGCAACTCACTGGCAACCGGCACACTACTATCCACCATATCCATGGTTTTGTTAGCAGCAGAGCTGGTCATCTCAATAACATAATTCAAGCGATCTGAAGCATCTGTGATTCGAGAGCCGGCTTCGGCATCAGAAACGCCGCTTTTCACCATCATGTCTACCGAGTCGATTTGAAAATCTCGAATGGCATCATGCAAGCTACGAGTTAAACAACCAACTTCGTTATAAAAACTTTTATGGCGAGCCTCGCTTAATTCTTGGATAACCTTGATTGCTCCACTAAAGTCACCGACTTCAATTTTATTGAGCAAATCAACCGCACCATCTTTTACGACGGTCTCGAATTCCCCAAGTTTTGACTCGTTTTCACTAGACATTTCCAGCCCCTATTTTGCGGAATCGATACGTTCGAAAATCTTTTCGATTTTTTCCTTCAAGGCCACTGCAGTAAAAGGTTTCACAACATAACCGTTCACGCCCGCTTGAGCCGCAGCAATGATCTGATCACGTTTGGCTTCAGCAGTAACCATTAAAACAGGAATAGTTTTCAGTTTTTCGTCAGCTCGAACAGCTCGAAGCAACTCAATACCTGTCATACCAGGCATGTTCCAGTCCGTCACAAGAAAATCAATTGTGCCTGTTTGCAGAATAGGTAGCGCAGTCGTTCCATCATCTGCCTCGACTGTATTGGTAAATCCCAAATCCCTCAGTAGATTTTTGATGATACGTCTCATCGTTGAGAAATCATCAACAATCAGGATTTTCATATTTTTATCCAATGCAACCTCCACAACCCTTAGGTAAAGTCATTTCTATCATATTCATTAATCTTGCCAGCCACTCAGCCTTGAACGCAAACGCATCGCAGCTTGACTATGTATTTGGCTAACTCGTGATTCACTGACGCCCAAAACGGCACCAATTTCTTTTAAATTCAATTCGTCATTGTAATACAAAGACAACACCAGCTTTTCACGTTCTGGTAAACGGTCGATCTCTTGTGCTAGTTGGGATTGGAAGCCCGCTTCAGCCACTAACTGATCAGGCTGACTGCTTTCGCCCTCAACCTTTATATCCAATTCATGGCTACCCGTCTCACTATCCAACATTTCTTCATAGCTAAACAACTGAGTAGACATAGAGGAATGCAGGATTTCATGATATTCGTCAATACTAATACCCATATGGGCAGCAACTTCAATATCCGTTGCCTCACGACCACTGATGGATTCTACTTCTCGAATGGCACTACTTACCGCTCGGCTATTACGTCGAACTGAGCGAGGCGCCCAATCACTCTTACGCACTTCGTCCATCATGGCGCCACGAATACGAATACCAGCATAGGTCTCGAATGAGGCACCTTTAGTCGATTCGAAGCGTTTGTAGGCTTCAATAAGGCCCATCATCCCTGCTTGTATTAGGTCATCGATATCCACACTGCTTGGCAATCGAGCCAGCAAATGATAGGCGATTTTTTTAACCAGAAAATCATATTTCTGTACCATCGCATCTATCGATAACGTCGCCTTCTTTGTATACATGCTACATCCATCTTTGCGTTGTTATACGCTAAAACTGTAAAACTGTTATCTGAAGTACATTTGCTATCAATGTACTATACAGTCCTCAGAATTTCTCTGCCAAATAACGTAATTTTACGAAACTAACTTCCGTACTTAAGAGCTCCATATAATTGACCGAACTGTTCAGCAGTATAAACCGCTCGGCTAATCAGGTTGTGGGCCCTAGCAGGTTCTATATCATCGGGAATTCTCTGGCCGTCTGCCACATACATAACAGGCAGACCTTCTTCTATCACCACACTGATAGCTTCACCTAACGAGGCAGACTCATCTAGCTTACTTAAAACGCAGCCATCAAGCTGAATTTGAGAATAAACATCCACCACTGTTTTTAAAACTTGTCGTTGGCTGGTGCAAGGTAAAACCAACAGTTTCTTGAGGTAACCCCGTGCACGCTTCATCATAGCAAGCTGACGCTCAAGGTTGCGGTCGCGAGGATTCATCCCAGCCGTATCCACCAAAATCAGCGAATAGTCCGAATACTTATCTAACACTTCATTCAGGTCAGTGTACTCATTGACCACTTCGACTGGTACATTGAGAATGCGACCAAAGGTTCTAAGTTGCTCATGCGCGGCGATACGGTAGGTATCCGTGGTAATCAAAACAACACTTTGTGAGCCATATTTCAACACATACTGTGCGGCAATTTTACCAATCGTTGTCGTTTTACCAACGCCTGTTGGCCCCATAAATGCGATGCAGCCACTGAAGGCTTCGCTAGAAGAACGGATGGGGATACTATCAGCTAAATGTGACAAAGCTTTTTTCCAATCTTCCTCTCGTCCTGTTAAAGAAAGATCTGAAACGATTTTATCAATCACGCGATCCGATAAACCTAGCGTTTTTAGTTGCTCATGGAGTCGTTGATCTAATGTCTGACGTTTTACGGCATTCGCTTGAGCCGCGGCTTGGTGTTTATCTTCTTGGCTTTGTTCGAGCAGTCGTCGCACCTGCTCAAGCTCTTTCTCCATCGCTCGAAGCTTCTCTTCATCTGGAGACGGCCGTACCTGAACATGAGGTCTGATAGAGAGATCTTCTTGAATGGCAGGTTCAGACTCAACGTAACGATTTGGCGGAGCAACAGGGGCTTCTTCAAATACCTCGTACGCTTCCCCTTTTGGTTTAGATTTGGGCGAAGCGGCATTACCACTTAAGTTACGCGCTTGTTGAATGCGTTCTTGATAGGAAGCACTTGGTTGAGCGACTCGAGCATTGCTAGCGGCAGCTGGAGCACTTTTTTGCGCAGGATTCTGATGACTTGATCCTGCAGACGTGGGCGATATAGAGCCATCGTAATCAATGGCAATGAGAATTTCGACTTCCCCAGTAGGAAGGCGCTTATTGGACATTATGACAGCATCAGGCCCCACAGCGTCACGTATCTTACGTATCGCCTTTTGCATATCGGGAGCTCGAAACCGCCTATACTGCATTGAATACCAGTCCTTTAAGTCTATTTATGCATACAAATCCATAGCTTACCCGAAAGGTTTTGATAAATATAGCTCGAAAATCAATGCTTTTCCTTATTTCACCCACCAATTACAGCCACCACGGTGACACGTTTATTATCCGGTACTTCTTGGTAAGAAAGCACAGACATACCAACCCCGCCGTAACGCATAAAACGCGCTAACATGGGTCGAATCGGAGCAGATACAATGAGAATTGGTGCATTACCCATCGCTTCCTGTTGCTCAGCATGCTCACGGAATGAACGCTGTAACTGTTCCGCCATTTGCGGCTCTAAGATAAGAGCTTCTTCATTTTTAATACCAGACTGCTGACTCTGCTGCACCGTTTGCATGAGCATTTTCTCAAGCTGAGGATCCAGAGTCATCACAGGCACTTCCTCTACCCCTTCTGCCAAGGACTGCATAATCATACGCGCCAATGAAGTACGCACTGCAGCCGTTAAAATCATAGGATCCTGTGACTTAGGCTGAACCCCCATGATCGCCTCAGCAATGGTACGCATATCGCGCAGGGGAACGCTCTCTTGCAATAGGTTCTGCAACACCTTGAGCAAGACACTTAATGGTACGGTATTGGGCACTAGCTCTTCCGCCAGCTTAGGATTGTGCTGTTTAAGTAATCCTAACAACTGCTGCACTTCATCATGCCCAATCAGCTCATAAGCATGCTTCTGCATCACTTGGTTAATATGTGTGGCCACCACAGTACTGACATCCACCACGGTATAACCATAGGTTTGTGCTTGGTCGCGCTTTTTCACATCAATCCAAACCGCATCCAAACCGAAGGAGGGATCTTTACCTGGAATACCATCAATAGTACCAAACACCTGCCCAGGATCGATCGCTAGCTCTTTATCAGGATGCACTTCTGCTTCGGCGAGGCTCACTCCCATTAGGGTAATGCGGTAAGCATTGGGCATTAAATCTAGGTTATCGCGTATATGCACACTGGGCACCAGAAAGCCTAACTCTTGTGACAGCTTGCGACGCACCCCTTTAATACGCGCCAACAGCTCCCCGCCTTGGCTTTTATCTACTAAAGGAATAAGACGATAACCCACTTCTAAACCAAGCATATCGACTGGCGCCACATCTTCCCAGCTGAGGTCTTTACTCTCAGCAGGCGGCTGTGCCGTACTAGAACCGTCTCCTTGCGTTGCACCTTTAGCAGCAGAGCGAACCGTTGCTTTCTGTTTTTTTCGATACTCACTGTAGTAAGCACCAGCCGCCACCAAGGCAGCCAGTGAGAGGAATGAAAAGTGCGGCATCCCCGGCACAATACCCATGATCGTTAGAATGGCGGCAGCAACATATAAAGCTTTGCTTGAACCAAACATTTGACCATAAATTTGCTGGCCCATGTCCCCCGATTCATTCACTCGGGTCACCATGATCGCCGCTGCGGTCGACAACATTAGCGAGGGAATTTGCGCCACTAGACCATCACCAATGGTCAGCAATGAGTAGACTTGGATCGCCTCAACAAACGACAAGCCATGCTGCATAGTCCCAATCAACAGACCACCAACAATGTTGATACCCAAGATCATCATACCCGCGACAGCATCGCCCTTTACGAATTTCGAGGCACCGTCCATGGAGCCGTAGAATTCCGCTTCAGCAGAAACCTCATCACGGCGCTGCTTCGCTTGGTCAGCATCAATCATGCCAGCGTTCAAATCTGCATCGATCGCCATCTGTTTACCCGGCATAGCATCCAAGGTAAAACGCGCACTTACTTCGGAAATACGCCCTGCACCCTTGGTCACTACGGCAAAGTTGATGATCATCAAGATGGCGAACACAACAAAACCCACCACATAGTCACCACCGATCACCACCTCACCAAAGGCTTGGATAACCTTACCCGCGGCATCCCCCCCTTCATGACCATTCAGCAGTACAACACGAGTCGAGGCCACGTTCAGCGCCAAGCGCATCAAGGTGGACACCAGCAGTATGGTCGGGAATACGGCGAAATCTAATGGGCGCATGGAATACACTGCCACCAATAAAACCACGATGGCCAATGCAATATTGAAGGTAAATAAGACATCTAAGAGGAAGGCTGGCAGCGGCAAGACCATCATAGCCAGCAACGCTAATAGAATAAATGGCACCCCTATATTACCACTTAGGATACCCTTCATCTGTCCAGTTATGCGCTGACGATCAAACTCCACTTATACCTCGGTACATAAACAATCAAAGATCCCCATTCCATTGAAACTCATCTGGCACATCTAGATCTGGCATTCGCTCGGGTGGTTTTTCACCACTTCGAGCCAGCCTTAGCTGATAAACATAGGCAAGTAACTGAGCAATCACCTTAAATAGACCTTCAGGGATTTCATCACCGATTTCAGTGTGTTTATACACTGCACGGGTTAATGCCGGAGATTGTATCACAGGGATATCGTAGAAATTGCCAATCTCCCGAATCTTCAAGGCAATAAAATCATTACCTTTCGCGAGCAGGACCGGCGCTTTACCACTGGTCTGATCGTACTTTAGGGCCACAGAATAGTGCGTCGGGTTGGTAATAATCACATCAGCTTTTGGTACATCTGACATCATACGACGCATAGCCGCTTGGCGTTGCAACTGACGAATACGGCCTTTCACCTGAGGGTCACCTTCAGATTGCTTGTATTCGTCTTTTACCTCTTGCTTGGTCATTTTTAATTTGTCTTTGTGCTGCCAAGCCTGAAACGGCACATCAATCGCGGCAATAATAATCAAAGACGATGACACCAAAATAAATGCCCAAATCAAGATTTCCAAAGTATGACTTAACGCCGTTCCAATGGTCTCAAATGCCAACCCAGTCAAGGTTGGCAAATAGTGCATCAAAACAAACGCAGCAACCGTCCCCACCAACAAAATTTTTAACGTGGACTTTAGGAGCTCTACTAAAGACTGCACCGAAAACATTCGTTTCAGACCAGCAATAGGATTCATTTTGGAAAACTTGGGCGCCACCGCTTGTAGGGTAAAGTTAAAGCCCCCTAAAGCCACGCTACCGATAATCCCCGCCGCCGCGACGATCAACATAAATATGGTGATGGAATCTATGGCCGTCATGATGGAGACATACAAATGATGAATCATCATGGCGACATCAAATAAATCTTCTCGGGCAATTGAGAAATTGAACGAATAGAGTCGCATGAGATCGTCAACGATCAGCATGCCCACCATATACATCGCCAGTGCCGAAACGACCAAGAGCGCTGCGCTGCTTAGATCTCTAGACCGAGCAACGTTACCTTTTTCACGGGCGTCTTGGACTTTCTTGGCACTGGCGTCTTCGGTTTTTTCGGTACCGTCTTCGTTCTCAGCCATGTGCGCTGATCCCCCACGTTTCTTGCAACCAAGTTGTCATTTCTTGGAAGAATAACCGATAGATATCCAAAAAGTCTTGCAGCATGATCCAGATAAACAGCAGTGAGAACAGCATGATCACAGGAAAGCCCATGGCAAAGATATTTAGCTGCGGCGACGCTTTCGCCACGATACCAAATGAGATATTCATAATCAGCGTTGCCACAGCAAGCGGAAGCACTACCAATAAGCCTTTCTCAAACAACCAGCCCCCCAACATCACCACATCCCAGTAACGCTGACTATCAAAGCCACTGCCTACAGGCCAATAGTCGAAACTCTCGACTAAATACTCAATCATGATCAAGTGACCATTAGTACCGAGAAAAGCCAAGCCAGCCATGGTCATATAATACTGACCAACAGTAGCAACCGTAATACCGTTTGCAGGGTCGTTTGACATAGCAAAACCTAAGCCCGCTTTCATCGCCGCCAATTGCCCCGCTAAAGCAAAAATCTGAAACAAAACAGTGACAACAAAGCCTAGGACAATGCCGACAATCAGTTGTTCAGCAATCAATAGAATAAACGCGGGGGAAATAGGATCGTAGGTCGGAATCGTGATCACAGGGGTAACAATAATAGAGATCACAAAGGCAAAAATTAGTCGTACACGCACGCTGACTAATTGGCTACCAAACAATGGCAAGGCCATTAAAAACGCCCCGATTCGAAAAAACGGCAGCAGAAAACTGACCACTAACGCCATCAATTGATCAGGATTAAGCTCCAACATCAGCCAATCAACATAGGAATATCAATAAAGAGTTGATTGAAAAAGTCCGTCAGACTCATCAATAGCCAAGGTCCCAAATGCATAATGGCAAAAATAGTTACCACAAAACGCGGTAAAAAGGTCAACGTCTGCTCGTTAATTTGTGTCGCGGCTTGAAACACACTTACCATTAAGCCAACCACCAAGCTCGGCACCATTACCGCAGACACCATAACAACGATGAGATAGAAGCCTTGCCCATAAAGATCGAGAATTACCTGCGGATCCATAGTTACACCCCAAAGCTAGCAGCTAATGTGCCCATAATCATCGACCAACCGTCCACCATGACAAAGAGCATAATTTTAAATGGCAAAGAGATAATTACCGGTGACAGCATCATCATACCCATGGCCATCAAGACACTGGCCACAACCATGTCCACTATCAGAAATGGAATAAACAACATAAAGCCGATTTGAAATGCGGTCTTCAATTCACTGGTAACAAATGCAGGCATCAATATAGTAAAAGGAAGCTCATCGAGAGAATTAATCTCTCCCTCTTTACCCGCCAGCTTTACATACAAGGCCACATCGTCTTCTCGAGTCTGCGCCAACATAAACTCTCGCACAGGTCCAGAGGCGGCTTCCACCGCCTGCATAGAGGTCATTTCGTTATTGAGATACGGCTGCAGTGCCAGTTCATTTATTTTATCTAGGGTAGGCGTCATGATGAACAAGGTCAGAAATAACGCCATACCTAACATAATTTGGTTCGATGGTGACTGTTGCAAACCCATGGCTTGTCGCAGAATCGACAGCACTATAATGATGCGGGTAAAGGATGTCATCATGATCAATGCGGCTGGCAATAGCGTCAGCGCCGTCATGATAAAGAGGATTTGTAACGTTACTGTGTATTCCTGACTGCCGTCTGGATTGGTCGTCACAGTGATCGCCTGCAAGCCGGGCTCAGCCCACGCAAACAAAGGCGTTATTAAAAATAACGCAAAGATCACGCGGCAAACATTGGAGAGGTTATTTTTCATTGGCTAACTGTTCATTCATCACTTCGGCAAACTGATTTCCGCTAGCCTCAAATTCATTCAAACAAGTAATGTTATGAGCCGTCGCTCCTAGTAACAGTCGCTTACCTTGCACTTCAACCAAGATCAGTTTCTCTTTAGCACCAATAGATTGCGAGGCGATAACCTGAATCTCAGATTTAGACAATTTATGCTGTAAGCCCTGCAACCGCTTTAAGCCCCAAATCACTAAAGGGATCAAAACGATTAAAAACGCCAACGCTAAGAATAAACGCCAAATAGAAGAAGCGTCAGCCATTTTTATGCCGCCAGAATAAGGTTCAGCAAACACCACCACAGGTAGCAAAGACAGGGCAATAAAGCCTATTAAGCGAAACATCAATGATTTACTTCAGGCGCTTGATACGTTCACTCGGACTGACCACATCAGTCAAACGAATACCGTATTTGTCGTTGACCACAACCACCTCGCCATGAGCAATCAAGGTACCATTAACCAACACATCTAGTGGTTCACCGGCAAATCGATCCAATTCAACAACAGACCCCTGAGTCAGCTGCAATAGGTTACGGATGGCGATTTCAGTGTTACCCAGCTCCATCGACAAGGTCACTGGGATGTCCATGATTAGCTCCATATCGGAACTCAGACCTGCCACACTTGGGACAGAACCTAACTGGTCAAGCTGAACTGGTTTCACTTCCTGTTCAGACATAGCCGCTGCCCATTCATCATCTAGATCACCACCTTCTCCAGCATCGCCCGCTTCGGACATTGCCGCGGCCCATTCATCCGCTAAGTCCTGATCCATTCCTTCTGCATCTGGGTTTGTTTCTTCAGCCATATCTAAAACCTAATTTTTTGAATTCTTACAACTTTCAATCATTTCGACGGCATAGTGTCCATTACTGACACCTAGCTTACCCCTGAAGGTCGGCACATTATTGGCTCTTACCGTTACCAATTCAGGCATTTCAATCGGGATTACGTCACCAGCTTTAAATTTCATTACATCGCCAAGTCTGACTTTTTTATTAACCACATTGACCTGTAATTTAACGTCTAACTCGCGCACATCCTGTTCTAATGATTTACCCCAACGCTCATCTTTTTCATCGACATCACTTTGTACACCGGCATCCAAAAGTTCTCGGACCGGCTCAATCATTGAATAAGGGAGGGTAATGTGCAGTTCACCACCACCGCCATCAAGCTCGATGTGGAAAGTAGAGACCACCACCACCTCACTTGGACTAACAATGTTGGCCATCGCCGGGTTTACTTCGGAACTGATGTATTCAAGATCCACTTTCAATACTGGCGCCCAAGCTTCCGTTAAATCAACGAATACTTGCTCTAGCATCAATTGAACGATACGAATCTCGGTCGGGGTAAATTCACGACCTTCAATTTTGGCGTGACGACCATCACCACCAAAAAAGTTATCCACCAGCTTAAAAACCAGTTTAGCATCGAGAATAAACAACGCCGTGCTGCGTAAAGGACGAAATTTAACAAGGTTCAAACTGGTCGGTACATACAAGGTATGTACATACTCACCAAATTTCATAATTTGCAAGCCACCGGATGATACATCCGCGGTACGGCGTAGCAAATTAAACAAGCTGATACGCGTATAACGGGCGAAACGCTCGTTAATCATTTCCAACGTGGGCATTCGCCCACGTACAATGCGCTCTTGGCTGGTAATATCATAAGACAAGATACCACCTGAATCGGCATTATCATCCGTATCAGGTTTTTCATCTGCGCCATGTAATAACGCATCAATTTCGTCTTGAGATAATAAATCTTGCGCAGCCATCTAACCGTCCCTATTGCATCACAAAGTTTGTGAACAATACGTCTTCAATACCACCCATCCCAGTTTCCTGAGTTAGGATATTATTAATGGCTTCAACCGATGAGCTTTTAAGCTTTTGCTTACCTTCAATGGTCTGCAGTTCATCGAAAGACTGGCTCGAGAACAGTAATACTAAGCTGTTACGAATCAATGGCATGTGCAGTTTTACCGCGTCAATCTGACCTTGATCACGGGATTTCAATGTCATATTCAACTGCAAGTAACGCTGCTTACCTGAGACTAAGAAATCCACCACAAATGGCTGATCTAGATCCAAATAAATCGCAGGGCCTTCGGTTTGTACCATTTCCGTTGCCGCGGCACCGTCCCCTTCAACAGCAGCTTCGGAGTCGTCACCACTCAACAACAAGAAATAAGCCGCTGCACCGCCGCCACCGAGTACTAACAACGCCACCAGAATAATGATGATCAGCTTCTTTTTGCCGCCTTTTTTCCCTTCTTCAGCGCCAACATCTAATTCATCTGCCATATACAACCCTTGTTCATGCAAATTAGCGAGTTACATTCTATGTATGAATGTGCAAGACCACTATTCTACAAAGATTATAGTGAATCACCACGGTTTTCTATGCGTAATAATCAATCCCTTGCTCTGCGGGCTCGACATATGCCACGTTTTCAAGCTCATCCCCATCAACAAGATCATCGCCAGCCCCAATTCCTGAAGCACTTCCACCCTGTCCATCATCACCGGCAAATTGCCCTGAGCTAAACGCTTGATCATTTCCCTGAGACACTTCTACATCCACCGAGTCCAGCTCAACACCTTGCTGCTGCAGCATCTCTCTTAAACGCTGCATTTGTCCTTCGAGGGCGTCTTTGGCCTGTGCAGAACTGGCGACAAAACTTACATGGGCATTCGATTCATGATCCACACTAATCTTCACGGTTAAACTACCAAGCTCCGGTGGATCCAAGTGAATATGAGCGGTTTTAAAGCCTTCTTTCGCTATCCAAGAAACCTTAGCAGCCATTTCCGAAGGAAAAGCCGTCGCATTCGGTGGTGCTTGCATCGTCAGTTGTGCCGCAGCCCCTTCAGGACGGGCGCTTGCTGGATTGTTCTGTAGCGCATTCAAGGCTCCCTGAGAATTGGTTTGCGCCGCTGCAGGTTGCAATTGACTGCCCAAATTCGCCATCAATTGATCCAACGTTTTCTTGCCGCCAAGCATTTCACTGATATCTTTTGGTAACTCAATCTTGTCACTGTCTAGGACCAGCTCGCCATCTGTGAGCGAACCAAGAAAGTCACTTTCGAGCAACGAGCCATTGTCTTGTGATACTTGGTTTAAGGCATTATTTAGCCCCACAGGCTCCGCTGCTTTTTTAGACATCTGCTCCATCACCCAGCGTAGATTATCGCTGGCTTTAGAATCGATACTATCAACATCCGTTTGCTCAACGACGCCTTGCGCCACTAAGTCGACTGGACGAGACTCTCTTAGCTGCGCAGCATCAGCGCCAACTTGTACAGCTTCAGCTGCTTGCTCCGAGACCATCTGAGTTACGATCCCGACTTCGCTTTGAGCAATTGCCGCATCCTCTGCGTTAGTCTCTGCTGACTCATTAGCTTTAACCGGAGCAGTCATAGTAGAGTCATTAACATCGTTAAGACTAACGCTGATGTTCTCCAACACCTCTGTCGAGCTATCAGTCTCATCAGTAACACTGACCTCCTCTTTATCGGCCGCGAATTCAGTGGTAATAGGATTTCCCAAATCCGCTTCGCCTTCAACAGACAGAGCGCTCTCTCCCTCTACATCACCAGATAGAATAGTCTCGGTGACATTTTTAGCTGTGCTTGATGCTGGCGTGCTATCGGATTCCGTAGTAAGCAAGGTGTCAGAAGATGCCTCAATCGATTCCTCGACGACGGCTACACCCACCTCATTAACAAGCACTGATTCTAACGGCGACTCTAATGTCTCATCAGGACTAGCTTGGGCAATAATTTGAGGGGCGCTTGAAGCGGCCGTAACAACCTCTGGATCCACTGCAAGGCTTTGCCCTTCTGCTTGCCATGCTTTGCCGTTTTCTTGCCCTTGAGTGTCTTCTCCCTCTGTTATCGAAGAAGCTGACTTAGCCTTATCCGTCGTCACATCACTGTTACTGTCGGTCTCTGATACTGACTCGGCAGATGCGTCTGACGTAGATTGTTTGTTCGTTTCAGAATGGCGTGAGGGTTGCTGACCTTGCTCACTTCTACTGGCTTCTGTAGTCGCCTGTTTTTGATTGACATCAGAAGATGAAAACTCTTGATTAGACTGAGTTTTTTCGATGTTTTCTCGTTCTACTGGCGCTTTATTTTGTGCGCTTTGATTAGCCGCATCGAAGGCAGAACCAAAACTTTGGCGAGCGTCATTTGACACTGGCACAGTAGGCGCCTTGACGGCTTTTGGAGCAGAAGATAAAACGGATAAAGTTGGGCTGTTAATCATGAGGCGACCTCCACTATTCACAATCTAGACTGCAAATAGGAGGCCAAGTTTACCAACGATATTCGACTGCGATACGTGAGCCATTCTCAGAGATTTCCAATTTATGGCACAGTTGATTGATGAGGCTAAGACCACGATTGAAAGGCATCTCATGATCTAAATTTTCAAAGTTAAGTTGGCTAATATCGTAACCATCACCACTGTCCGACATGGTCAGGAACAAACAGCCCTGATCAGCATCGGCACTGACTTGTATTTCAATGGTCACTCGACCTTCTTTCAGTTGCTTTAATTTCAAGTCACGGGAAGAGTAGTATTCCGCAAAACCCTCCACGGTTTTCTTAAGGCTTGAATCCAGCTTTAAGATGCCATGCTCAAGAGCATTGGAATACATCTCAGATAGGATCATAAACACTTCACCGGAGCGTTTACTCAGCTCTGGTACGGTGGTTAGGATTTGCAACAGGTACGGTAGTGGGTCCGTGTTCTTAAGTGACTTAGCATTAAGCTCATAACGAAAGGCAAAGCTAGCAGGCTCATTGACAGCATTTCCAACCTCCGCAGGCTTTGATTGAGGACTATTATCCAACGCCTTAGTTAAATCGATACCTAGCACGGAAATATCATCGTGTGGATTTTCTAAAATGCCTTCTTTCTTCAGCATGTTCTCAAGCCAAACAAACGGACTACCCGCTACCTCTCCAGCATAGAGAGGATCTAATGCACTGTTGTAATGTATCTTATTATCTTTCGATCGTGCCTCATACACTCCATCAGTGAAGGCAATCAAATAATCACCCGACTCATAGGACAACATATCGATATTGGCTTCAAACTCATATTCATTCAGTATGCCTAATGGCAATGAATCGGACGCGATCTTACGCGGCTGTGCCGAATCCGCGGAGAAATACAGCAGATCAGGCAAACCGGCGTTCCATACCGATGCGGTTCGGTTGTGGGCATTGATATCGATAAAGGCTGCGGCACAGAACATATTCGGCGGCAAAATGTTGTGCAAGCGCTTATTGATCTCAGGTAGGATCTGGCGCATGAGAAAGCCTTTCTCAGTCCAATCAAAGAAGATATCGGCTAACGGCAAAGCACCAATGGCAGCAGACAAACCATGGCCGGTAAAGTCACCTAACAAAATATGCATGCCGCCATTAGGTTTGTAGGCCGCTAGAATCACATCCCCATTAAAAATATGACTACCGTGGTGCAAGGTATTCAAAGCAGGGTCCGACAAACAGTTAGAATGGGTAATGCGTTCATACACCATTTTCGCGACTTCTTGATCATGCACCATTTGTTGGTTCAGAAAAGACAGCCTATCCCGCTGTACCGACAAGGTATTTTGCATCACCAATAAACGCGCGATAGCATTTAACTTGGCGGAAACTAGAGTGGGGTTATAGGGCTTTGAAATGAAGTCTGTCGCCCCAGCCTCCAGACACTTTTTCAATACGTCAGGGTCTGTGACGCCAGATAGAAAGACTATTGGAACAAGCTTTTCGTCGGCGATTTTTAAAATCTCAAGCGCCGCTTCCCAGCCATCTTTACGGGGCATTTGCACATCAAGACAGACCAGCTGAATGCTATTTGGATCAAATTTTTCAACCGCATCTTGACCGTCAACCGCAGTCTCTACCACATGCCCTAATTGCAAAAGCATGCTTTCTAACAGCATTCGATCCGACGGATTATCATCAGCCACTAATATTTTGAGATTTTGTTCCTTCATTAGGGCTTCCTATCCTAATCAGCTTAATGCAAACAGACGCTCAAATCGTGCCATTTTCAAGGCATTGGTAACGAACTCGGACGCACCCTTGATCGTCACTTTAGCACTATCACCACCGGCATGATCGCGCAGTAACAGCAACATACCTAACGCCGAGCTGTCAATGTAACTGACGTCACGCAGGTCAATAATAAAATGGCTACCTTTGGGGTAACGAGCAAAGCTTTCGCGAAACTCTTGCTGACAGGCGTAATCAAAACGCCCTTTTAGCACCAAGGTAACCGTCGCTGACTTTTCATCAAACTGCCCAATGATCATACATATTGCCTCACAATACTTAGCTGAAAGCTGGCGTATGCAAGCTATTGCTGAGAGATTTTTTGCTCCTGCTGCGCCAAATCAGAAAGATGATCCAACTGGGTTTGCACTTCGTTCAAACGCCTCATCAATTCCGACTCTGAGCTTTTCACATGCTCGATTCGCAATTCGCCAGGAATGGGTTTGGAGTCCAGAATATCATTCAATACGGTATCAATATCGTGCGTTAGATCGATCACACTGTGTTCAATCACGCTAGCACTGGTGGGTTCCGTATGAACAATGGTCAAAAGATTTAATATCGCTTCTTTGGTATCCAGCAATCCTTCATTGACGGTGGCCACCCAAGTTGCTTGAGACGCCTGCCACTCAACCATTTGCTGCAGATAAGCTTCATATAGCTCGAAGCGGTATTCAATTTGCTCTCTTACCCGCAAGAAATCTTGCTTGCTAACATCCACTTCTGAGACAAACAACTGACGGCGCTCAGAGCACTCATTCGATTGCATCTCATTGTTGCTAAGTTTAGCAATCAGCCATTCAGACAACTGTTGCAGTTTAGTAATCTTGGGATACTCTTTGTCAGCATTGTTTACTAATTCATTGCTTTGCTGAAGAAACTTGAACACTCGCTGACGACTACGCTCTAGTTTCTCCGAAAAACTGTAGTAAGGTGAGGTCTCATCCAAGATACGAATCGGGGCATCCCATACATCACTCGACATCAGGCTTAACGTTGCTTCTAACACTCTAAGCTCTGCATGGGATTCAATCACAGCCAACTCAATTAAGTAACCCGAAATTGGCTCATGATCGATTTTAGATAAGCGCACTTCATACAAGCGATTGGCGATACGGACAGGGTCCGCTGGTGCATCCAGAAACACACTGTCGGCAACCATTTCACCTTCTAATGACGTTAAATGAGCATCGACCCCCAGCACCTCCGATAAAGCCACTGGCTCTAATATCCAAAGCTCAGATAAACCCTCACTGACATTGAGAATTTCATGCGACTGATTGACCACCAGTTTCAATGACAAAGACGCCGATAGAGCGGAACGATACAATTGAGCAAAACCACGATGATGGGACAAGTCGCCAGAGATGGAGGTCAAAACACTATTTAAGTAGCGAGCAAAATCGCCAAATTCATCATTACGATGAACGGGAGGTGGCAGATGAACACCTGACTGCGCCCTATCCACTTGGACATGAAAAAAATTGAGCGCCTGCTGACAATCCATCAGAACTCGACGCCATCCCCAAATCAGGTACCCCAGCAAAATCAACCAGCCTAACGACAAAGCAATTGCCATAGGTTGTTGCAAAACATCCATTTGCCCGAGACGAGAACTGTACTCGGTTGCGATCTGCTTAATCTGAGTCAAGCGACTTTGCGCCAAACGCACTTGTTCAGGCACGGTAAATTGCGAAATAGTCACCGGCGCACTAGGCAAATCGACCATACTCGGAATTTGCTCACGTAAACGTTGTACCAATAAGCGCTCTTGTTGCAGCAGATTTGCAATATCTCCTCGCTCTCGTTCAGGTGAAATCGATTGCCAACCATGAGCGATCTCCAAACTCGAGTAGGCAATATCATGCAGCTCACTGGCCGACTTAAGAGACCTATCAATGCGTTCATTGAGCGCATAATAAGTTCCTCCGAGAAGGCCAAAAAACAGCAACGTGAACAGCAATCCATACTGAACTATCCAGTCGGAAAAACGAGTTCGACGCTGATCAAAAGCAGCATGAGCTGAATTAGTCGCATCCATCTTATTTTAAAATCTCTAACAACTGTTTATGAAACAAGTAGGTATGTCGCTGATCAAGTAAAAACCAACCCTTATCCTGCAAGCTTATGTTGATCCGATTCATTTGCCAAGTTAGCACAATCGCATCGCCCTCTACCAAGGCGTGCACCACATTTTTATCCAAGCTATAGCGTCCACGAAAAGCAAAATAGCTCCCTCGTACCACCACCAATATGACCATATCATCCTGATGGCAATCGGCCTCTTGCGGCTCGATTAATGGCATCACTTGACCACTATGGTAGACAAAACCGGGCCTTACAAACTCTACTGAGCGATACGGCTGCAGGCCGACCACCATATCGGCAAACAACTCCACGCCACATTGATTGCCCAGCTGAAAATACACAGGCGTATGATTTTTAGGACGAGAGGCAGGCTGGAAGTCTGCACGCCATTGACGCTGTACGGACGGGTTAGACTCTTCTGGAAACAGCGGCTCACAAAGAAAAGCATCCCTTACCCGCCACATATTGCGTGAGTCATGCGCTAAACAAGTGCTACGCAGTACCGTACCATAATCACGTGTAATGCTTATCGCCCCGATGCACACCTCACCCGCCTGAGTCGCCACATAAATTCTCTGTCCAATAAATTCATTTGACGATTGCTCACACCAATCATCAGCAAAGCTCCAAAGCTGTTCATCTTTTGACGCCTGCGCCACATCCATTAATCGCGCACGAAACGCCGGCACCACTAGACTCGTTGTGGCAAATTCCAGCACATAAATAGGTATAACCGATTCGGATAACGCCAAGACCTGCTGTGCATGGCCCGACGCGTCGAGTAAGTAGATTCGACCACCATATAAATCAAACTGACTGATATTTGGAGCCGTATCGCTAGCGGCTGCGACCCAGATATTGGCGCTGCGTGGCAAATTATAGAGTTGATCAAGCGCCACCGAAAATTGCTCACGTACTTGATCTTGCAAGGATTTATAGAATCTTAAGAACGAAGCTGAACGGCGCCACACTTCTCGCTCTGCAGCCATGGTATGCAACCAATCGACCCAATAATTCTCACTTTCAGGTCGCAAGTTAAGCGCTTGCTGTTCATCTTCTAGCAGTGCTTGCCATTGCCAACTAGGCAGGCAATCACTCAATTGCGTCAACGATAACCCCGTCTCCAAAACAACCCGCATAGCCACCGCATCACTTTGCTGGCGATTGCCTCGCACGCTATTTTCAGCGTGATCAATCACCCAGTAGCCGACATCAGATAACGTCGAAAAGTCGGCAAAGCCTTGTGGCACTCGTCCAGAAAACTCACCGACAAAGCGGTTGACATCGCTACTATTAACACTCGAAAAAGAGCCGCTAAAACGATGTTGGATGGTTTGCAACGCGCCATAATCTGCTGTCGCGTCAAAGCCCTGCCATGCCACCCAAACCGAGCGAAAGGTGCTCACCCATGCCAGTAAATCAGACAACTGCTGAGCGTTGAGAAAATTGCCAGCTTCCACCACTTGATCAAGCGATTGCAGCACATTGTCTAAGGACTGTCGCAATGCCTCGGGGAAAACAAAATGAGTCTGTAGTGTGTGACACAGGGACTGAATAGCAAGGTGGGATTTAAGGGGGTAAAGGTGCGACTGATAAATGGCGGCTTCAAGATCAAATAGAACCGACACCATGGAACAAGTTGAGGCCATCGCCACCTCAGACATTAGGAACGCATCCGCTCAAAAAACGCACGATTAGACAGTTCGTCGATTTGCTTTTGCTCTTGTTTGTCTGCGAAAGCAACTTCTTCATTAATACTTTTCTCTTTTAGCCAATCCATGCCTTTGGTTTTCGCTCGGGCATCTTGCCAACGTTTCAATGCCATATTGACCTGCTGTTGCGAACGTTTGACCTGCTGCTCTTGCTGTTTAATCGCCTGTTGTAAGCGCGTCACGAAATGCTGATAGTTGGTCGTTAAATAAGGCGACAAGCCCAACAGGTTACGCTGTTCATCGTATTGCGCTGCGTAATCCCTCAACTCTTGCAACTTCTGCTGATCATGTTGCAGACGCGCTTGATCTTTTGCGAGCGCTTTCGCGACTTCATCTTCCTTACGTTGAGAAAGATCAACTAACACCTGCATACGCTGAGACTTTTTCATAATAATCCCTCACAACTTGCTTGATATTAGCGGCTTAAAGAAAAAGCGTCTACTTTGCCGGTGTCGACGTCATCGCTGCCACCAAGGCCTCTAAACTCTTATCAATATTAAAGCTTTCACTCAACGACTGACGCAGGAAATCATTGATCGCAGGAATTAACGCAATCGCTTGATCAAGCTCAGGATCGGTGCCACGTGTATAAGCCCCTACGGCAATCAAATCACGGTTCTGTTGATAGCGAGAGTAAAGCTGCTTTACGCGCATAGCCCCCTGTAAATGGGCATCTGAGACGATATGTGGCATGGCACGTGAAATCGAGGCTTCAATATCAATCGCTGGATAGTGCCCCTCTTCAGCCAAGCGGCGCGACAACACTATGTGACCATCAAGAATGGCACGGGAGGCATCGGCAATCGGATCTTGCTGATCATCCCCTTCCGTTAGCACGGTATAAAACGCGGTGACGGAACCACCGCCCTCTTTACCATTACCGGCTCGTTCCACCAACCAAGGTAGCTTGGAAAACACCGATGGTGGATAGCCTTTGGTCGCAGGAGGCTCGCCCACTGACAAGGCAATTTCACGTTGTGCCTGGGCATAACGGGTTAACGAATCCATCAACAGTAGGACATTTTTGCCTTGATCACGGTAGTACTCAGCAATCCGCGAGGTCAGCACCGCTGCACGCAATCGCATCAAGGCAGAATCGTCCGCAGGAGAAGCAACCACGACGGAGCGCGCCAGACCTTCTTCTCCCAGAATTTGCTCAATAAACTCCTTTACCTCACGACCACGCTCACCAATCAAACCAACGATGGTGATATCGGCCTCAGTAAAACGCGTCATCATGCCAAGCAGCATACTCTTACCAACACCACTGCCGGCAAATAAGCCAAGACGCTGGCCTTTACCAACCGTTAGCAGAGAATTGATCGCCTTGATCCCCACATCTAGGGGCTCACTGATAGGTTTACGCTGCAGTGGGTTAATAATTTCCCCTTGCAAGCTGATGCTTTCCTCAGCCTGTATCGGGCCTTTGCCATCCAAAGGACGACCTAATCCGTTGACGACTCGACCCAGCAGCCCTGGTCCCACCGGCATATGACTGTCTTCACGCAATGGACGCACCCGCGCACCAGGGGAAATACCATCAATGGCTTCGGTCGGCATAAGATAGGTAAGATCACCGGTAAACCCTACCACTTCCGATTCTACCCAACGATTTTTGCCAATTTGCACGGCACAACGATCGCCAAGCGCTGCAGCACAGCCGACCGCTTCCATGGTTAAACCCACCATGCGCGTGACCTTTCCCTCAATATCAATTGAGTGTTCCGGCAAATCCTGTTCTGCTAAACGACTTAGACGATCTAAAAGTGTAGGCATGAAGACGGCTTATTGAGGCTTATCCAGCGACTTTAAAACTTCATTTAAACGAGATTCAACCGAGCCGTCCACATAAAAGTCATGGGAATCAAGGATAAAGCCCCCTTCCATCAGACTGGCATCCGGTTTAATTTTGATGGTAAGACGCTGTTCCGCCGCTAACGCCTGAATCGCTTCTATAGAATTAGGATGAACCAGCAGCACAGCACGGCCTTCGTTATCACCCAAGGTGTTAAGGATTTTTTCCAGTTCAGCGTGGATCAGTTCCCTAGAGTTTTCGCTCAGCTCACGGCGCACGATATGCTCAACGATACGTTTTGTAGCCCCCTGTAACAGCTGCTCTAGCCGCTCACGAGTACTTTCTAAAGGTTGCTCAAATTCTTTCAAAGCACCGTTCAATAGGTTTTCTAATTCCCCTATTTGGGCTTTTGCGAGCTCAATACCTTGCGCATGAGCTTCGGACTTACCAGCTTCATGGCCTTGCTCTAGACCCTGTTGTAGGCCGTCTTCTTGACCTTTAGTGAAGCCTTCTTCGTAACCGGCCTTTTGACCGTCTTCTTGCCCTTGTGCAAAGCCTTCCTCGTAAGCCGCTAGACGAATCTCCTCCAGCTGCTGTGCGGTAAGGGGCTCATAGACCACAGAATCTTCATCAAATTCCTCAGTGATCTCTACCGCTTCTTCATCTTTGATGGCTAATGCTTGGGATTGGGACTTAGCATTGCTGCTTTGACCTTCGAGATTCGGTAATTCCCAGCGTTCGTAGGCAGTCAGTTTCTTTTCATTGTCAGACATTTACTAAACCATCTGCTCGCCGCTACCGCCCAAGACAATTTCACCGTTATCCGCCAAGCGACGCGCGATCGCAAGAATTTCTTTCTGTGCCACTTCCACTTCGCTGACACGCACCGGCCCCTTGGCTTCCAAGTCATCTTTCAACATATCCGCTGCACGAGAAGACATGTTTTTGTAGACCTTCTCTTGCATATCTGGATCCGCGCCCTTCAAGGCTAGAATCAAGGTTTCCGACTCTACTTCACGTAGAATCGCCTGAATACCACGATCGTCTACATCCAACAAGTTATCAAATACGAACATCAAGTCTTGGATGCTGCTCGCCAAATCTTCATCCACATCACGGATAGATTCCATCAACTCAGCTTCTACCGAGCTGTCGATAAAGTTCATAATATTGGCCGCTGTGCGAACACCACCAATGCTTGTGGACTTAGTCGAGTTATTACCGGAGAACTGGCGCTCAAGGATGTTGTTCAATTCTTGCAATGCGGCTGGCTGTACCGTTTCTAAAGCAGCGACACGCAACACGATATCCAAACGCACGCGCTCATCAAAATTAGATAGGATGTCTGCCGCTTGGTCTGGATCCAAGTAGGAAATAACAATCGCCTGAATCTGCGGGTGCTCGTAACGAATAACGTCTGCCACCGCGCGCGGTTCCATCCATTTCAGAGTATCTAGACCTGTGGTATTGCCACCGAGTAGTATTCGATCAATCAAGCTACCGGCCTTTTCTTCACCCAAGGCTTCTTTCAACATGTTACGGATATAGCCGTCGGCACCCAATCCCAAGCCAGTTTGATCACCAACTAGGATTAAAAATTCGTCTAACACTCGTTCCACTTGGTGGCGCTGTACGTTACTCAGTTGCGCCATGGCTTGGCCGATGCGCTGAACTTCTTTTGGCCCCATGTGCTTTAAAATCTGAGCCGCATCCGACTCACCCAGCGACATCAACAAAACCGCCGCTTTTTGGATGGAGCTCATATCTCCAGCTGCTTCACTCATACTAGCCTTCCATCACCCATTGCTTCACTACTTGCGCAACGCGCTCCGGTTCTTCCGCAATCAAGCCACGAATCGCATTCAGCTGACGCTCAATCTTCTCAGGTGAACCTGGCACCATAACGTCTTCGGCACTCACTAGAGAGACTTGATCATCGGAGATTTCATCGGTTTCATCGGCAAAAATAGCCGCTTCGGTATCTTCCGCCACGGCAATCTTGTTCTGATCGCCCAAGGTTTTCAAAATCGGACGCACCACCATCAACAGCAACAACAGTATAAACATCCCCACTAACACAGGCTGCAACAGATCTAGGAACCAACTTTGTTTGTAGAACGGTACCATTTCTGGTTCTTCAGGCGGCTCTGGCATTGCAAATGGCGAGTTAATCACACTGACGCTGTCACCACGAGATGGGTCATACCCCACCGCATCACGCACTAGCAGCGTCAATCGACTCAACTCTTCATCGCTCCAAGGAGTACGCACAATGCTGGCCGATTCGGGGTCAATGGAGACAATATCATCCACCACCACAGCCACTGATAGGCGGCGAACCGTTCCCTGCTGACGCTTGGTATAGCTGATGCTGCGATCGAGTTCAAAGTTACGGGTGGTTTCCTCGCGCGACTGACCATTTGAGCCACTAGCACTACCACCGATAGGAGCACCGTTTTCATCGGCAGCTTCGGGGATGGTCACAGCGCCCGGTGGTTGATTGGTCAAGGAACCAGGCACACCACTGTTGCCACCATTCGCTGAGCGGCGCTCACGCAAGGTTTGTTCGCTACGCAGCGCTAATAAATCGGGGTTATATTGTTCATCGGTCTGCTCAACTGCGGTGAAATCAATATCCGTGGAAACTTCCGCCTTAAAGCGACCGCCCCCCACGACTGGCGACAAGATATTGTTCACACGCTGCAACATCACATCTTCAACACGACGTGTGTATTCAAACTGTTTCCCTGCTATCGAAAGCTCAGAGTTACTGTCTTTTTCCGTCAACAAGGTACCACGCTGATCCACCACAGTGACGTCTTTGTCGCTTAGTTGGGAAATACTGGAAGCCACTAAATTGACGATGGCGTCCACCTGACTACGATCTAGGCGACGCCCTGGGTACAATTCTAGAAACACCGAAGCACTCGGCTTTCGGGTATCCCGTACAAATACCGACTCCTTCGGAATAGCGAGATGCACTCGCGCCGATTTGACACTTTGTAAACTGGTGATAGTACGACTTAACTCACCTTCTAACCCTCGTCGATAACGAGTGGTTTCGACAAACTGGGAGGTACCGAGGGATTGGTCTTGATCCATGATTTCAAGACCGACAATATTATCTGAGACGATGCCGGAGCCAGCCAGCTTAAGTCGGGCTTGATGATAATATTCTGCCTCCACTAACAAGGCACCGGTGTTTTCATCAAGCTTAAAGGGAATATTATTGACGTTGAGGATTTCAACGATTTGATCCGCGTTGTAGTCGGTAATGCTACTTAGAACTGGCTTATAATCTGGACCTGAGGTCCATAACACGGCCGCCAATGCGATAGCTATAGACGCAGCAAGACCGACCATCAATGCAAGCTGACGAATTACCGTCAGTTTATTGAAGCCGGTCAATAACTCCAGATAGAGTTTCTGCTCTGATCGTTCTGCTGGGACATTATCCATTCAGTACTGCCGCGTCCAACCCATCTATTAAATAGGCATATTCATTATTTTCTCGTAGGCATCTACCAGCTTATTACGCACTTGAGTCATCGCTTCGAAGGATACGCTCGACTTCTCCAAGCCAATCATGACTTGCGGTAGATCCACTCCTTCTTCGCCACGCTCGTAGGCTTGCGCTAAGGAAGACGCTTCTTTTTGCAATGAGTTCACATTATCGACAGCAGCTTTAAGCATGTCTGCAAAGTCAGGACGCTCTACCTGTTGGGTTGCTTGCGGACCCACCGATTGAATACCTGATTGGGCATTTGCACTCGGCGTTTGGATCTGACTTCGCAAGTCACGCATCTGAGAAAGCACCTGATTAATGTCAGGTCTATCGGTCATCATCTTACTTGCACCCAAAAAATCATTAGTTCGTAGTAGCTTAGCACACTGTTATTAAAAACTAGACTTTAAAATCAATCAACTTCTATGCCACATTCTCGCATCTTAGCGATCTTATAGCGTAATGTTCTTGGACTAATACCCAGTTTTTCCGCCACTTCTTTGCGTTTACCTTTGGCGTCAATCAAGGCTTGAGCAATGATACGAAATTCATGTTGCTGTACCCCACGCCCAAGAATCGATGCTGCCTCTTGAGCATCTTCGTTAGGAGTCTCTTCTATCTTAGGCGCTGTCACCATATCAAATACAATCTGAGTTTGATCGACTCGCCCATGATCGCTCAGGATCAAGGCTCGCTGAATCACGTTTTCTAACTCACGGACGTTACCTGGCCAAGCATGAGCTTCTAATTTACTCAATGCAGATGGTGTTAAGGAAGCGCCATCAATGCGCATCTTTTGTGCATGCTTTAACAATAATGCTTCTGCGAGCGGTTGTATATCGCCTTTACGCTCTCGAATCGGCGACCAGCGTAGCGGAAAGACGTTTAAACGATAGTATAAGTCTTCGCGGAAGCCACCTTCTCGGACATATTCGGCTAAATCACGGTTAGTGGTGGCAATAATACGTACGTCCAGTTTAATGGCTTTTTTACCACCTAGGCGTTCTACTTCTTGTTCTTGCAGGACACGCAATAACTTGGCCTGAAGACCCACATCCATTTCCGTGACTTCATCTAGTAACAAGGTACCGCCATTGGCTTGTTCAAATTTACCCGCTTGCGATGACACTGCACCAGTATAAGCCCCTTTCTCATAGCCAAATAAGATGGCCTCCAGCATGTTCTCTGGAATAGCGGCACAGTTAATCGCTACAAACGGCTGCCCATTACGTTCTGAAACGGAATGAATGTATTGCGCCAACACTTCTTTACCGGTACCGCTTTCACCACAAATCAATACGGTAGAATCAGTCACCGCAACACGGCGCGCCAACTCCAATAGAGCCACACTAGCAGGATCTCTGGCTATCGGCGTATTGCTCTTCACTTTCGCCACACGGGAAGTGTGCTTAGCAATCACATCCAACAGCTCTTCTTCTTTAAAAGGCTTGAGCAGGTAATCCACTGCGCCGCTACGCATGGCCTCCACGGCGTGCGCAATATCACCATACGCGGTCATCAGCATCATCGGCAGTTCTGGAAAGTGTTCCACCACATGTTGCAATAAGCCATAACCATCCATGCCCGGCAAGTTAACATCCGAGATCACCATATCAAAGTTTTGGCGTTTCAGTGCCAAGATAGCGTCTTCTGAGCTCTCCACCATAAAACACTTATAGCCCGCCAACAGCAGCGTATCTTCCAACGCTTCGGCCAGGCCGCGATCGTCTTCTACGACTAATAAACTCACTTCAGACATGTTAACTCCCTAAAATTGGCAATGTGATGGTTGCCTTCGTGCCGACACCTGGCTGGCTTTCAATATCAAAGGTACCATGATGAGCTCGAATGATCGCTTTTACGACCATCAGCCCAAGCCCCGTTCCATGTTGTTTAGTGGTGACAAAGCCTTCTTGGACCTTGTTTAATTGCTCTTCGGTCATCCCTCGACCGTGATCTTCCACCACTATTATTAATTGTTGTTCAACTTGAGCAAGATAAAGATAAATGCAGGCGCCTCGCTCGGATGCCTCAATTGCGTTATTGACCAGATTTAATATCGCACCAATCAATACTTCTTGATTGCATTGCAGTAACCCCACTGCTAACTCACCCGCAGTAGTATCCAGTATGGCATTGTGCTGTTCCACCTGCTCTTGGGCACGCTCAATGAGTTTATCGCTAAACTCATGCAAATTAAGTTTTTCATCCAGCTTGATATCTGATTTGGAGAAAATCAGCATATCGCGAATTTGACGTTCTATGTTGTTTAAACGATCTGACAACTTACTAGAAAAGCGAATGCGCATGTCCTCTGACAAAGAATCTTTCTGTAAGTGCCCTGCATACAACATAGCAGAAGACAGGGGTGTACGAATTTGATGAGCCAAGGCCGCCACCATTTTGCCCATGGTCGATAGTCGTTCATGGTGCGCCAGTTGACGTTGTAATGAGTGGGTTTCGGTCAAATCCACCAGGATAATCAGCTGCCCCGGTACGTCCCCTAGTGACGATGTTTCTACCCGAACGCGACGACCTGTGACCATGGTAATCTCATGGCCATCGTCTTTCTGCGGACGAAAGCTTTTTGGCACTATCTCAGACCAAACACCACCCAAAATGGATTCACCAAACAAGCGATCCACAATCGGGTTGGTCATCACCACAATCCCTTCGGGGTTGAGCATCATGACACCGACCGGCATCGACCAAAACAACTGCTGAAACTGTTTCAGTAGAATCTTATTTTTCGATTCTTCCGCGCGCTTAGCTTGCTCTGCCTGCTCTAACTTTTCCGTCAGTCGCCGCACTTCCCCTTGTAACTCGGCATAGGAGCTTTGCAGCGAACGAGAGGTTTCCTCAAACAGCTCAAAAGCTTCTTTTAAGCGGGCAATTTCTTCATCCTTGTCCACTTAAAACTCCGATTTATCAATACGATAACGACGCATTTTTTCAATCAAGGTGGTGCGTTGAATCTGTAATAAATTCGCCGCTTGTGACACTACGCCATTGGAGCTGGTGAGCGCATGACGAATCAGTAAAGACTCCAAATGTCGCACATAAACATTCAGATTGACCCCTTGTGCACGGGGCATATTCGGAGATTCAGCCAGGCGGTTTAAAATGGGCATAATTTGGTCCTGACGCCAAGGAATGGGACAACACCAAATGGCATTATCCGTTTCAATTCCTTCGTGCGTCTGCAACCAAATAGAGGGCAGAGGCAAAGACAGCTGAGTCACATCCACTAAACTGCCGACCACAAAAAAGTCGACCAGTTCATCTTGTTGCGGATCCAACACTATCTCAATACCGAGGAAATGCAGGATCGGTGCAACAGCTTGACTCTCTTCTTGGCTGACACCAATTAAACAGGCTTTCATAATTCTCTATTAATGACCTTAACTAGCTTTAAACTTTAGCACAGAGTCACCCAAGAGACATGGTCTCAGCTCAGTAAAATGATAATAATTTCTTTATAAGGCAATGGTTTAACTGCTTAAGTTTTGCAACAGCTGGTCAAATTCTTGTTCCGCTGTTTGGCTGTCTTGCTGCCATGACAAACTCCCCAACAAAGGCGCCGACACCATATTATTCAGTGTTGCTAAGTTTTCTTCGTAGCAGTTCATTTCATTTTGACCACCGTTAGCGATCCAACCAGCAATCTGCAGACCATCACGACGGATCGCTTCCATGGTCAAAAAGGCATGATTTAAACAACCTAAGCGCATATCGACGACGACAATCACAGGTATGGCTAAACGCTTCGCCAAATCCGATAGCAGCTCGCGATCATTGACTGGTACACGCCAACCACCAGCGCCTTCGACCAAAGCAAAATCGTGCGGCGTTAGCAGGGTACCGCGAACAAAGCCCTCTAAGCGCGAAACAGTAATGATTTTGTTCTCTTTGGCCGCGGCAATATGCGGTGCAATCGGCGGCTCAAATACCACAGGATTCACCTGCTCATAACGCAGCGCAATAGAACCCGCCGCCTGAATCTGCAGGGCATCATCATTACGCAATTTACCGTCGATCATTTCTGCGCCAGCAGAAATTGGCTTTATCCCCATCGATCGCAACTCGCGACGTGCGGCTGCCTTAAGCAAGCCAACGCAAACATGAGTTTTACCGGCATCAGTGTCGGTTCCGGTGATAAAGTACTGCTGTTTAGCCATGATCTACCTTCATTAATTGAATAAATGCCACTTCATAGGAAAGCGGAATCCCTTGCGCTGTCGCCTGCTTAGCATAGGCCGCTTCAAAGGCTTTCCATTTGGATGGCGATGAAACACCGGAGTCGTCCGCGACTAAGGAAGCTCCGACTTTTTTAAGGGAGTAGACGGCCGCTTTGACACTGTCGAAGTGGACCGTCATGGTTCGTTGCTCAGCTTGCAACACGCTAAAACCTGCCGCCTTACACTGAGTCAACACCGCGTCTAATGCTGGATAATGATTATGATGACTGCGACCATCCACTTGCTGCCACGCTTGACCTAACTCTGACATGGAGCCAGACAATAGAGTCGATACCACGACTTGGCCGCGGTATTTTAAAACGCGATGCAACTCTTGAAATAACTGCTGTGGATGCAAACACCACTGAATCGCTAGACTCGAGAAGACGCCATCAAGCGAGTCATTTTGAAAAGGTAACGCTTCTGCATCAGCACAGACAAAACCAGCGTTAGGCAATCGCTGTTGCGCTTGTTGCAACATTGAAAAAGACAAGTCTAAAGCAACCAATTCCGCGGCCGGTTGAATTGCTTGCATCGCCGCGAGCGCCCGCCCCGTTCCGGTACCAAGGTCAAGCCAACGCTGATTTGGCTTGGCAGTGAACCAAGCCATCAGTTGCGTTAATACCTGTTCTTGAAAAAGTGCGTACTCATCGTAACTGTGTGCCGCTCGGGAAAAACTCGAAGCGACTTTCTGCTTATACGATTGATCAGATTCAGTGGAACGTGTTGTCATTAATGTATTGCGTTACTAGGGCCACAAACTGTGACGGATCTTCAAGGAATGGCTGATGCGCTATATCCGTTAGTGACACCACAGTTTGCAGTGGGTTGCTCGGCAAGGCTGGCACCACTTCAGACTCAACCACCAAGGCATCATTGACACCAAAAATATGTAAATTCGGCAAATCCAGCAAAGCGACTTCTCGGCGCACGTCTAAGGTTTCCAACAACGCCAAACCACGGATCAATGCTTCCGGATCAATCAGCTCTTTTGGCTGTAAACCCGCGAGCGTTTTGGTCAAGGCTTTAGAGTCTTGTGCCCCTTGCGTTTGCAGGGACAAAAAGCGACGTAAACCTTTTTCAGGGGACTGCTTCACCAGATCAAAAAACTGCGTGTAGGTGTCCTGCGCCATGCCCATCGGCCATGTTTTTGAGGCGACAAACTTAGGTGCACTGGCAATACTGATCACGCCTTTGACACAGCTCGAGCGGCGCGAGGCAATGTAGTTCGCTACCATACCGCCCAGCGACCAACCGATCCACCAGCAAGGCTTGGGCGCAGCACGGATTAATTGCTCAGCCAAGGCATCAATATCGTAATTGGGACCAAAACGGTTGGCTTTATGCCAATTTGGATCAACCGTCACGCCAGGCAGGTTGGCCAGCACCACATAAAAAGACTCACTGAGCAGCGTTGCCACCTCATGGAGTACTTCTTTTGGCATCGCCCAACCAGGCACGAAAAAAATCGCGGGATGCTTTGGATTACCAAAGGCTTGCGTTTCAATAGGAGTACGCATAGTGATCACTCAGAGACGTCATGGAAGATAGCATCAAGAGTATCACACAAATGCTCGACGTCCCCACGACTGTGCTCAGCACTTAGGGTAATTCGCAGTCTTGCCGTATTCGGTGGAACGGTGGGCGGTCGTATCGCTTTACACATAATGCCACGCTGCTCTAATGCATAACTGATCTGCAATGCTTGCTCACTCGAACCAATTAACAATGGCTGAATGGCACTGTCTGACGGCATCATTTCATAAGGCCACGCCCTTGCACGCTGACGCAACAACGCCACATGACTGGCGAGAGTTTGACGGCGTTGCTCACCTTCTGCTGAGCGAATCAGTTGTAAACTCGCCAGTACCGTGGCGGCAACTGCAGGCGGCATCGCTGTGGTATAAATATAGGGACGTGCAAACTGAGTCAGGTAGTCGGCCATATCATGGGAGCAGGCGACAAACGCCCCCGCCACGCCAAAGGCCTTACCAAAGGTGCCCATCAGAAATGGCACTTGCTGTGCGCTTAAGTTCTCTAGCGCTAAACTGCCTTTGCCATCTTCGCCCATACATCCTAGACCGTGGGCATCGTCTACCATTAACAGCCAGTCCTGTTTGGCTGCCAACGCCGCTAATTCTGCCAGCGGCGCACGATCGCCATCCATACTAAAAATGCCATCGGTCGCCAGCACGCCGGCTTGACCCAGGCTTGCCATGTGCTTAGCCGCGCTTTCAACATTGTTATGCAAATAGCGTTTAAAGGTGGCGTCACTTAGACGAGCCCCATCAATCAAAGACGCATGGTTCAGCTTATCCATTAAAATAGGGTGCTGTTTGCTACCCAACGCAGATATCACGGCCAAGTTAGCCATATAGCCCGTACTGAACAGTAGGACCCGCTCATAGCCAAGCCATGCACCCAGCGCCTGCTCTAACGCTTGGTGGGCATCTAAATGACCACACACCAAATGGGAAGCGCCACTGCCGACACCGTACTTAAGTGCGGCATCCGCCATAGCTTGTTTTAATTGCGGATGATTGGCTAAGCCAAGGTAATCATTGGAACAAAATGCCAAATAGTCTTTACCCGCTTGGCTTAAGCGGGTTGACTGAGGACTGGTGATTACCTTGGTTGACCGAAATAGATGCTGCTGACGGCGCTCATCAAGCGCATCGAGCATCCAATCCGGTGTCTTAAACGGTGGCATCGTAGAAAAATTTCGCTTCTTCTTGTGCTTTCGCTTGGGCAACAATGGATTCCTGTACCGCTTCGTCCGATACATCATGACGTTGCTCAGGTTGAATGCCCAACTTAGCGAACAACATGCGGTCTTTATCCGCTTCAGGGTTGCCCGTCGTTAGCAATTTCTCACCGTAGAAAATTGAGTTGGCACCCGCCATAAAGCACAGCGCTTGAGTTTGTTCGCTCATACCTTGACGGCCAGCGGACAAACGTACGTGCGACGTTGGCATTAGGATACGCGCCACCGCGATGGTACGGATAAATTCAAATTCGTCGAGATCATCCACGTTTTCCAGTGGTGTGCCTTCAACCTTGACCAACATGTTGATTGGCACGCTCTCAGGATGCGGCGTCATTTGTGATAGCTGACGCAATAGACCGACACGGTCTTTTTGCTCTTCACCCAAGCCCATGATACCGCCACAACAAAGCTTAACGCCGTTATCACGCACACGAGAAAGCGTGTCTAGACGCTCTTGGTAAGAACGAGTAGTAATGATGCTGTCGTAGAATTCAGGCGAGGTATCTAGGTTGTGGTTGTAGTAATCAAGGCCCACTTCTGCCAGCTGTTTGGCTTGCGCATCGTTCAAGGTACCAAGTGTCACACATGACTCAAGACCTAGCTGCTTCACGCCTTTGATCATTTCCAACACGTATGGGAAATCTTTTTCCGACGGGTGTTTCCAAGCCGCGCCCATACAGAAACGCGTCGCGCCTTTTTCTTTCGCCAGTTGTGCTTCTTGCAACACTTTCTGGACTTCCATCAGCTTTTCTTTCTCAAGCTCTGTATTGTAATGACCACTTTGCGGGCAGTACTTACAGTCCTCTGGACAAGCACCGGTTTTGATGGACAATAACGTACTGACCTGTACTTGGTTTGGTGCAAAATTAGCACGGTGAACGGTTTGCGCATGGAAGAGCAAATCCATAAATGGCATGTCGAATAAAGCTTGAACTTCTTGGCTAGTCCAGTCGTATCGAGGTTGAGTCGCAATAGTCACCGCTGAGGCTCCATAATTTTATTGTTGCAAGGAACGCAATACTAATGACCTTCTTACATCTGTCAACCAACTTAATCTCATCAGTTTACAATCGCACACTTTTAAAACAGTGCTATGTCTGCGATATCCGCCATGAAGGCCCCCTCTGCCAAAGCTGCCGTTCGCTCTTACAAGAGAATCACAGCCACTGCCAACGCTGTTCACGTCCAACCGCCCTAAGCATCCCCCTATGCGGCGAATGTCAAAGTTCATCACCCAGCTTTGATCGCATTATTGCCCCATTAAGATACGAAGGACTGTGTCGAGGTTTAATCCGCAAAGCCAAGTTTGAAAACCAGCCCCACCTATTGCGCCCACTGGTAGCGTTACTGGCGCAGCATATACAAGCAAAAGAGATTATCCTGCCTGACACTTGGTGTATTGTACCCACCAGTCAGCATTCGTTAGCTGAACGGGGCTATTGTCAGACGACTTGCATCGCTGATTTACTGCGACGATCTCTTGAGCAGCGCAACACTCAGCGTCTTCAACTAATGCGCCGTGTCGAGATCAGCGCACAACATACGCGCTCTAAACAAGAGCGCCAGACCTTATCCCATCGCTTCTTCTACACCAATCAATCTGTGCCTGAGCAGGTTCTTTTAATCGATGATATTGTCACCACTGGCAGCACGGTAGAAGCCTGTGCTAAAGCCTTGCGTCTTGCTGGCGCCAAACGAGTAACCGTCTTGGCTCTGGCGCGCACACCCGAATAAAGTCCAAGCAACATGGCATGAGCAATTCAATTTCGTTAGTATCGCCCTACCCTTATCCAATACAGTGATCGAGAAAGCGGCATGAACCAAGAACAACAGCAGTTGCTAACCGAACTAGATAAACAGCTTTTGTGGCACCCTTACACCTCCATGAGCCATCCTACGCCGCACTTTTTAGTGGAACGCGCTTCGGGTTGTGAGTTCCATCTCGCTGACGGCCGCACACTGATCGATGGCATGTCATCTTGGTGGAGTGTGATTCATGGTTACAGCCACCCAGCGATCAACCAAGCTCTGCACCAACAAATTGACGATTTCTCTCATGTGATGTTTGGCGGACTAACTCATAAGCCAGCCATCGAGCTAGGTCAAAAGTTAGTTGCAATGACGCCGCCAAGTCTCACGCGCGTGTTTTTCTCTGACTCAGGCTCAGTATCGGTAGAAGTTGCCTTAAAAATGGCGATTCAGTACTGGCACACGCAAGGCAAACCTGACAAACAGCATTTTGCCACGCCACGTTCGGGCTACCATGGCGACACCTTTGCCGCCATGTCCGTGTGTGATCCAGTGAATGGCATGCACAGCATGTTTAACCAAGCGCTCACGCCACAATGCTTTGTCTCGCCACCTCCTACGGGTATCGATGCACCAATCGACTCAAACTATTTAAAAGAAATTCGCGAAGCTTTTGCCGAACAGCATGAACACTTGGCAGGCTTTATCATTGAGCCTGTGGTGCAAAATGCTGGCGGTATGCGTTTCTACAACCCAGCGTATTTGGATGAGATTCGCGCCCTGTGTGATGAATTCAATATCTTGCTGATCTTTGATGAGATCGCGACGGGGTTCGGCCGTACTGGTAAGCTATTCGCCACTGAGCACACTAATATTGAGCCCGATATTATGTGTGTCGGTAAAGCACTCACCGGCGGTTACATTACCCTGGCGGCCACCATTACCAATGACAAGGTGGCGTTAGGTATCAGCGATCAAGGTGGCGTTTTTATGCACGGCCCGACCTTTATGGGTAACGCCTTGGCCTGCACCGCCGCAAACGCTAGCTTAGACTTGGTACAAAGCTACAATATTGAAGAGAAAGTCGCGCAGATCCAAGTATGGCTGGAAAGCGCGTTAAGCCCCTGTTTAGATCTGGATGTGGTGCTCGATGTGCGCTGCCTTGGCGCGATTGGCGTGGTAGAGCTTTCTCACCCCGTCGACCTACATAAAATTCAGCCGCTGTTTGTCGATAAAGGTGTTTGGATTCGCCCCTTTGGGCGACTGATTTATTTGATGCCGCCCTATGTGATCGAGCAGGATCAGATCGTTAAACTCGGTCACGCGATTCATGCTGTGATTCAAGAGCATTTCGCTTAACGGTCTTCTCACAAAACCTAGACGTCCCAAACAAAAAAACCGAGCGCTAGGCTCGGTTTTTTAGATCAGAACACTGACTACTGCTTCATACGTTCAGCTAGGTTGCCCTGTTCGTAGGCTTCCTCTTCGATGTGCGCAATATTGGTGACAATGTGTTCCGCGCGCTCGATACTTTCGATACTCAGCTGATCCACTTCCATCATTTGCTGACTTAAAGAAGTTGCCACATCAGCCTGCTCTGCGGTTGCCGAGTTGATCTGTGCGGTCATTTCAACAATATGGTGAATGGCTTGTTCAATGGCATTCATACTTTCCGCCACCTCACTAACCCCTGCAACGCCTTCGTTCGCCACGCTAGCACCTTTGTCAATCGCTTCCAGCACCGCTTGAGTATTGCGTTTCAGCTCTTCAGTGGTTTCGTGAATACTTTGCGTCGCATCCTGAGTACGAATGGCTAGCGCACGCACTTCATCTGCCACCACGGCAAAGCCACGGCCTGCCTCACCCGCACGAGCTGATTCGATCGCCGCATTCAATGCCAGCAAGTTAGTCTGCTCTGCGATATCACTGATCGAATTTACCAAACCATTGATGCGATCACTTTGCTTCGCCAGATCCTCTACCACACCTTTGGCTGAGTTGACCTCTTGGTAAACTTTCTGCATGGTCTCGCCGGTGTGTTTCGCCATGGCACGGCTGGCTTTGGCTTTATCTTCTACCGATGCAGTATCTTCAGCGGCAATGCGCACATTGTCAGCGATTTGATTGACGCTGGCCTGCAATTGAGTACTAGCCGACACCACCGTACGGAAGCTATCACGCTGCTTATTAAAGTTACCCAAATTCGAAGTTACACTGTTCTTCGCCTGCTGTGCCGTGTGTTGCAGCTGCTTAGACCCCACCATCAAACGATAACGAAAGGTAAACGCCGCCGCACTCTTATGCAATTGCGAGAAACTAAGCGCCACATTAGGCCCTACCGCTTTGTAGTACAGGTACTGACCAATAATGTTATGGGCCTCTGGCGGCAACTTAGCAATGGTTGAACGCAGTGATTGGCGCTGCGTTAAGTTTAAGGTCGCCCCCACAATCGCCAAAATAGGCGACAAAATTTGCCACCACAACCAAGGCGAGAATAACCCCATGATACCAAACACCACAAAGAAGATGGCATTTAACCAAGTTTGGCGCCACATCCAGCCTTTGAAACGCGGCATGGCAGGTACAGGGTGCTTGCCTGAGTTAACACGCTCATACACCATTTGCGCATGAGCTTTTTGATCATTGGTGACTTTCTGACGTACCGATTCATAGCCAATGACTTTGCCATTATCGATTAGAGGACTAACGTGCGCACTGACCCAGTAATGATCACCGCTTTTACAACGGTTTTTAACAATCCCCATCCAGCTACGACCCGCCTTTAGGTTTTCCCACATATCGGCAAACACCGCTGGAGGTACATCTGGGTGACGAATTAAATTATGCGGCTGACCAATAAGCTCTTCGCGCTCATAGCCTGCCACTTTACAGAAATCATCATTTACAAAGGTGATACGACCCTTCACATCCGTACTGGAGACAAGGGTGTAGTGCGAGGGAAAATCATTTTCCCTGTTTGTAACAGACATTTTACGCATAGCTTCTCTCGATAAATCTATCTAATCACTGCCCTAACCATAAGATTTACGTACATTTTTAGCAACAAAAAAGCATAAAAATAGCACTACTCATCATCAAAATCACGGTACGCGTCCGGCGCTAAATCCTCAAAGCGCGTAAACTTGCCAATAAACGCCAAACGGCAAGTGCCGATCGGACCGTTACGCTGCTTACCAATGATAATTTCCGCGATCCCTTTATGGGGCGTATCTTCGTGGTATACCTCATCACGGTAAACAAACGAAATAATGTCCGCGTCCTGCTCGATCGCACCGGATTCACGCAGATCCGAGTTCACCGGACGTTTATTCGGACGTTGCTCAAGACTACGGTTAAGCTGTGACAAAGCAATCACAGGACAGGTCATTTCTTTGGCAATGGCTTTTAGCGAGCGAGAGATCTCAGAAATCTCATTGGTACGACCTTCGCTGTAACCAGGAATTTGCATCAACTGCAAATAGTCGACCATGATCAAGGCCACACCACCATGCTCACGGGCAATACGACGAGTACGTGAACGCATCTCGGTCGGGCTGATGCCCGCCGTATCATCAATAAACAGCTTGCGGTCTTTGAGCATTTTCACCGCTGACATGAGTTTATCCCAATCTTCTTGAATCAATTGCCCAGAACGCATGCGCGTCTGATCGATGCGCCCCAAAGACGACAACATACGCATCATCAGCTGCTCTGCCGGCATCTCCAGACTGAACACCACCACAGGTAGCTCACTGATCATGGTGGCATTTTCCACCAAGTTCATGGCAAAGGTCGTCTTACCCATCGACGGACGACCAGCAACGATAATCAAGTCAGATGGCTGTAACCCAGAGGTCATGGCATCCAAATCGGTGAAGCCCGTACTCAGACCAGTAATCGAACCTTCGCGATGATACAACTCATCAATTTTATCAACGGTTTTACTGAGGATTTCTGCGGCGACACGCGGCCCGCCCTTTTTCTCACCATCGCCACTTAATTGGAAAATACGACGCTCTGCGTCTTCGACGATTTCCGAGGCAGTCATTCCTTCTGGGTGGTAAGCGCGGGTATTAATTTCGTTGGTGGTGCTGATCAGGCGGCGTAATACTGAACGCTCACGCACAATCTCAGCGTAGGAACCTATATTGGCGGCACTCGGCGTGGCTTCGACCATTTCAATCAGGTAAGCAATACCACCGATCTCTTCCAGCTCACCACGTTTATCGAGGCGCTCGCTGATAGTCACCACGTCGGCTGGCTCGGTCTCATCCGCTAAGCGCGCGATCACGGAGAAAATCGCGCGATGCTCTGGTCGATAAAAGTCATCCGCCATGACCACTTCTGAGACCTTCTCCCACGCTTGTGGGTCCAGCATCAAGCCACCAATGACTGAACGCTCAGCCTCAATCGAGTAAGGCGGTAATTTAATGGCGGAGACTTCTGAATCTTCTAATTGCACGTAACACTCTCTCGTGAGTCGGGGATAGACAAGACCACAAAGCTTATCACTCTAGCCTAGCTTTTCAATGCTGAATTTCGTCGTCAGACAGACATAAAAAAAGGCACTCCGCCTAAGCGGAATGCCTCTCTTTGAAGCTATAATTTCGTTTGAAATTATAGAGCTACAACTTCTAGAGTAACTGTAGCAGTTACTTCAGCGTGTAGTTGAACGTCAACTTCGTAAGCGCCTACGTTACGTAGAGCACCTTCTGGAAGACGTACTTCAGATTTAGCAACTTCAACGCCACCTGCAACGATCGCATCAGCGATGTCACGAGTACCGATAGAGCCGAATAGCTTACCTTCGTCACCAGCGTTAGCAGTGATTGTGAAAGTTTTGCCTTCTAGAGACTGTGCACGTACTTCTGCAGCAGCTTTACGCTCAGCAGCTTGAGCTTCAAGCTCAGCGCGACGCTCTTCGAAAGAAGACAAGTTTGCTTTAGTAGCCATCACAGCTTTTTTGTTTGGAATCAAAAAGTTACGAGCAAAACCTGGTTTAACAGCAACAACGTCACCGATACCGCCTAGCTTGCCTACTTTGTCGAGTAGAATCACATCCATCTCGATCACCTCTAAATATATTAACTAGCTTTTAATTGACGTCGGTTGGTTTAGATGACATTCGTCCACGAATGTTTACAAAGCTATCGACCACCGCAAGGAAGATCAAAATATTCGCGAAGTAAACGCTCAGTACCAAAATGCCAATCAAGTAAAATAGAACCAGACCGACCATCCCAATTTTCTTTAATGCCAGAATACCATGAACTAGTGCGAGACCAGGGATCACTAATGCTGGCACAGCAGCGCGAGACAACACCTCGAAACCACCACCTAGGCTTTCGCCCACCAGCACCATTGCACCGAGAATCAATGCAACCGAAAGAGGGAGTCTAAATTCATGAAACTCCTTCTTTAAACCACCTGGGTTGTACAAGCGTGCTTGCCAACGACGCGCTAAGAATAACGCTGCCACCGCAATGTACGCTTGCACTACAGACATGGCGATCACCGCCTGCTGGATAATTTCTTCCTTACTAGGAATCGCTACCCCTTCCTCATTATTGGTTAGGATCTGCTGAATCAGGTCTGCGACCATATCCAACAAGTCCGCCATGAGTAACGGCTGGATCAGGGATGATAGTACCGCAAGTAAACTTGCCCCTAACATCACCCAAGCCCAAGACACTTTTTCTCTTAGCACATAAGCCAAAACAAACGTGTCGATCAACACCATGAATGCCGTCGCATCACTTTGAATCACCCACAGCACAAGTGCTGGTAGGCCACCCCAAGCAAGTACGGGTATTCCGTCTTTTACACCTTTACGAAGTACTATCAGTCCGAGGACCGCAGCGCCCAGCCAAAACATCATAGGTATGATGCTGCAGATTGCTACCACTAGGATAGCATTCATGCGTTTTATCATTACCCAGTTAGCTAAACCGCCCATTAGATACTTCTTAGATCACTTATTAATTGAAGTGACCGTCAGTGTAAGGAAGCAAAGCGATGTAGCGAGCGCGTTTGATAGCAGTCGCTAGCTGACGCTGGTAACGTGCACGTGTGCCAGTAATACGGCTTGGTACGATTTTACCAGTTTCAGTGATGTAACCTTTTAGAGTGTCTAGATCTTTGTAATCGATCTCTTTAACGCCTTCTGCACTGAAACGGCAGAATTTACGACGACGGAAAAAACGAGCCATAATGTATCTCCTAATTAATCAATTATTCAGCAGAATCTTCTGCGTTGTCCGCAGCTTCTGATTTTTGCTCTTCACGCTGTGGAGCAGAACGACGCTCTTCACGGCTTTCAGATGCTTTGATTGGAGACACTTCAGTTACCGCTTCTTTACGACGGATAACTAGGTTACGGATGATCGCATCGTTGTAACGGAAAGTGTCGTTAAGCTCAGCCATCACACCTTCAGACGCTTCAATGTTCATAAGAACGTAGTGCGCTTTGTGGATTTTGTTGATTGGGTAAGCTAGTTGACGACGGCCCCAGTCTTCTAGACGGTGTACTTTACCGCCGTCTTCAGTGATCAAGTTAGTGTAACGCTCGACCATTGCTGGAACTTGTTCGCTTTGATCTGGGTGTACCAGAAACACGATTTCATAATGACGCATGATTGCTCCTTATGGGTTCTTAGTCTCCACGCTTCCCCCGTGAAAAAGCTGTGAGACAAGGAGTATGATTTACGGGGACGCGAATTATATACCGCCCTCACAAAATTAAAAAGCCTAAGCGGATAAAATTTAACCTTTTCTTTGGCTTCGCTGAAACTTGCTGAGTCTCTGACAAAGACAGGGAGGATTAGTTCAGTAACGCAAATCTAGACAGTCTAAACATTACTGGTTATGTTGAGTCGCTCTAATAATCATTCTAATTGGCTCATCAAACCAGCAAGGACTTGCTATGCCCGCTTTTGTATATTTGTTGCTCCCGATCTTATTTTGGTCCGGCAACTATGTGTTAGGACGCGTCACGGTATCGGATGGTATTGACCCTTATACCATTTCCTTTTTCCGTTGGAGCTTTGCCTGCCTACTGATTCTGCCCTTCGCCTATAAGAAAATCATCGCCGACTGGGGCTTGGTACAAAAACACTGGCCAATGTTGCTATTTTTCGCTTTTCTAGGCATCTGTAACTACAACCTATTTCTCTACATTGGCTTAAGCTCGACGACAGTGACCAACGCCGTCTTGCTGAACTCCATTATGCCAGTGATGATTCTGATTACCGCACGTCTGCTACTAGGTAGTAAAACCTCTACGTTACAGAACACCGGTATTTTAATTTCCACGGTGGGTGCTATTGTGATTGTTAGTCGTGGCAGCCTAGACACCTTTTTACATTTGACCATTTCCAGCGGTGATTTATGGATCATTGCCGCGGCAGTGAGTTGGGCAATTTATTCGGTGTTGCTGGTAAAGCGTCCGGCCATGAATATTTTAAGTTTCTTTGCTGTGACGGCAGTGATGGGCACCTGCATTCAGCTGCCGCTGTTTTTACTGTTCTCAAGCAGCAACATTGCCACACTAAGCGGAGCAAACTGGGGAGCGATTCTTTATATGGGGATTTTTGCCTCAATCGGGGCCTTTATTTGCTGGAACATTGGCGTGCAAAAATTAGGCGCCGCGGCAGCCGGTCACTTTGTGCACCTGCTGCCGGTGTTTAGTATTTTCTTATCAGTGCTGTTTTTGGGTGAGCAAATCGAAAGCTTCCATGGCGTCGGCATTCTGCTGATCTTTACCGGTATCGGCATTGCCACCATTTTGAATCAACGGGTAAAGCAGGAACAAGCCAAGGCTTAGTCCTACTTTCGATTCAAGCGTGCACTGATCACAATGCTTGAGAAGATCAACACTGTCCCAGAGATGGCGAGCCAATCTGGGACGTGTCCCCAAATCACCCAACCCCAAAAGCCTGCAAAGACAATCCCGATATAACTCACTGGCGACACCACGCTGGCAGGGGCATAGGTATAAGCCAACGTGTACAAATGCATTCCCCCATAGAGGGTGATCGACACGACTAAAACCCACAGCCAGGTATCAGAAGGAAGTGCCAAGCTCTCTCCTTGCCCAAACGCTAACGGCAACGACATCAGGGCGGAAAAAGCAAAGTAGACAAACATGGTCTCTTGTCCAGACACATGACTGCTTAGCATGCGCGTCGTCACCATAGAAAACGCCAAACCAACCGCCGACAAGAAGCCGATAATATGCCAAGGATTGAAATGCTCTGGCGTCGGATTAATAACCAGCGCCACACCAATAAAGCCGATTAAAAGCGGCAACCAACGGGCTTTTGGGATCATCACCCGATGCATAATCAGCACCACAAAGGGCACACATAAAGGCGCACAAGAACGCAACAGGGAAGCCTCCACCAGCGGGATATGATTCAACGCCCAGTAGTAAAATAAGAAGCCCGCAAAACCACCAAGACTGCGTAAGAAGTGTGCCTTAATCACATGCCAAGGGCGACGCTGCCATTTACCCCACATCTGAGGGAATAAAACCGCCAGACAAAATAGGCTTTGCCAAAACACCAGAACGGGCACCGCGATTTGGGTTTGCACCTGCTTCGCTGCCACCGCAGTGATCGACATAATAAAAGCGTAGGCAATGGTGGCGTAGATGCCTTTTTTAACCAGATAAATATCGCTCACGGACATTTCCTTTCGGATAGAAGAACAGCAGACGAAGAACAGCGAATCAAGCCGCTATCATCGCTTTATTTAAGGGAAGGTGAAATATGCAAATAGCGATTAAACGGCGAATCCGGTGGTGTTTCGGACAATATTATTGCATCAGCTTGTGCGACAACCTGGCCCTCTTCCAGCAATAACACTTGGCCGCCTAATAACAGAACGTCCGAAGGGCTGTGCGTCACCATAATTGTGGTCCACTGGTATTGCTCAGTCAGTTGTTTAATTAGGTGCAACATATCCGAGCGCAGCTTCGGATCCAGCGCACTGAAAGGCTCATCCAATAACAGAATCGGTTTTTCGCGCACCAGCACACGGGCAATGGCCACACGCTGAGCTTGGCCACCGGATAACTGATCTGGATACTTGGCAGCAAAGGCCTGCAACTGAACCTGCTCTAGCGCCCAGCGCACCTTCTCCTTTTGCTCTGAGGTCAATATGCGAGACGGTGATAAACCAATGGCAATATTGTCCCACACACTGAGTTGAGGAAATAAATTATCACTTTGAAACAAGGTGGTAATAGGTCGATCGTAAGGTGCCAATGGCAGCAACTCTTGCGCATCAAAGCGAATACTGCCTTGTCCTTCGATATAGCCACCGAGTAACGCCAATAAGGTACTTTTACCGCCACCGCTGGCTCCTAAAATGGAGGTGCAACCTAGCTCTAGCTGCGCCTGATAGCTGGCCTGAAAATCTTGCCAACGATAGCTTAAATCAAACGACAACACGGCGACCTCCTACGAAGCGATTGATGGAATAAAACAAACTTAAGCACAATAAAATCAACACCACCGCGACGCAGGCGCCCTGCTCAACTCGATAGGAACCAATCAATTGATACAAATACATGGGTAAGGTTTCTAAGCCTTTGGAACCGAATAAAGCCACCACCCCAAGATCCCCGAGACTGAGTAACACCGCATAGGCCAAACCTTGCGCAAGGGATGAGCGAATTTGCCCCCACTCCAAGCGAAAGCGTGCCCAACCGACCACATGCATTTGCGCGTATAGATGACGGAAGCGTTTTTCCTGCTGATAGATGGTCGGCATGATGGCACGCAATACAAATGGCAACGCCATCACAGCATTGACCCACACGACAATCCAATAGGCGTGCTTAATACTGACACCAGCATTACGGAACAGCAGAAACAGGCCCGTTGCCAGCACCAAACTTGGCACCATCAACACTAAATTGCCAGACTGCTCCAGCTTTTGCGCCCACCAATCGCCACGCTGACGCCAGCGTAAAGTGCGCACCAGCGCCGCCAGGCTTAATCCGATCAGTAATGATAGAACGCCAGATGGCAAAGCAATGCGCAGCGAGTGCCACACCGACCACCATAGATCACCCGACCATAAGGTTTGCCAAAACAAGGCCGTCACCACGGGAGCAAGAATCGCCACAAAGGGCGGCAACACCCAAAGCAGCACGATTGCTAGGGTGCTAAAGTCAACGACCTTGGCCACCCCACTGGAGCGCATGGCTAACCGTTGCCCTTGATATATGCTCACATCCTGACGGATCGGCGGCGCCAGTTTATACACCGCCAACGCCACCAAAGAACAAATCGCCACCTGTAATAACGATAAGTAACTGGCTTTGTTTAAATCAAATTCAAAACGCAGCGCCTGATAAATGGCCACTTCCAAAGTGCTCGAACGGGGCCCGCCACCTAGACTCAGCACCACGGCAAAACCGGAAAAGCACAACATAAAAATCAGCAGAAACAAGCCTGGCAGATTCTTTTTCAGATAATGCCATTCAATTAAGCGGAACACATGCCAACGACTAAAACCTAACTGACTGGCAAGCCGCCACTGGGCGTCTGGAATCAATTGATAAGCCTGCAAAATCACCCGTACCGCCAATGGCATATTGAAAAACACATGGGCCAATAAAATGCCACCTAGGCCATACAAGGGAAACGGAGTACCGAACAACGAGGTAAACCAGCCATTACGGCCATAGACCACCACAATCCCCAAGATAGCGACAATGGTCGGCACCACAATGGAAATGGCAAACAGAGACAAGAGTGTTTGACGACCGATAAAACGTCGATGAAACAGGCAAGAAGCCATGGGAATGGCCAACAAGATACTCAGCAAGGCACTTAAACTCGCTTGAGTAAAGGAAAAGCGCACCACTCGCCATGTGTAAGGATCGGCGAGATAACGCCCCCAAGAACTAGGGGACGCGTACTCTAGCAATGCTACCAAAGCCGCAGCGGCGATCACCAAATAAAGCGAAACGCCCAGCCAAGCTGGGCGTAGATAAGGGGAGAAAATCAAAGCTTATCGAGTCGTTGCTTCCAACCATTCATTGATCCAAGCTTGACGCTGCTGTGCCACTTGCTCAGCCTCTAGCGTCAATACCTTGGTCGGTTGTGGTTGTGAGGTAAAAGCTTCTGGCAGTGGATCCACATTGCTCATCACTGGGTACATCCAGTTACCGGTTGCCACCACGTTTTGGAAACCAGGCTCTAGGATAAATTGCATAAACTGTTCAGCTAACGCTTTATGAGGTGCATTTTCTAACATAGCCGCCACTTCGATCTGTGGGTAAAAACCTTCGCTCGCAGTAGCTGCTTTGTACTTATGTTCGCCCTCAGCAACGATATGGTAGGCCGGTGATGTGGTGTAACTTAGTACCACGTCCGCTTCCCCTTTTAGGAACAGGCTGTAGCCGTCATACCAGCCTTTGGTCACCGTCACCGTATGACTTGCCAATTTCGCCCATGCGTCCGCCGCTTGATCACCGTACACAGCTTTCATCCATAGCAGTAAGCCTAACCCCGGCGTTGATGTACGAGGATCTTGGTAAATCACTTTCAGGTCTTGGTTTTCAACCACGTCTTTTAGGGAGGTTGGCGCTGTTGCAAGCTTTTCACTGTCGTAGATAAAAGCAAAGTAGCCTTGATCAAACGGAACGAAGTTTTCATCACTCCAACCACCTGGTGTGGTGACGTTAGAGGTATCGACACTGTGTTTCGCCAGCAAACCCGTTTGCTTCGCCGCTTCCATCACATTTAAATCAAGGCCAAGCAACACATCCGCTTCTGATGCCTCACCCTCAAGTTGCGCACGTGACAAAATACCAACAGACGAATCCAGCGCCACAAAATTCAGTTCACAGTTACATTGTGCTTCAAAGTTCGCTTTGATCTTTGGACCAGGGCCCCATTCCGATGCAAACGCATCGTAGGTGTAAACCGTTAAGGTTTCAGCAGATACCAAAGACGTCGCCAATAAGGCGGTGGTACCAAACGCAAGAGATTTGAAAGACGCCAAAGAATTAGAAAACATAGTCGCTCCTAAGTGAGCGGCGTATAACTGGATGGGCAAGATGTGAAGGGCTTGCTATCTCAATTCCTACGCCAGCATGATCTGGTTCAGGTTCAATGGGTTAACCATCAATGGTTTCTCAGCGGCCAAAGCCACACCCCATGAGATACATTCGCCGCTATTCTAGCAGAGGCTCTACAGATAGCTAACTGTTGTTGCTCTTTAAATAGTCTAATACACGTGCCAAAGCCCCTTGATTGGCTTTAGCATTGGCCAAGGCTTTCTGGCCCATGGTTTGGCGCACATAGATATTCTTCAGATACAGCAGCTGATCCACCAGCTCTGTAATCGAGTGCACTCGAAGCGCCCCTTGATCGTGAATCAAGGACTCAGTGATCTCGGCAAAATTGAAGGTATGCTCCCCCACGATCACAGGTTTAGCTAAGATCGCAGGCTCGATTGGGTTGTGACCGCCCCGCTCAATCAGGCTACCCGCTACGAAAGCCACATCAGACATGGCAAAATAACGCATCATTTCGCCCATGCTATCCCCCAGTAACACATCTGCCTGAGCCCAAGTGTCCAGCTGACCATCGGAGCGACGCTCAACTCGAAAACCACTCTGTTTCGCCTGCGCAAACACCTCATCAAAACGCTCTGGATGACGCGGCACCAAAATCAGTTTGGCATTAGAGAGCTGGCGTTTTAAAGATTTGTGCGCCGCCAAAATAAGCGCATCTTCCCCTTCATGGGTACTGGCCGCGATCCATATAAACTCACCTTTCGCAGCTAAGGCTTTACGCCAAACCGGGACTTGAGGATCATCCGGCGCTATCACATCAAATTTGATATTACCCACCACCGGCACGTCTTGCGCCCCCAACGCCTTAAAACGCTCTGCATCCGCTGGCGCATGCGCTAAAAAGCGATCCGGCAGAGCCATGAGAGGGCGAGCAAAAAAAGCAAATTTTTGATAACGCTTGGCGGAACGCTCACTTAAGCGAGCATTGATAATCTGAATGGTCATACCTTGGGCCTTGGCGGTCTGTAACAGGTTAGGCCAAAGCTCGGTTTCAATAATCGCCAATTGCGGACAGCTCAATTTACTCAAAGCACGCTGCACACACATCTTGTGATCTAAAGGTAAATAGCGATGCTGCACACGATCTGCAAACCATTTCTGCACCTGTTCCGCGCCAGTAGGCGTGACTGTGGTGATCAGTAATTGTTTGCCTGGGTTGGCTTCAAGCCATTGCGTTACTAGTATTTTCGCCGCCAGAACTTCACCGACAGAGGCGCAATGCAGCCAAAGATCTGCTTGCACAGGCCCCCACTTACCAAGCGCTTCTTGCACTCGATAATTGTCATAGCACTTGTGAAAGCGCCAAATACGTCGCGCGATAAATGGCGACGCTAAGGCAAGTAACAGACGATAGAGCCACATAGTTTTACTCTTCGTTAAATTGTTTCTGATGCAATTGAGCGTAGGCACCATTTTGCGCCAACAACTCTTTGTGTGAGCCCACTTCAATGATCACACCATGATCCACCACGGCAATAATATCGGCGTTTTCAATGGTCGATAATCGGTGCGCAATGGCAATCGTGGTGCGGTCTTTCATCAAACTATCTAATGCCTGCTGGATCGCTCGTTCAGATTCTGTATCCAGGGCTGAAGTCGCTTCGTCTAGAATCAGAATCGGCGCGTTTTTCAAAATGGCGCGGGCAATGGCAATACGTTGGCGCTGACCACCGGATAGCAAGACACCGTTCTCGCCAACCATGGTATCCAAACCGTGCTCAAGGTTTTCAATAAACTCCCAAGCATTGGCTGCCTTGGCTGCGGCAATCACTTCTTCTTCCGAAGTGCCACGTAAATAACCGTAAGCTATGTTCTCACGGATCGAACCGTTGAACAGCACCACATTTTGGTTCACCAATGCAATTTGGCTACGCAAACTTTTCAGGCCGTACTCACGACTATCCAAGCCATCAACCAACAAACTTCCGTCCGTAACATCATACAAACGCGGCACTAGGTTGGCGAGTGTAGACTTACCGCCACCAGAACGCCCCACCAGCGCCAGTGTTTTACCGGCTGGTAACGCTAGGTTGATATTTTCCAATATTAACCGGTCACTGCTAGGGTATTGGAAGCTTAGGTTACGCCACTCAATTTCACCTTTGGCGTGGGTCAGTTCTTGTTTGCCACTGTCGACTTCTTCATCCATATCGAGGAATTCGAAAATGCTTTGTGCCGCAGCAATGCCTTTTTGCAGAATACTGTTCACATCCGTCAACTGACGCGCAGGCTTACTTAACATACCCGCGGCACCAATAAAGGCAACAAAATCACCTGCTGACATGTGCTGACTTAAGTTAGGATCCAGCGCTAGCCAAATCAAAATAGCTAGGGAAATCGCCACCAAAAACTGTACAACTGGAATATTCAGTGCCTTGGTCAGCTCCATTTTAAGTTGGCTGCGTTTGTTATCCCCAGCCGCTTCACGGAAACGATCACGCTCGTACTCAAAGCCACCAAAGATTTTCACCACTTCGTGGCCTTTAATGGACTCAGACGCCACATCCGACACCCCACCCATGGCATTTTGAATACGTTGGCTCAGCTTACGAAAGCGTTTTGAGGCGTAAGAGACCACATAGCCGATCAAAGGAATGATCAACAAGAATAATAGGGACAGTTTCCAGTTGGTGTACAGCATGTAACCCAACAAACCCACCACAGTTAGCCCTTCGCGCAACAAGGTTTTCACTGCCGAAGTGACTGCACCAATTACCTGTTCGGTATCGTAAGTCAGTTTGGATAACAGGCGTCCAGATGGCATTTCACTGTAATAGCTGGTCGGCAATAAAACTAACTTGTCAAACATGGTGGTACGCAGGTCATACACTACCTTATTGGCAATGATCGCCATAAAGTAGCTTCCAAAGAAGGTACCAATACCACGTAATAAGAAAATACCTAAGATAGTCGCCGGAATCAGCAAGCGGTTTTCTTCAATGGCGCCACTCGACACCACATCAACAATGTACTTGAGCTGTGCCGCCAATGCTGGTTCCATGGCGCCATACAGCATGTATCCCAGCACACTGACAAGAAATGCTGGCCACTGAGGTTTGATATACCCCAGCAGACGCAGGTAGATCTTTACCCCAGATTTCTTCACTGGCTCTTGCTGATCAGAGGCTGTCATTAGCTATTCGCCTTTTCAATAATTTTGGTCGTAGAGTAGCCATCGACAAAGGTCAGTACTTTCACTTCGCCACCATGATCGAGCACGTGATCGGCACCGACAATGGATTCAATGGTGTAGTCACCACCTTTTACCAACACATCTGGGGTCAATTGCTGAATAATTTCCAGTGGCGTATCTTCATCAAACCAAGTGACCCAGTCGATGGCACCGATACCTTCTAACACTGCCATACGATGGGTTAAATCGTTGATCGGACGGCTCTCACCTTTTAGGCGTTTGACTGACGCATCGGTATTCACAGCAACGACGAGGCGATCGCCTAGCGCTTTGGCTTGTTTAATATAGGTCACATGGCCTGGGTGCAAAATATCGAAACAACCATTGGTAAAGACTATTTTCTCACCATTCAGTTGCGCCAACTTGATTTGCTCTTGCAGTTCTTCTGGTGACAAGACACCAAAGTTAGTGGAGTGAGAACGGGCAAACATAATGGCTTCTAGGGTATCAGCATCAATTGAGGCAGTACCCAATTTACCCACCACATAGCCCGCCGCTTGGTTGGCGTAATCCACTGCATCGGCAAAACGTTTACTGGTAGTAAAGACTGCAGTTAGCACCGCCACTACCGTATCGCCAGCACCGGTGACATCGAACACTTCTTTGGCAGCGGTCGCGAGAGAGAACGAAGGTTTGCCATCTTCTAAAAGCACTAAACCGTCTTCACCACGGGTTACTAGCAAGGCTTTCCAACCAAAGCGTTGACGCAGTTCTAAGCCTTTCGCTTCAATCTCTTTTAGGTTGGCACATTTACCCACGATGGCCTCAAATTCCACCAAGTTCGGTTTTACCAAGGTCGCACCTTGATAAATGGAGAAATCATCCCCTTTCGGATCAACAAAACTCGGCACCTTGGCTTCGTTTGCCATTTGAATCAGGCTTTGCACATCCGCCAAACAACCTTTGGCGTAATCCGAGAAGATCACCGCATTGGATTCAGGCAATAAGCTCGCTACTTTATCCGCCACCGCTTGGTTTTGGCTTAAAGAATCTTCTCGCTCTTCAAAGTCCAAACGGATTAGCTGTTGATGACGGCTGATCACACGTAGTTTGGTAATGGTTGGCAAGTTATCTGCCGTGACAAAATGGCATTCAACGCCATATTTGGTCAGCGAGTTTTCCAGCGCCACCGCATTCTCATCATTGCCGACAACACCGACTAAAGACACACGTACACCGAGCTTCGCTAGGCCTAGCGCCACGTTGGCAGCACCACCTGGGCGGTCTTCAACATTGGAAACTTTCACCACCTGAACCGGTGCTTCGGGTGAAATACGAGAGGTGCCACCGTGCCAGTAGCGATCCAGCATTACGTCACCGACAACTAGAATGTGTTTGTTCTTAAAGTTTAAATGTGAGGATATCATGGCGCTTTTCATCGATTTTTGAGGGCAAACATTTTATCATAACCAACTTTCAATTTGGACTCATGTGAAATTGATCAACATGGAAATGCCTAAAACCTTGCACAAACGCATCGAAAGCTGTGCAAACCACATCTTCCAAGGTCTGATTCCAAACTGGGTCAGTCACGGCTTCACCATTGAAGGTTACAGCCGCGAAAGCTTAACCCTCGATTGGCAACACAATCCCGTTGGTCGAGTGCGCCTTTTGACCCAATGTCGTCAACTTTACACACTTAGCCATGCAACAAAGCTTGGTTATGTGTCTGGTTATGATGCGCATATTCACGCTTTGTTCAATGCTATTGTCGAACTTTATTTTATCGACGGTCGCTGGATTTTCTCGCGCAACGACGAGATGGAGATTCTTGACACACAAAGCGATGCCTACGCCTTGGCGTTTGTGCTGCTGTCATTTAGCCATTATTACCTGTTAACGAAAGACCTGCGCGCCTTAGAATACATTGAGCTGACCGATCAATTTCTAGATCAGCAGATGCGTCACCCTAATGGCGGCTACTACGAAGCCTACCCGCTCAATGAACACACCTTACGTCGCCAAAACCCGCATATGCATTTACTAGAGGGGTTTGTCGCTGCCTATCAGGCCACACACGACGAAAAGTATGCGGCGCGCATCAGCGAAATTTGCCAGTTAGCCGAGCAGTATTTCGTCGAACCTAACAGCCATACGCTGCGTGAATTTTTCCAGTCGGATTTATCCCTAGACCCTGAAACGGGCCATCTAGTGGAGCCGGGGCACCACTTTGAGTGGGTTTGGTTACTGCATCAAACTCATGCCATTACTGGCCGCGAGCAAGATCTTGTCCTAGCTAAGCGGCTGTGGCAAGTAGCCACTGAGCACGGTATGGCGGACAACGGTGGCATTGTCAACAGCATCGATGGCAATACTTTTGCCGTAGTCGATGGCGACAAGCGTATCTGGCCAATTACCGAATATTTAAAAGCCTGCTGTGTCGCAGAACAGACCGACGCAGAGCGCCAAGAGCGTCTTAGTAACGCACTTGAGTTTTTAGAAAACCATTATTTTATTGACCGTGGCCGCTGGATCGAATATCTCGATGCCAACAATCAAAGCAAAGACTTCCCGTTGCCGGGCACCACGGGCTATCACATCTTTCTTGGTTTAGCCGAAGTGCTAAAATGGCAAGATTCTTAGAGATTACAGGACTTAGACTATGTATATCGTAACTGGCGGCGCCGGCTTTATCGGCAGCAACATCATCAAAGCATTGAACGAACGCGGTATTCGCAACATTCTGCTTGTGGACGATTTAACGGACGGCAAAAAGTGTCTAAACCTTTCTGACCTAGACATTGCCGATTACATGGACATGTACGATTTTCTAGATCGTATCAAGTCGGACTCCCTAGACATCCAAGCCACCGCGGTATTCCACGAAGGTGCTTGCTCTGCCACCACTGAATGGAACGGCAAGTATGTAATGGACGTAAACTACCAATACTCAAAAGCCGTATTGAAGTGGTGTATGGATCATCGCGTACCGTTTTCTTACGCTTCCTCTGCCTCGGTTTACGGCCCAGGTCCAGTGTTCCAAGAATCTCGTGAGTTCGAAAACCCACTGAACATGTACGCCTTCTCTAAGTTCCAGTTTGACCAATACGTACGTGAGATCCTACCAACAGCGGATTCACAGATCGTTGGCTTCCGTTACTTTAACGTCTACGGCCCACGTGAAAACCATAAGGGCAGCATGGCCAGCGTGGCGTTCCACCTACGCAACCAAGTCCTAGCGGGCGAAAATCCAAAACTGTTCGGTGCCTACGATGGCTACGAAGCGGGCGGTCAAAGCCGTGACTTTATCTACGTACAAGACTTGGTGAACACCAAGCTTTGGTTCCTAGATAACCCAGAGAAATCGGGCATCTTTAACCTAGGTACTGGTAATGCTGAACCGTTTAAGACCATAGCGGAAACCGTAATCGAACATTACGGCAAGGGAGAGATCGAATTCATCCCATTCCCAGAACATCTAAAAGGCGCCTACCAAAGCTTCACTCAAGCCGACATTAGCAAGCTACGTGATGCAGGCTACCAAGGCTCATTCCGTGGTCTAGCGCAAGGTGTAAAAGATTACATGGCATGGCTAGACAACCGTGGCTAAGTATCTGATCGTTGGCCCCTCTTGGGTGGGCGACATGGTGATGGCGCAAAGTCTGTTTAAGTCTGTTAAACAACAAGACCCAAGCGCCATCATTGATGTAATTGGACCGGCTTGGTCCAGCCCTATTTTGGAGCGTATGCCTGAAGTACGAAACGCCATTACCCTAAAAACCGGTCATGGCGAATGGGGCATCGCGACGCGTCGCAAGTTGGGCCAATCGCTACGAGCTGAGCAGTACGATCAAGCCATCGTGCTGCCGCGTTCATGGAAGTCGGCTCTAGTGCCCTTCTTTGCCAAGGTGCCGAAACGCATTGGCTATAACGGTGAGCAACGTTACATCCTACTGAATGAGCGTCGTAAGCTGGATAAAAAAATCCTCAATCAAACCGTTAAGCGCTTTGTTTCATTAGGTGTGAATAAGTCTGAGGCTTATCCACCACAGAATTTGCCTAACCCAGCGCTGACGGTGGATAAAGGTAATCAAGCCGCCTTATACCAAAACCATGGTTTGGACAGCACTCGTCCAGCGGTAGCCATGATGGCGGGGGCTGAATACGGTCCAGCGAAACAATGGCCGTTGGCGCACTTTCATGAGTTAGCCGAACGCTTGATTGGACAAGGCTATCAAGTGTGGATTTTGGGCGGTCCAAAAGACATCGACGATGGCAACGTCATCATCAAGGATTTAGGTCCACACGCGCATAACCTATGTGGTAAGACACAGCTGGTGGATGCCATTGATTTATTGGCCGCTGCAGAGCTGGCGGTCAGCAATGACTCTGGCCTGATGCACGTGGCCGCAGCAGTGGGTACCAAGGTACACGGCATTTACGGCTCCACCAGTGAAGCCTTCACACCACCACTGACCGACAACAAAGTCATTCACAACCTGCATTTGGATTGTTCTCCTTGCTTTAAGCGTACTTGTCCGCTGGAACACACGGACTGTTTAAACAAGCTGAAACCTGAGCAAATCATTCAATCGATTCAATTGGACCGCTAGGACGCCCATCATGAACAGCCCTGCAACACGCGCCACGGTGACCGCGGCCCTGATTGTTAAGAATGAAGAAAAAAACCTGAAGACCTGCCTCGACAGCTTAGCGGACTGGGTCGATGAGATTGTGTTGCTGGACTCTGGCAGCACCGATCGAACCGAAGAAATCGCACGCCAATACACCTCCCACTTCTATACCAAAGAGAACTGGGAAGGTTTTGGTAAACAGCGCCAGGCCGCACAAGCCTATGTCAACAGCGACTATGTGTTTTGGATCGATGCCGATGAAGTGGTGACTTCAGAGCTGAAAGCCAGCATTTTAGAGGCCTTAAGTAATCAAGCTGCTAATACCGCGTTCAGCGTGAACCGTAAAAGTTGGGTGTTTGGCCGCTTTATTACGCACTCTGGGTGGTACCCCGATCGTGTCACACGCTTGTACCGCGTTAATGAAGGTGGCTACTCCGACGATTTAGTGCATGAAAAAGTGCTACTAAAAGATGGCGTTAGCACTCAGCCGCTGTCGGGGGATATGACCCACTACACCTACGACGACTTGCACCACTATTTGGTTAAGTCTGCGTCTTACGCCAAGCTGTCCGCCGACCAAAAGCAGAAGCGTGGTAAAACCACCTCTCTAAGCTCGGCCAGCCTGCACGCCTTTGCCTGCTTTGTAAAAATGTACCTGATCAAACGCGGCTTTTTAGACGGCAAGCAAGGCTTCTTATTGGCCGTGCTGTCAGCGCACTCTACTTTTGTTAAATACGCCGATCTTTGGGTACGCCAACAAGCGGATCGCCCTGACGCCCACTGACCTTTTCGCCAAGGATGCTCTATGACATTGCTACAACAGCTCAAATTCAAGCTTTTTAATACCCTAAGAGTCAGTAGCCATAATGCCGTAGACATCCATCCTCAGAGTAAAATCAAAGGCTGCCGTATTTCCATCAAAGGCCGCGACAACCGTCTAGAAATCGCGCAGGGCTGCAATCTGCGCGGCGTCCATATTGAAATCAATGGCGAAGGCTGCCTAATCAAAATCGAGTGCGATACCATTATTGGTGAAGAGTGTTATCTGTCAGCTCGAGAAAAAAACACGCAGCTGATTATTGGTGCAGACTGCATGTTCTCTCGTAATGTGAAGATCATGACCAGCGACGGTCACGATATTTTGCGTGGGCAACAGCGTATCAATCCCGCTCAGTCAATTTATATTGGCAATCATGTCTGGTTAGCGGATAACGTTACCATCTTAAAAGGCGTGAGTATTGGCAACGGTTCCGTGGTAGGTATTAATTCTACCCTTACCAAGAGCATTAATGAGCAACAAATTGCGGTCGGCTCCCCCGCCAAAGTGGTGGCAAGCGAGGTTACTTGGCGCGATGAGCTAACCTTTTAATCGGCTCAGCTCACCCAGTCATCAACAAAGGCTAGAGCGCTTGATAAACCCCTAGCAATTTCTGCACATGCACCTTTTGGTCAAACTCTTGCTGCGCACGCTGACGCGCCGCTTGCTCTAGGGATTCGCGCTTAGCTTGATCCAAACACAAGTCCTGCATCGCCGTCGCAAGCGCTTCAATATTCATTGGATCCACCAACACGCCGGTATTATCGAGAATCTCGGGAATTGCCCCCGTGTTTGCACCGATAATGGCTTTGCCTTGCGCCATGGCTTCAATCACCGTCAAGCCAAAGGCTTCCAAATGGGAGGGAATCGCCACCACATCCATGCCTGACAGCTGCTTTTCTGGGGTGGAAGAGAAACCATAGAAGGTCACTTTCGACGCCAATTTGTGGTCGTTAACATAGGACTGAAGCTTGGCAATATAAGGATCATCACCCCCTTGTTTGGCGTTTAACCCACCAACAATCACCAAATGAAAACGCTCATCCAGCTGCTGCATGGCTTGCAGTAATTCATAGTGCCCTTTGCCTGGCGATAAACGACCGACAATGCCAATGATCGATGTCTCTGGCTTCAGCTTTAGCTCTGCTTGCAGATCAAGTTTGTCTGTTAGTTGCTCTGGAATATCGGTACCAAGCCATAACGCTTGAATCGCATGGTCAGCCACTGGCAGGGCTCGTTTATTGTGCGCCAAGGTGAAGTGACTGATCGAGAGCACCTGATCCACATTGCGGTAGATAAAGCGGTGAAAGACATCTTTCTTCGGCTTTTTCACACCCATATGGTCGGTGTAAATCAGCTTAAAGCCACACAGTTTCTTTAACAATACTGCCAAGGCTAAGTCTGAAGACTTGTGACAATGCACGTATTGAATTTGGTGCTGCTTGAACCATTTCGCGAGACTCAGCAGATGACGATAGCCGTAACCACGACTGCTGATGGCCAGACTGCCATCAAACTCTTTTGCCATCACCTCATCAATTGAAGAGCCTTGAAAGGCGATACCGAACACGCGATGACCCTGGCGTTGCATTTGTTTGCCTACCCGTAGCGGATACATTTCCAAGCCACCAAAACCATAGGACAAACACATATGTAGAATATTCATGGTCGCTTACTTCCCTAGTGTCTCGCACCAGTTCTGAATCGCCCCTAAGTGCGGCTCGATTTCAAACTGGGATAAATCCTCTTGTTGCTCGTTGGGCGTAAACGGCAACCAACGTCCTGTGCTGTTCAGCGTCTGCCAACGCAAAGGCGTCGACGAACGTTTCTTGGGATAAAAACCAATGGTCGGCACATCCAATGCACCTGCGATATGCAATGGCCCCGTGGAACCAGCAATAAATAGATCCGCCACTGCGATGGAACGCATAAAGTCCTCTACCCCATCGTTCTTATCGTACAAACTAATACGTTCCACCTGCCCCGCCATAGCATCGACCAGGGCTTTTGATATCGCGCTTTCACCTGGTCCTGCGGTGATCACAAAGTGCGTTGGCGCTTGCTGGTTAAGGAAAGCAATCAACTTGCTCCATTGGGCTTGCGTTATGGTATTGGAAGAGCCGCCGGTTACCGGGTGGATAAAGCACGTACGTTGCGCAAAGGTGACACCTAAGGCTTGCGTCAGCTTGTCTTTCTGAGCCGTTTTTTGCTCATCACTAAAAGACAATAACTGATGCGGCGATGTGCTTTGTTCAGGCCCCTTTAACACCTTGATCAAGTAATCCGCCAACTCAAGGTTGTACTGATACTCAGGCTTTTCTGATTTTGAACGGCGCTGCCTAAGAGTGTGCGTATAAAGTAACTGAACCCATTTGGTCGCCGGAGCAACCCGCACAGGAATGCGTGCTTTACGCACCAATTGGGCATTGTAGGTATTGGAAAACAGACAAATCGCCGCATCGAATTGTTGTGCCTGTAGCTCTTTGGCAAAGCTTTTCAGCTGTTCAGGCTTTTTAGGATCGAGAATCACCTCATCAATCCATTCACAGGCCTTGGCAATGTCCATGGTATAAGCCGGTACCAATGCCACCACGGTTGCTTGAGGAAAAGCTTGTTTAATAGCTTTAAAAGCAGGTAAAGCAAGGACAAAATCGCCGATCTTGTCATTACGTACGACTAGTATTTTCATTTACAGGACCACATTACGAGCATCGATAAGTGTAAATGCGCCCCAACCATGGAAAAGATCATGCTAGGCACACTGTTCTAGCGCGCTATTTTAAAGCTTATTGCCCCTCAAGTAGAGGGGATAAACTAAGAAAGCCGCACTCAACAGTGTGCCCGCTGCAGAGAGGATTAAGAATCACAGCCAAATAAGTCGCGGGTGAAGACTTTATCGAGCACATCACTCAAATCATCGGTAACACGGTTAGCAATGATCACGTCCGACTCGCGCTTAAACGCGGCCAAGTCATGTTGCACACGTGAGTTAAAGAAAACTTTTTCTTCCATCACTGGCTCATAGACAATCACTTCAATACCCTTAGCTTTAATACGCTTCATCACCCCTTGAATAGCCGAGGCACGGAAGTTATCCGAGCCGGCCTTCATCACTAAGCGATAAATGCCCACCACTTTCGGCGCGCGCTTAATCACTTCGTCGGCAATAAAGTCTTTACGGGTCACGTTGGCATCAACGATGGCGCGAATCAGATTGTTCGGCACCTGATCGTAGTTCGCCAATAATTGTTTGGTATCTTTTGGCAGACAATAACCGCCGTAACCAAACGATGGATTGTTATAGTGGCTGCCGATACGCGGATCCAAACACACACCCTCAATGATCTGACGCGTATCCAAACCATGGGTAGAAGCATAAGAATCCAACTCATTAAAGTAAGCGACACGCATAGCGAGGTAGGTATTGGCAAACAGTTTAATCGCCTCTGCTTCAGTAGAGCCTGTTAGCAAGATGTCGATGTCCTGTTTTTCTGCCCCTTGTGCCAATAGATCGGCAAAGGCTTGCGCCCGTTCCGACTTTTCTCCCACGATGATGCGCGAAGGATAAAGGTTATCGTACAACGCTTTGCCTTCACGCAAAAATTCCGGCGAGAAAATCAGATTATCGGTGCCAAACCGCTCACTGGCTTCTTGAGTAAAGCCTACCGGAATGGTGGATTTAATCACCATGGTCGCACGAGGATTAAACTTAATCACATCTCGAATCACGGACTCAACATGCTGAGTGTTAAAGTAGTTGGTGTCAGGGTCGTAATCGGTGGGTGTGGCGATAATAATAAATTCCGCACCTTCGTAGGCTTCATCAGGGTCTAGCGTGGCACGAAAATTCAGTGTTTCATTAGCCAGATAGTGCTCTACTTCATGATCTTGAATCGGTGATAGCCCCTGATTCAGTAGCGCCACTTTCTCAGGTACCACATCTAACGCCACCACCTCATTGTGCTTGGCTAACAACAACGCATTCGAGATACCCACGTACCCCGTGCCAACAACCGCGATTTTCATGAATCGTCCTTACCTTATCTTGCTTTTGTTCTATTGTGCGCCACAAAGATAACAACTCTGTGACGGACTAGACGTTAGCTTCCTCTAGTTTCCTTAACATACGCTTAGCCCACTGACTCCAAGAGCCCACATACACATGTTTGGCTTCCAAGCCAGCGTAGTTCATGGCCAATACATTATGACAAGCGGTCACACCGGAGCCACAGTAGTACACCATGGGTTTTTCTATGTCTTGTAATAGGCTGGTCCATTCGTCTAATAATAAAGCGGGCGCCTTCATCAAACCCTGATCGTTTAGGTTTTGCATAAAAGGACGGTTCATGGCACCAGGAATATGCCCCGCCACCGGATCCATGGTTTCATTTTCCCCTTGAAAACGATCAGCCGCTCGAGCATCCAATAATTGGAAGCGCTCTGCTTCAAAGTTTGCCACCACATCGTCTTCAGAGACTAACCATGGGTAACTGATGGTTAAACGCTGCGGGGACGGCGTCGGGCTATTCTCCCCCGCTTCAATGAGGTAGCCAGCGCGCTGCCATGCGGGGAAACCGCCATCGAGCACATAGACTTCGATACCCTGTTGCACCAGCATCCACCAAGCGCGGGCCGCCATGGCGCCGCCCATATCATCGTATACAACTACCTGTGTACTGGTATCAATTCCCAAAGACATCAAGGTGTCCGCTAGTACCTCAGGCTCAGGTAATGGATGACGACCCGTCTGCTCCGTTTCATGGCCCGCCAATTGATGGTGTAGATCCACAAAAACAGCGCCCGGAATATGGCCTAACTCATAGGCTTGGCGACCCTTTGCCAAATCCGTTAGGTAAAAGCGGCTATCAACAATCACCAGATCGTTTTGTTCAAGTATTTCATGAAGTTGTGCAGCAGAAATCAGCGTCGGCAAAGCCATGAAGGGATCTCCTAAATCAGCAGGGAATGACGAACAATTGACAATAGCCTACTGCGAATCGCTGGCTTTTGCTATGATGCACGCGCATTGACTTTAGAAAGCCCGACCTATGAAACGTATCGATCAACTTCTGACTGAAAAACAACTGTGTAAATCACGCTCACAGGCACAAACCTTTATTAGCCAAGGAAAAGTTTCCATCCTAGATAAAGGGAAATGGCAGGTGGTAGCAAAGCCCAGCCTAAAAGTTGACGAAGAGATTGAAATCAAACTAGAGCTAGACGAAGACGACCGCTATGTTTCCCGTGGCGCCTTAAAACTAGCAGGCGCATTGGCGTCGTCAGGATTAAGCCTACAAGGTTTTACCGTATTGGATGTGGGCCAATCCACCGGTGGTTTTACCGACTGTGCCTTGCAACATGGTGCAAGCAAAGTCGTCGGCGTGGAAGTTGGTCACGACCAACTCGATGCACGCCTACGTGAGCGTGACAATGTAGTCTGCTTAGAAGGCTTAAACGCACGTCATTTAAGTGCTGATGATCTCGGTGAACATTTACCAGAACGAGGCTTCGATGCCGCGGTGATGGATGTATCCTTTATCTCTCAAACAAAAATCTTGCCGCAACTGCCCGCTTTAATTCGCTCGCAAGGTTACTTGATTACCTTGGTCAAACCGCAGTTTGAGCTAGGTAAAGAAGCCATCGGCAAAGGTGGCATTGTGCGCGACCAACAGAAAGTAAAACAGCTAGAGTTCGATATGAAGCAACTGATCGAACAGCTTGGCTTTAACGTGATCAGCTATGAGAAAAGTGCCATCAAAGGCGGCGACGGCAACCAAGAATTTGTGCTGTTTGCTCAGCGCCACTGAATTAGCTATTCGGACACACATCTTGTGCCAATGAAGAGGTCTCGGCAATAGCTACCTCTTCCTTCGATTCCAGCTCCCTCAGATAACGGCGTGCCATAACAAAGCCGATACAACCAAAGATCACCGAACCGACCGCCTGACCAAAGATAATTCCATCCGCGCCCATCAGCCAACCAAACAAAGCAATCAACGGCCAAGTTCCAAGCGTCGCTCGGCCAAAGTTAAGCAAGGTACTGTTAAGCGGCTTACCAAGGTTGTTAAACACCGCAATGGCAATAAATAGCAAACTTTGGAAAAAGAAACTGAACGAACCATAAGTGGCAAAGAAGTGAATAAGACTGGCGGTTTCTTCTGAAGCATTAAAGATGGACACTAAGAAGCCCTGCGCTAAATACAAAGCAGTACATAAGAATAAACAGTAGATCAAGGCGTACACCACGGCACTGGACATAGCATTGTGCATCCGTTGAAACTGACGCGCGCCATAGTTTTGCGCCAAGATGGGGCCCACCGCGCCAGATAAGGCAAACAACCCACCAAACACCACCGGAATCACACGCCCAACAATGGCAATCCCCGCCACGGCATGATCACCAAAGTCCGCCGCATATTCCATAACAATGGCATTCGCTAACGGCGATGACATATTGGTCAGCATGGCTGGCACTGCAATCAAGGCAATCGGTTTTAAGTCTTTAACACATTCAGCCAGATCAAATTGCCCCAACATTCGATGCATTTTCACCACACCGTAATAGCTGATTGCCACCATGGAAAAGCGCGCCAACAAGGAAGCAATGGCGGCACCATGAATACCTAGTCCAAACACAAAAATCAGAATTGGATCGAGTACCGCATTGACCAAACTACACACCAAGGTGGCATACATGGCGCGGCGCGCATCCCCTAGAGCACGCATAATGCCGGAGGCAATCATGCTGATCATCACCGCTGGCATGCCTAACAGCAGGATCTGGAGATAATCCGTAGCCAAATCTAAGGTGCGAAAGTTGGCGCCTAAAAAGTACAGCACTTCTGGAATACGTGGCCATAGGAACCAGACCACAGCACTGGAAAATAGCAGGCCAATGGCTAACACATTGGTGGCACGACGCTTAGCAAGCTCAAAGTTGCCTTCACCAATGGCTCTAGCGACTAAGGCGGTCGCGGCAATGGATACCGCAATACTGATGGAAACCGTGAAGAATAATACTGTGCTGGCAAAACCGACGGCGGCAAGGATTTCACGTTCGCCTAGCATCGACAAAAATAACATATCCACCAGATCCACCAAGAACATCGCCATCAATCCCAATGCGCCGGTAAACGACATAATGGAGACGTGTTTAAAGGTGGAACCCTGTGTCAATGTTGCCTGTTTCGGCATGCCGACCCTCGAAGAAATATGGAGCGCACTGCGCAGATAGAAAAAAGCCGAACCTGGTCGGGTTCGGCTTGGCTATTATCGCACCTTTTAGTAGGTGATAGAACGCAGCAATGTGGAGTTTTTAGTGAATACCACGGTCAGATTTCGCAAACACAATTTTTTCTACGTCTGCGAAACGCTCGGCGAAATGCACCGTCATATCCGCTTTAACTGATTCAGGCAATTCGTCAAAGTCACGGCGGTTGGCTTCTGGTAGGATCACTTCGTTGATCTTGCTACGCTTAGCGGCAATGATTTTTTCCCGAATACCGCCCACTGGTAGTACTTGCCCAGTAAGCGTTAACTCACCGGTCATGGCCAATGGGCGCTGTACTGGCTCCCCTTTCGCCAACGACATCAAAGCCGTTGCCATGGTAATACCGGCACTTGGACCGTCTTTCGGCGTCGCCCCTTCAGGTACGTGTAAGTGGATCATGCACTTATCGAAGAACTCGGCGTTCTTCTGGTAGCTCTTGGTGTGCGACAACACGTAAGAGTAAGCAATCTCCGCCGACTCCTTCATCACCTCACCCAATTTACCAGTGAGTTTCAAGCCGCGACTTAACTCATGAACCTTATTGGCTTCTACCGGTAAGGTCGCGCCACCCATGGACGTCCAAGCAAGGCCTGTTACCACACCGACACCACGTAAGGTTTTCTCATTGCGGAAGTACGGCATACCCAAGAAGGTCTCAACGTCTTTAACACCAACATTGATGCTTTCCTTTTCTCCGGTCATGATCTGCACCACACATTTACGCAAGATCTTCTGCAACAGCTTATCCAAACCACGCACGCCAGCTTCACGGGCGTAGGATTCGATAATGTACTTGAGCGCCGCATCGGTGATGTTCAGCTGCTTCTTCAGCAACTTGTTTTTCTTTAATAGCTTCGGCCACAGGTGCTGCTTGGCAATCGCCAGTTTCTCTTCGGCAATGTAGCCAGAAAGACGAATCACATCCATACGATCCAACAAGGGCGCTGGAATGGTATCCAATTGGTTGGCAGTACACACAAACAGCGCCTTAGATAAATCCACACGCATATCGAGGTAATGATCCAAGAACTCCACGTTCTGCTCCGGATCCAAGGCCTCTAATAACGCTGACGCTGGATCACCATGGAAAGAAGAACCGATCTTGTCGATTTCATCGAGCATGATCACAGGGTTTTCCACTTCCACATCTTTCAACGCTTGTACAAACTTACCCGGCAAGGCACCAATGTAGGTACGACGGTGACCCTTGATCTCTGACTCGTCACGCATGCCGCCTAAACTAAAACGATAGAACTGACGGTTTAGCGCTTCGGCAATGGACTTACCAATAGAGGTTTTACCCACCCCAGGCGGTCCCACCAACAACATAATAGAGCCACCCATTTCTTGACGATGAGCCCCCAAGGCCAAGAACTCCACAATGCGATCTTTGACATCGCCAAGGCCAGCATGATGCTGTTCTAACACCTCACGGGCTTTATTAATATCGAGATTATCTTTGGAGTGGACACCCCAAGGAATTGAGGTCGCCCAATCAAGATAATTGCGTGTCACGCCGTATTCAGGGGAACCAGATTCCAAGATGCTGAGTTTATGCAACTCCTCGTCAATCTTCTTCATCGCCGCTTCCGGTACGGTTTTACCGGCTAAACGATCCTCGAACATCTCCACATCGGAAGTGCGATCGTCTTTGGAAATCCCCAGCTCTTTTTGAATCACTTTAAGCTGTTCTTTTAAGAAGAACTCACGTTGATGCTTACTGATCTTATCATTCACTTCCGCGCTGATTTCGTTCTGCAAACGCGCAATCTCTAGCTCTTTACGCAGTAAAGTCAGTGACGAGTGCAAACGCGGAATAATCGGCAAGGTAGCTAATACATCGTACAACTCGTGTGGGTCAGCCGAGGTAATGGACGCGGCGAAGTCCGCCAATAAACCTGGTTCATTAAAGGAGAAACGCCCCAGATATTGACGCAGATCTTCGCTGAATAATGGGTTTAAACGGATCAGCTCTTTGATCGCATCGAGAATGGCAATGGAATAAGCCTTGGACTCGTCATCACGCAGAGTCGAGTCACTGATGTAACGTACGCGAGCACGATAAGGCGCTTCAGTACTGAGCCACTCCACTACTTCAATACGCTTTAGACCTTGCGCTAGGAAGGTAATCTTTTCATCGGTTTTCTCAGCACGGTGCGTTTTCGCGACACAACCGATATGGGAAAAAGTCTCTACTTTGGGCGCACCAGGGCCAAGGCGTTCCGCATAGATCAAACCCACCACCGCCTGTGGCTGATCAGCAATGTATTCTAACGTGTCTTCCCATGGTTCTGCGTCCACCATAACTGGCTGAACTTGAGCAGGGAAGAAAGGTCGGCTCGACACCGGTAGGATGTAAAGGGTGTCAGGAAGGACATCATCAGGTAAAGCGAGTGCACGCGGGTCACTAATGGACACTTCGTCGGTATCAACAACATTATCTTCAGATGGATCTAAATACTTTTCGTCGTCACTCATAAGTCTCTATCTCTCTTGGAACCGCTGAAAAACGGTTAAGGAACAATAAAAACTTATGTAGTGACGTTTGCAAAAATTACAATCCACAAAATGCGGCTACGCAATCTCTCCTTGATCTTTGCATCGCCTGCACCGATAAAATCGCTTTAACCACGCAACGCAAGAAAGGCCCCAGCACTTGCCATAATGCCACCTGCACCCTGGTTCATGCGTTTTATAGCACGGGGGGATTTCATCAAGCGACGCGCTTGCGAAGCACTATAAGAAATCAATGTCAGACCCAGCATCAAGGCGATAAACGCTAGCATGGCCGCTAGGACAATATCATTGCCCTTTAACGCGGTCACATCCATAAAGGTCGGTAAGAAGGCAATGTAAAACAACACCACTTTTGGGTTTGAAGAGGAAATAAAAAAGCCTTGTAACGCAGCCCCCCAACCTTGCTTACGAGTTTTCTCTGTATCCTCTGCTGGCCCCATGGACACCGGTGCTGTCCACATTTTCCAGCCTAGATACAATAAATAGGCCGCACCAATATAACGAATGGCGATAAATACCATTTCCCATTGTTGCGCGATTGCGGCTAAACCAAAGCACGCCATCACCAGATACAGAATATCGCCACAGGCCATACCCGCCGATAATGGCAGTGTTTTTATGACCCCATGGGACAAGCTCTTCGCCAAGATAGCAAACACGCCAGGCCCTGGTGTAATACCAAAGATAAAGATCGCAATAAAAAAGGTGATGGCACTTTCTAGGGTCATATCAGACGTCCTCAATACCGCAGCTTAATAACACCATTCGGGTGACAAATTGCTTCGCCTCGTCAAAATCCGACTCTTCCAACTCATCCTTCTTCAGCAGAATTTTCACCTGTGCATCAAAGTCGGCGTAGGTCTGAGTCATGGCCCAAATGGTAATAAATAAATGTTCCACCGCCACAGGCTTCATCAAGCCCTGCTCTACCCAAGTGTTGATGGTCTGCTTTTCTTTCTGTAGTTCATCAACAAAGAAGCGACGTAAAAACTCCAGCACAAACGGTTCTTCACCAATCAGCGCCATGGCAAACACTTTCGACGCATTCGGGTTTAAGCGTGACTGATCCAGCTTTTCACTGATGTAACGGGTTAAGTTATGACGCGGGCCGGTTTCCACATTGAATTGACTGACCGAATCCAGCCACAGCTGCAAAATGCTTTCTAGTACCGCTTCGAGCAGATCTTTCTTGGAGCGGTAGTAATAATGGATATTGGCCTTCGGAAGGCCGGCTTCGTCGGCAATCATCTGCGTAGTCGTCTTAGCCAAACCTTGACGCGCAAACACACGCTCTGCAGTTGCCAAAATCAAGGCCTGATTCTGAGCACGAATATGGCTTTTCAACTGAGTTTTGGTGCGTTTAGGAGATTCTGACACGTTCGCCTCGATAGCAATTTTGAAAATTAAAGACGTGCAAATTATAGGGGGAAACGACAGGAGTTACATTAAAAATGGGGAGCAAAGCTCCCCGTTCCCCTCACAACAGTTAGGTGTTAGGCGTACACCTAGTGTGCTGCTGTACCACGTTGGCTCAGTTTACCAATGACTCGACATCATTGAGCAATCTGGTCTGTCGTGCGAACACGACATAAGCTTGAATAGAGAATCAGAGTACACACTATTATTTTACAGCGCAAGACAAAACTAACCAATCGTTCAGATATTTTAGCTAGGCCGCCAACACAACACGATTACGGCCTTTCTTTTTCGCTTGATAAAGCGCCTGGTCAGCGCGCTTCATCACTTCAGCAGGCACATCACTGGTACCACCTAAGGCCAGCCCCATACTCACCGTTACCGAGACCTTCTTTTCTTTGGCTTCAGTAGACACATCAAGTTGCTCGCCATGCACCTCTTCACGAATTTGCTCGAGCACCGCTTGCGCATGCTCTACCCCGCGCCCCTTAAACAATAAGGTGAATTCCTCACCCCCATAGCGGTAGACAGACGCCATATTGCCGTAACGCTGCATGACTCGCGCCACCTGCTTTAATACTTCATCACCTTTGGCATGACCGTAGCTGTCGTTGAATTTCTTAAAGTGATCCACATCCAGCATGGCGATGGCATAATGTCTTGGCAACGCCAACATGGCTTCATTGAGCGCGCGACGACTCGGCAATTGCGTCAATTCATCGCGGTACGCCATGCGATGACTTTCCGCCACCACAAACCAGACCCATACGAGGATCTGCGCGCTACGAACGGCAGACTCTTGTTGAGCCGAAAAGGACATGCACTCTATTAGCAACAGGGTCGCTAAACTCACTAACACCGCAGTGGAGAAGCCATCGGCTTTACGCCACCAAGTGATCAAGCTTAATAGAGATGTCACCGCAATCATCAGCCAACAGAACAAGGATGATAGCGATATATTCAGTAAAGGCACCGAAATGGCTAAGAAGTTAAAGTTGATGAGCTCTTTTTCATAGCTGACACTCCAAGCCACCAACATACTCAAGAATAAAACTCGATTGAATACAAAGCGATTGAAGAACCCCCGCTCACGAAGCAACAGCAGCAGCCCTAAGCCGATCGCGGCTACTGTAGTAAAACTGCTGGGCAGAGAGTCATTCTCCACATAGGGATAAAACGTCGGCAGCAACACCAAACCACCGGCCAACAAGACCTTGCCACGGTTAAAATGCCACGCCATAAACACCATAACGCTCGCTAACACGTACGGTAACCAAGGCAACAAATCCAACGCTAACGAGGGCAAGGCACGTGTATAGACACTAGCGAATAACCCCGCCAGTAAAATAAAAAGAGGAATAAGAAGAGAGCCTGTTCTTTGAGGCATTCGTTAACCTATCGAACCAATCGATCAAAACAAATCAATATCTTGCCCCGAAAGCAGAACATTTTCATTAATAATTAAGCGAAACTATCAACAAGAGATCATTATGGGACTTTTAATCGACGGTAAATGGCACGATCAGTGGTATGACACTAAGGCCACTCAGGGTAAATTCGTACGTTCGCAATCTCAATTTCGCAACTGGATTGTTTCGCCAGAGCTTTTTGATGCGAACGATGCCACACATTTTCCAGCCGAGTCTGGACGTTACCACCTATATGTTTCATTAGCGTGTCCATGGGCCCATCGCACCCTAATATTCCGCCATTTAAAACAATTAGAACAACATATTAGCGTCAGCTGCGTACATCCACACATGCTGGAAAATGGTTGGGAGTTTAAACATGATCCTGATTTTGCCGACGCTCATGTGAGCATGGGAGATCCCTTACATGACTTCCAGTTTGCCTATCAGCTCTACACCCACGCCAACCCCGAGTACTCCGGTCGCGTGACGGTGCCAATTTTATGGGACAAACAAACCCACACCATTGTTTCCAACGAGTCAGCGGACATCATTCGCATGCTCAACAGCGCTTTTAATCAACTAACTGGCAATCAAGACGACTACTACCCTGCAGCCTTGCAGGATGAAATCCATGCTTTAAATGATCGTATTTATGACACGGTCAATAATGGCGTTTACAAGTCAGGCTTTGCTACCACGCAAGCCGCCTATGAAGAAGCATTATACCCTTTATTTGAATCACTTGAGTTTCTTGAGCAACGCCTTAACAAGACGGCTTTTTTGACGGGAGATCAGACCACCGAAGCGGATTGGCGCTTGTTTACCACCTTGATTCGCTTCGATGCGGTGTATCATGGCCACTTTAAGTGCAATCTTAAACGCATCCTAGACTACCCAAATCTGAATGCTTATCTAGAACGCCTGTATAACACGCAACAGGTGGCGAGCACGGTCAACCTTCAACATATTAAGCAGCATTACTACTATAGCCACGCGACCATCAACCCTACGCGGGTCGTTCCAGTCGGTCCAGAGCGACTTTTCCGCTCTGAAATTTAAGGATAAATTTAGGGAAAGTTGAGCACTTTTTGACAATATTCAAACTCGCGGCTATCAAATCATCTGATTTTTTCAGATAATGCACTGCTCATATATTGAACTTTCAGAACGAGCATCAGGTATCCCTGCTGCTCGTTTTGTATATAAACGCTCTAATAAAATGATGGTTGAATATGGAACGTAAGTTACTTTGGGTTATCTCGAGTATCGTGATCTTGATTTTATGGTTTAAAATTGAACCCCAGGATACTCAACAAGCCGATTCTAATGTCGAAAGCTCGGAACAAGCTCAAGTGGGTACCAAGAAACCTGAGAAGAAGCCAGTTCAAAGCTCTCGAGAATCCTCTGTGACGGAGGAAGAAAAAGAATACTTCCAAAGCCACCCACTTGACGGCAGTAAGCCTGACTTTGCCGCCATTTCTGACGTACAAGAACGCAAAGCGGTTTTCTTCGACTACCTACTGCCTTTTGTGACGGAAAAGAACGACCTATTGCTAAAAGATCGTAGTCGTCTTCAAGCCATTCTAGACAATCCAGAGCCACCGTCTCGAGAAGATAAGACTTGGATTGCAGCTCTTCGCAGCATTCACAAACTGCGTAAGTTAGGGGTTTACACCCACGAAGATATCGCGGCTTTGCTGCGCTACGTGGATATTATCCCGGCCTCCTTGGTCTTAGCACAAGCGGCAAACGAGTCGGCTTGGGGTACCTCCCGCTTTGCATTAGAAGGCAATAACTACTTCGGGCAATGGTGTTTCACCAACGGTTGCGGCCTAGTACCTAACTCTCGTGGCGAAGATCAAGACCACGAAGTACGCAAATTTGAAGACGCTCGTGAATCCGTGTTTGCTTACATTGATAACCTCAACAGCAACTCAGCTTACAAAGAGCTGCGCACTATCCGTTCGCAACTGCGCAAAGATGGCGAAAACATTACTGGTCTAGCCCTAGTTCACGGCCTTGAGAATTACTCTCAGCGCGGTCAAGACTACATTGATGAAATCGAAAGTCTGATTGATTACAACGAATTATGGCGTTTCAATGTGCATACTGATGAAGCGACTTATAATAACGAGTAAACAAATGACGAAAACCTAGGGTTTCGTTCATTTCTTCTGCGAACACAGTGTTTTGCAGGAAAATTCGCTCTGTATAGGGTGGCGGTGAATCGCCCCCATCCTTTACAATACCAAGCGTTAATATCCAAAATTATAAATCGAGGACATTCCTTTGGCCCGTTTACCTGTTATTGTTGGCTTTGGCGGAATCAATTCGGCTGGACGTACATCCTTTCATCAGGCTTATCGCCGAATCATTTTTGACCTACTTCCCCAGACCATTCAGCAGGAGGTTCTACTTGACCTCGCGACCATTACTAACATTGCTGAATACCAAAACGGCGCTTGGCTAACTCACGATGGTGAGGCTTTGGATGCAGATACGCTGATTGACACCTTTGGTGAAGAGATTCTAGCGCGCACCTTAATTCGCCGCATTCACCCAAGTTTATTTGATGTTGATAATGTCGTAGTTCATAAGAGCTCTGCACTAACACCTGTTGCTGAAGGCGAAAAGCTAAGCTTCAGTGTGAAAACACGCTCCCTACCAGACAACATCCCTGCCAACTGGCAAGTGAAAGAACTGTCTAAAACCCACAGTGAAATCACAGTAGATGGCACGCTGGAAGCCTTTATTAAAGACTCTAAGCCGTTAACCGTGAAAGCCGCAGGCCAACTTCCAACAGGTTTTGATCCATCGAAACTTTACCAAAGTCGTAACCATCCTCGTGGTTTACAAATGACGGTATACGGCGCGTCTGATGCGATTCTAAGCAGTGGCTTAGACTGGGACAAAGTTCGCAACCTTGTCGCACCGGATCAAGTTGCCGTGTATGCCGCAAACTCTATCGGTCAGATGGATGACCTTGGTTTTGGCGGCATGCTGAAATCCGCACTAATGGGTAAACGCACTACGTCTAAGCACCTACCGCTTGGCTATGCACAAATGCCTGCGGATTTCGTCAACGCCTATATTCTAGGCTCAGTGGGTAATGTCGGCACCTCTATTGGTGCTTGTGCGACCTACTTCTTTAACCTAGAACGAGCTGTCGAAGCCATCAAAGTCGGTAAGATTCGTATTGCCATGGTGGGCGGCAGTGATGCGCCGATCACACCGGAAATCATCGAAGGCTTCCGTACCATGGGCGCCCTAGCTGAAGACGCAGCCCTGCTAGCACTTGATCAGCTAGAAAACCAAAAAGAGCCGGACCATACACGTAGCTGCCGTCCATTCGCGCAAAACTGTGGTTTCACCATCGGTGAATCAAGTCAGTGGACGCTGTTGATGGATGATGAATTAGCCTTAGAGGTCGGTGCGACGATTCATGGTGCGATTCCAGCGGTTTACGCTTACGCGGACGGTTATAAGAAATCCATCTCGGCTCCAGGTGTGGGTAACTACCTAACGATGAGCAAGGCGATGGCCTACTTGAAGAACATCATTGGCTTGGATGGCCTGAAAGATCGCACCTTCATCCAAGCACACGGTACCAGCACACCGCAAAACCGCGTCACGGAATCTCATGTGTTGAGTCAAGCCGCGACGAGTTTTGGCGCCACTGGTATTCCAGTCACCGCGATGAAAGCCTACCTAGGCCACTCACAAGGCACCGCTGGCGGCGACCAACTTCACCTATCACTGGGTGTGTGGGAACATGGTGTATTGCCAGGTATTGTCACCTCTCCGGCGGTAGCAGACGATGTTTACACTGACGGTCTTAAAATTCAGTTGAAACATGAAGAATACGGCGTAGATCACTTCGACGCAGCGCTTCTAAACTCAAAAGGTTTTGGCGGCAACAACGCAACAGCGATCTTGCTTTCACCGAAGAAGTCACTGGAAATGCTGAAAAAACGCTACTCTGCTGAGCAGTTTGCAGCCTATGAAGAGAAGAATGCCGCTATTAAAGAAGCGGCTGAAGCTTACAACCAAGCCATGATCCGTGGCGAAATCGAACCTATCTACCGCTTCGGCTATAACGTTCTAGGCGGTGAAGAGCTCGACATCACGGACACCAAGATCAGCTTGCCTGGCTATCATTTGCCAGTGGATTTGAATGTCGAAAACGACTTTGACGATCTAGTCTAAGCGCCCCACACAATCCCCAGCTAAACTGGGGATTGTAGTTTTTCGATCAAGAAATCAATCAATAAACGTACCTTCTTAGGCTGCAGCTTGCGCTCCGCATAGACGGCATAAAATTGCCCAGTAAAGGTTTCGTACTGATCAAATAAAGACACCAACTCACCGCTTTCCAAGTAGCGTTCCACCAAGAAATCCGGCTGCATAATAATCCCAGAACCCGCTACCGCTAAGCGCGTTAACGCACCGCCATTATTGGCCATTAAAGGCCCTTTGACGTTCACCTCGAATTCTTCTTGCGGTGTTTTAAAACTCCATTTTCCTGCATAAGGCGCATTGGTATAGATAAGGCAGTCATGCTGCTTAAGATCCCTTGGATGCTTGGGAACCCCTTTACGCTCAAGATATTTTGGTGAAGCACACACATAGCCGCGCATAGTACACAGTGGTCGAGCAATAAAATGGTCGCCCCCTAAATCCCCACCACGCACCGCCAGATCAATGCCTGATTCAGTTAAATCCACACGCTTATCACTGAAATCCACTTCCAAGGTAATATCTGGATAAAGTTCTGAGAATTCGTTTAGAATTGGCACCATATGCGTTAAACCAAAATCCATCGGCACACTTAAGCGCAGATGCCCTTTTGGTTGATGTGTTAAATCCCCGAGCTCACCTTCGGCCTCTTCAATGGCCTCAAGAATGGTGACACAATGTTGATAGTAAAGTTTGCCCGCGTGAGTCACGCTAATGTTACGCGTATTGCGGTGCAGCAGCTTAGCGCCAAGATCTTCTTCTAGGGCATTGATATAACGCGTTACCATGGGGCGTGAAATATCCAGCGACTCACTGGCCACCTTAAAGCTTTCAGCTTCATAGACACGGCAAAACACTTTCATTGCCTGCAGCTTATCCATCACTTTACCCTTTTATTAAAAGTTCCCAAAAAATTATTCAGTAATACGAAATAGTGAATTGTATTCACGTGTAATTATGTATTCTTAGAACATGATTATACTAGGGCCATCTTGTTAATCACACATCCTTTTTGGAGGTCTTATGAAAGCTTTACTTCTTACTTCTGCAGCAGTACTTGTTTCAACAGGCGCGATGGCGGCAGATTACAACGTTGACCCAGCACACTCATTCGTAACATTCGAAGTTGGCCACCTTGGTGTAAGTACCACTTCTGGTCGCTTCAATGAATTTGAAGGTACTTTTAGCCTAGCAGACGACAACAAATCTGGCAGCGCTGCATTCACTATCCAAGCCGCTAGCGTTGATACAAACCACGAAGCACGTGACAAGCACCTACGCAGCCCAGACTTCCTAGACGTTAAACAATTCCCAACTATCACCTTCAAAAGCACATCATTTGATGGCGAAGAACTGAAGGGTGATCTAACGATTCACGGCGTAACCAAACCTGTGACATTTGAAGTAGAAAAAGTAGGCGAAGGCAACGACCCATGGGGTGGCTACCGTGCCGGCTTCGAAGCCAGCGCAACGATCAAGCGTAGCGAATTTGGCGTGTCTTACTTCATTCCTGGTGTAACCGACGAAACTGAAATCGACGTATTCATCGAAGGTATTCGTCAGTAATTAGGAGCTCTCATGTACGAGGAAGCAGGTAACTCAAACCTACTTATGCTACTTATCACCGCCGTGTACCCATTTTTGGCTGCGGCGGTGATCACTCTAATCGGTAAGTTTAGCGCCCGTCTAAGTCTATTAGGACTAGGCGCTGGTTTCCTCGTCGCCTTAAGCCTGATTCATACAGGCTTAAACTTCCCGCCGAGTAAAGCCCTAGACTTTCTGACCGTGAGCACTATTTTAGGTTTGGCGATCAGCTTTATACGCGACCTAAAGTTAGGCTTTAAAACACGCAATGGCCTAGGCTATATCGCCCTGTTTGCGAGCTTCTATTTGCTGCTAAACCCAGTATTACAACACCAATCACAAACATTAAGTTTGGCTTGGGCTGCCATCAGCGCGGCGATTGTACTACTACTGTTTGGTCTACAAAAAAGCACCGCAACCCCTAATCACTCGCAAGCTGCGATGGCTTCTTTGGCCGTGATTGCCGGCGCTAGCGCTCCAGCGGTGTCAATTGGCGGTAGTTTGCTGATTGGTCAGTTATTGGGCGGCTTTGCAGCCAGCGTGGTGGGATTTGTTTTAGTGCAGCGTTTTATCAATAAGCAAAGCAGTGTGAATGGTCTTTTACTAGGCTCTTTCATCCTGTCCGGCTTGTTGGCTCAAGCCCATGTACTGGCGGATTTGCCTATTGCGGTTGTGCTAGTTGCTTACCTTGCAATCATTGTCAATATTGTAAGCAACCTGCTTATCAAAGAAGACAGAAAAGTCAGCAGCACCATCATTGCCCTACTACCACAGATCGTGATCAGTGGCATTATCGCCGCTATCTCATTGTGGTCTGTATGGCCAGAAAGCAGCTTGTATTAAGCTGCTTTCTTGGTTTTATCCTAGCCTTTAAAAATAGAGCGACTTGCGCGCCAAAAGGGTAGGATAAAGCCTGCAATCAAACAGCTGATAAAGCCAAACGACAGCAAATACCCCACTCCCATCTGCGACATATCCACGAACATACTCATAAAGAAGATGTTCGGCAGCACCACAAATAACCAGCTCGTAATCGTCAGTACAAAGCGCTCAAAGCTAGAACGCAAGTTCGTTTTCGCCAATAACCAAGCACTGAAATAGGTGTACACAAATAACGCGATACAAAAGCCAACGATACTTGAAACCGACGCCCCTTCTAGGGCATGCCCTTCATGGGCAATGTCTGCAGGCGCAGCGGAATACCATATTGCCCCTGCCAAAAGCTGCAGCACATAGACTAATAAAATTGCTTTTAAGTTCACCGTTTTAACCGCCTTAAATTTCTATTTGCCCGCTCAATTCGATGGCAGGTTATACATGTCACGAATCAAGGTTCTTAGCACCGGACGCCAAGAGCGCTGTTTAATCCCATAATGTCCAAAAATCTTACGGCACGACAAAGACTGTCGTTTGATCTCGGTGGCCATTTCCAACGCATTGGCGGTATCGCCCATATGCTCCAAGGCACTTTGCGCTTTCGGGTCAAACTGGCCCGCTGTTGTTAACACCGCTTCAACCAAGCCCATCCAGCTGATTTCCTCCGAACAGCAGTAATGATAGACACCAGAATTGAGCGCACCATAATGACGCTGTTTGACAACGGACAGCAAAACACGGGCCACATCCGATACAGGGGTTGGGCAGCCAATTGCTGTATCATGAAACTCAATCGGAGAGCCAGCCCGCACCAGATTAATGGTGTTGGCAATAAAGTCGTCTTGCGCACCACTGAACAGCCAACCGGTGCGCAATACAATGTGTTTTTCTGAAGCCAATACCTTTTGCTCGGCCTCCATCAAACGACGAGCAAAACGGCTACGCGCATCCGGCTCGTCGGTCTCTAGGTAAGAAGACTCTTTTTCACCCAGGAACACTTGCACGCCGCTTAGCATATAAAACAGTGGGCAAGTATCACGGCCAACCAGCGTATCCAATAACGCTAAATACTGGTCATAGTCATTCTGTAATGCACTGCGAAGCGAATAAGCATCGATGATGGCATCACAGTACTGTTGATCCAATACCGATGAGGAAGCCTTGCTCAGCACTTCATGGCACGGCACTTCGAGCCAGTCAAAGTCGTAATCATTGTCGTAATATTGACGAATAGCACGACCTAACTCAGTGTCACTTCCTAATAGCACCACTCGCATCGGTGCATTGATATTCTCTTGAGTTGTCAAATTTTAACCTTATGCCAATTCGGCAACACTCGTTGTAAGTTAGCGCTGGTGTTCTGTGCAATCTCTGACACAGACTGCTGGCGCAATTCTGATACTGTTTGTGCGACATCCACTATTCGCAAAGGGGTATTCACCTGGCCTTGATGACCACATATGGGCATATCCGGAGAATCCGTTTCCAGAACATAATCACGATCACTTAACGCCTGCAAAACACGTCGTGCTTTTTGCGCCCTCGGATAGGTCACGGTACCACCAATACCGAGCACAAAGCCGAGATCGATAAAGCGCTTAGCTTGCTCTAAACTGCCATTAAAAGCATGCACGATGCCACCATGGGTAAACTTGCTTTGGCGCAACCATTTCAGCAGATCATCTTCACTTTTGCGGGCATGCAAAATCACCGGCAATAACTTACTTTGCGCTATCGCAAGCTGAGCAGAAAACACCTCTTGCTGTAAGGCGTAATCAGGTAAGTTTGGCCATTTATCCAGACCAATTTCGCCCACTGCAACGACGCAGTGTTCGTCAAGTAAACGCTCTAGCTGCTGCAAATCACCACTTTGATAACTCTGCAGAAAATACGGATGCAGACCCAAGGCCACTTTTATTGCCCCGTTCTGTTGCGCTAATGACAGCACACCAGACCAAGAAGCAGAAGTTGTACCAGGCACAAGAAATTCTTCAACGCCCGCCTTCTGACTTTGAGCAATCAGATGCGCTAAATCGTCGAAAACAGGAAAATCAAGGTGGCAGTGGCTGTCGATAAACATGCACAAAGATTACATGATCAGGCCAGAACACTCTAGCAGGAAGATAGGTAGGAATGTAAAAAAGCCGCGCAATTCGCGCGGCCTTTTTGTAAAGCTCGGTTAGCCTAAGATTACAGCTTAGGACCCGCGTTCACGATCTCTTGAGAAACCGTTTCAAACTTCTTGAAGTTCTCGACGAATTGCGCGATCAAACCTTTCGCTTGCTCATCGTAAGCCGCTTTGTCTTCCCATGTATCACGTGGGTTCAACAGTACTGAATCAACACCTTCTACTTGAGTCGGCACAGCAACGTTTAGTTGATCAAGGTGAACTGTCTCAACGTTTGCCAGGGCACCAGATTGAATCGCTGCAATCACGGCACGGGTCGTTGGAATGCTAAAACGTTTACCACCTTTACCGTGCGCACCACCGGTCCAACCAGTGTTTACTAGGTACACCTTGCTACCAAACTCTTCAATACGCTTGATCAGCAGATCTGCGTACACGTCTGCAGAGCGCGGGAAGAATGGCGCACCAAAACAAGTAGAGAAAGTAGACTTGATACCAGAGCCCGCTCCCATCTCAGTAGAACCTACTAGCGCTGTGTAACCACTTAGGAAGTGGTAAGCGGCCGCTTCTTTGCTCAAGATAGACACAGGTGGCAATACACCAGTCAAATCACAAGTTAGGAAGATCACAGCATTGGGCTCACCCGCACGGTTATGCTCAGAACGCTTATCAACACTTGTCAGTGGGTAGCCCGCACGGCCGTTTTGCGTCAAAGACACGTCGGTGTAATCCGCGTGACGCTCTTCGTCTAGAACAACGTTTTCCAGCACAGTGCCGAACTTGATCGCTTTCCAAATGACTGGTTCATTCTTTTCAGACAGATCGATGGTTTTGGCGTAGCACCCCCCCTCGATGTTAAACACAGTACCTTTGCCCCAACCATGCTCGTCATCGCCGATTAGGAAGCGAGACTCATCGGCAGACAAAGTTGTTTTACCCGTGCCAGATAGACCGAAGAACAAGGTCACATCGCCTTCAGAGCCCACGTTCGCCGCACAGTGCATCGGTAGAACATCTTGTGCTGGTAACAGGTAGTTCTGCACAGAGAACATGGCTTTCTTCATTTCGCCAGCGTAACGCATACCAGCAATCAGAACTTTACGCTCTTTAAAGTTTAGAATCACACAACCATCAGAATTGGTGCCATCGCGCTCTGGCTGACATTCAAAAGACGGTACGTTTAGGATCTGCCATTCCCCACGTGCCGCTGGATTGTAAACGTCAGGATTAATAAATAGGTTGCGACCAAATAGGTGCTGCCAAGCAGTCTCTGTACGCATCTGCACAGGGATGTAGTAATCGTCGCCTGCGCCAACATGAACATCAGATAGGTAAGATTGCTTCGCATCTAGGTACGCTTCAACTCGATTCCAAAGCGGCGCAAATTTCTCTTCTGGGAATGGGCGATTTACTGGCCCCCAATGAATCGTATGCTTAGTTGACTCTTCTTCAACGATAAAACGATCCATAGGAGATCGACCTGTACGTGCACCAGTCTCAACAACTAGAGCGCCAGTATCAGCTAGAACACCTTCACCGTCAGCCAGCGCATTTTCTACTAGTTGAGCGGTATTTAAGTTACGTAGGATTAGGTCATTAGTTCTATTGTTCATACTCTATGGTCCTCTGAACAAAAGGTTACACATTTTTTTGAAATTATTATTGGGGGATGGATCTATAGTAACAAACGAATCTAAAAAAACATATTGATATAACAAAGTGTTATTTTATTTCACCTAAATGAAACCAAAAACGACACCTAAGTTGTTGATATAGCTAAGCTTTAGATTTTAATAGATGCTAGATAGATTAATATTTAAACCGTAATAATAAAATATTTATGAAAATAAATTACGGTTTTGTTTTTATATTACATTCCCCTATACCGTAAAGTTATATGATCTGAGATTTAACTATTTTTTAGAACTAACCACTATTTCATGATTATTGCTCGAAATTGCACGAATTCTCGACTAAAATCCCCGCTGAAATTATTAACTTCCACAATAATTCAACTTTTAACCTGCCCATAAGTCAGGCTTGAAAGCCCAGGTTCATGGTAGGATTCTTTCTAACCTTCCCCCTGTTCGAAACAAAGGTAGACCTAAAGCTATGCAAAACGTGAATCAGAGCTGCAACATCGGATTCGTTGGACTAGGTGTCATGGGTAAAAACTTGGCCCTTAACCTAGCCGACCACGGTTATCGCGTTGCGGGTTTTGATCTCGACAAAGATAAAGTACAAGACGTATTGGCCACTGAAGCCAAAGAGCGTCCTGACTCCGTCGACGAAGCGAGAATCATTGGTTGTGACAACATTAAGCAAATGCTCGACATGCTGGTTAACCCACGCGTTATTGTGGTTCTAGTGCCAGCGGGTAACCCAGTGGATGCGGTTTGCCAAAACTTGATTGAAGCAGGCTTGAATCCTGAAGACATCGTTGTAGATTGCGGCAATAGCCAATGGACAGACACTATTCGCCGAGAAAGCGAGTACAAAGATCAGTTTAAATTCTTTGGTACCGCAGTATCGGGTGGGGAAGTTGGTGCTCGTTTTGGTCCATCTCTAATGCCTGGCGGTGATGCAGACTCTTGGAAATACCTACAGCCAATGTGGGAAGCCGTGGCAGCGAAAGTAGACGCTAACGGTAAGCCAATTGAGACGCGCACTCCTGGCCAACCTGTTAAAGAAGGCGAGCCTTGTACTGCATACTTAGGCCCTAACGGTGCTGGTCACTACGTTAAGATGGTTCACAACGGCATCGAATACGCTGACATGCAGCTTATCTGTGAAGCCTACCACCTACTACGTTCTCTACTAGGCTATGAGCCAGCGGAAATCGGCAAGCTGTTTGAAAAATGGAACCAAGGCGTTCTTAACAGCTACCTTGTGGAAATCTCAGCTGACATCCTACAACAGTACGATGCTAAAACTGGCGCACCCTTGGTCGACATGATCCTAGACAGCGCTGGCCAAAAAGGTACTGGTCGTTGGACCTCTATCAGCGCCACGCAAATGGGCGTACCAGCAGGCATTATCAGTGAGTCTGTTTACGCACGTGCACTGTCTACACTAACGGCAGAACGTGAAAAAGCCTCTAGCTTCCTAACGGCTGACATTGATGTGTCTGAAATCGATGCGGAAGCCGTAGAACAAGCAATTGAAAACGCGCTGTACTGCGCCAAGATCTGTGCCTACGCACAGGGCTTCCAGTTAATGCGTGCCGCACAAGCGGAATACAACTGGGAACTAAACTTCATCGGCATTGCTAAGATCTGGCGTGGTGGTTGTATCATCCGTGCGTCTTTCCTACAGAAGATCGCCGATGCGTTTGAGAAGAATCACGAACTTGAAAACCTATTGCTAGACGAGTACTTTGCTAATGCAATGGCTGAGAAGCAAAAAGGTCTACGTGATGCTGTGGTATTGGCTGCTCAGTCTGGCATTCCAACACCATCGTTCTACTCTGCCCTAGCCTACTTCGACGGCTACCGTTCAGAAGTGCTACCAGCTAACTTGCTGCAAGCTCAGCGTGACTACTTCGGTGCGCACACTTATGAGCGTGTCGACGCCGCTCCTGGTGAGAAGTTCCACACTCACTGGCAAGAAGCTGGCCGTCCAGAAACAAAAGTAAAATAAGCTCTTGTTTGCAGGCAATCACCCTACTAAAAAGCCCGTTTAGAGCAATCTAAACGGGCTTTTTGTTGGCATAGAAATCGCTTGTAAGGCTATTCGCCTTTCGGCTGCTGCTTCTCAATCGCGGTTAACATACCACGCAGCATCCCCACTTCTTGCTGATCCAGCTGTGAGCGCTGGAACAAACGACGAAAACGCGTCATGACTTGGCGTGGCGCTTTCGGATCAAGGAACTCAATATCACCCAACACTTTCTCTAGGTGACCTAGCATGTAGTCAAGCTGCTCAGACGTAGCGGCTGGCACATCCCACTTACTCTTCACAATCGGGCCGTCCTGTAGACTTAGCTCTTGCATGCGTAGTTCGTAAGCAATCACTTGCACAGCGGCCGCCAAGTTCAGGGAACTAAAGCCCTCTACCGATGGAATATGCACATGGTAATGACAACGCTGTAGCTCTTCATTGGTTAAACCACGGTCTTCACGACCAAACACAAATGCGGTTTTCAGTTGCTCTTTAAACACCAGATCGGCCGCCTGACGAGGATCCACTAGCGGCCATGGAATATGACGCTCACGGGCGCTGGTACCAATCGCTAACTGACAATCAGCAATGGCTTCTTCTAGGGTCGCGACAATTTTGGCATTGTCCAGAATATCTGTGGCGCCAGACGCTCGGCTGACCGCTTCATCGTGTGGAAACAGCTTTGGATCTACCAGTACCAGCTCACTCAAGCCCATGTTTTTCATGGCGCGTGCAGCACCACCAATGTTGCCGGGATGAGAGGTGTTCACCAGCACAATTTTAATGTTTTGTTGCATATCGACGTTATACCAATGCTCTTAGGTGCAATAAGGACACTATGGTATCAGAGAATTACCAATAACCTAGCACTTGAACAGAATTTAACCATTATTTCGCTAGATAAGTCTGGGCTTTTGGGCTAGAATTCGCGCCCACTATATTGATGCATAGTCAACCGATGCTACTAGAGCATCATCGCATCGAACACGCTCTTTAACACTTTAACCGCAACGAACTGCCCACAAGACAGTTGCTGCCTTATTGATTCAAGATTGGTATCCCATGCAACCACGAATTAATGTCGCTATGAAAGCGGCTCGCGCTGCCGCAGACTTCATCATCCACGCGCAAGAAAAAATGCTTTTTGACAAAGAAGCCGGTCAAAACGCAGCAGAAGTTTATCAAAACGTTTGCACAGGCGCAGAGCGTAGTATCGTTCACCACCTAGAAAAAGCTTACCCAGCAGACAAGATCACGACTCGTCTACAGGGCACAGTACAAGAAGGCAACGAAGGCGAATGGATCGTTGATGCGATTCAAGGCCAGCACCTATTCACTCGCGGCCTACCTGGTCACGCGATCACGATTAGCTACCTAGTTGCGGGTAAAGTTGAGCACGCTCTACTAGTTAACCCATCGACTCGTGACGAGTTTTACGCAAGTAAAGGTCGTGGCGCATACCTAAACAATTCACGTATCCGTACTGGCGGCGCACGTTCGCTTGAGAACACTACGCTAGCAACTCAGTTCCCAGGTACAGAAAATACGATTGCATACGCATCGGGCCAATTCAAAGTGCTAGAAGAAGTAGCTAACAAGGGCGCACGCGTTGTGATGCAAGATGCTCCAGCTACTATGCTGGCGAACGTTGCTGCTGGCCGTCTAGACGCTGCATGGGGTCTTGAGCTACGCGACTGGGAAGTACAAGCACCATTGTTTATCGCCAAAGAAGCAGGCTGCCTATTCGCAGGTTTCGACGGTGCACCAAACTACGAGAATGGCAACGTATTGTGTGCTAACCCGCGTCTATTCAAATACTTGCTACCGATTCTAAACAAACAACTAGGCGCCTAAACCCAGTGGTTTGACCGAGTTTCAAGCATAAAAAAGCCAGCTTAATAAGCTGGCTTTTTTGTTTTTGAACTGTTTGCTTACAACTATGGAACACTTACTGAGCTTTGTAGATGTTCTCGTAGCAGTAGTTAGTCGCTTCCACAAAGCCATCCACACTACCACAGTCAAAACGACGACCTTTGAATTTGTACGCCAGTACACAGCCTTCTTGGGCTTGGCGCAGAATCGCATCGGTAATTTGCACTTCACCGTTAGCACCCGGTGGCGTTTCGCGGATCTTGTCGAAAATGTCTGGTGTTAGGATGTAACGACCAATGATCGCCAGATTCGATGGCGCATCTTCTTTCTTAGGCTTTTCCACCATGTTGGTGACGCGAAAAATATCATCACTAATAGCTTCACCCGCGATGACACCATATTTGTGCACTTCGTCTTCAGGTACTTCTTGAATCGCCACAATAGAGCAACGGAACTGTTTAAACAGTTTTACCATCTGCGCCATCACACCATCGTATTCTCCACCGATACATAAGTCATCGGCCAATACTACGCCGAAGGCTTCATCACCAATCAGTGGCTCACCAGTCAGGATCGCATGACCCAAGCCTTTCATTTGATGTTGGCGAGTGAATGAGAAGTTCACCTGATCAATGATTTTACGAATACCCACTAGGTATTCTTCTTTGGCGGTACCGGCAATTTGGTGTTCCAACTCGTAACTGATATCAAAGTGGTCTGCGATGGCACGTTTACCACGCCCCGTCACGAAGGTAATGTTATCAAGGCCTGCTTCTACCGCTTCTTCAACACCGTACTGCACCAAGGGTTTGTTCACGATTGGTAGCATTTCCTTTGGCATAGACTTGGTCGCTGGCAAGAAGCGCGTGCCGTAACCCGCAACCGGGAATAAACATTTACGAATCATAATCTTTCCTTATAAAACAAATTCTCGGGCCGCCAATTCATTACCGCGCGGCAGACCCCATTAAAGTAACACTGTTCGAGTGACACTTTGAACAACCCCAGTTAAACGCTCTAACACAGGGTTTGCTAATTCATACCAATGCCAAAACAACGGCAATTGTAACGGCAGATCAGGAAAAAGAGAAACGAGCTGACCACTCGAAAGCTCCTCTTTAATTTGCACGCTAGGAAGCAAGGCACAGACTGTGCCAGACTTCACTAATTCAATAAAGCCATGGGACGACGGATACCAATGACAATGGCGTGTATTGGCGTCGAGCATTAAACACTCTTGCTGATAACGGCGCCATAGAGCAGCATCCTGCTCATCATAAATTAAGGCTGGCAAGTCGCTGACGGCTGCCATTTCAATTCCATTAGGAAAATAGGTTGCAATGAACGCTGGCGCGGCTACCAACTCATAGCTCATTTTTCCTAAGGGTACTGAACGCCCCCCACTGACCGGCATTTCTGAATCACAAACACAAGCCATCACCTCACCACGTTGCAGTAATTCACGCGCCTGTGAAGGATCCTGAGAAGTCACTTGAAGGGTGCTGTTGCTTTGCTGAGAGAACTCATTCAGCACCGCGACAAACCAAGTAGCCAAGGCATCATTATTCACCGCGATGGCGAGAGGCTCTGCCCCTTCGATCCCGTGTATCACTTCAAATAATCCATCTTCCAGCAATAATACTTTCTGAATATGGGTCATCAAGTGCCCGCCCAAAGCCGTTAGCCGAACTGGGCGTTCACGAATCAAGAGCGGTGCTCCTAAGGATTGCTCCAAGCGCTTCACTTTTTGCGAAACTGCTGACTGGGTCAGTGACAAGGTTTGTGCCGCGGCCTCAAAGCTTTGCAACTTCGCAACTTGGTGAAAGCAATACGCCGCTTGATAATCCAACATTAGTATATTTAAACCAACTGAAGTTTCATTAACTCAACTAACTTAGATAATCATCATACACCCATCGCCCTTTTCCTGAATAGGGTAGACATACAATCTTCATGAGCTTTACAACAGGCTTACTAAGGAGCGATTTCTTAGACCTGTGAATGCTAAAGTTTCATCTCCACTTCGTTAGACTCAGATGGACTAGAAGTGCTGGGATCCGCTTCCGATAGCATTTCAGCGGCCACCACTGGCGACATGGCGATCCCCACATGCACATGATCGCCCTGCTCTTCAACGGTAATCGGAGCAGCTTTAGCTCGAATACGCAGCCAAGCGAAACCAGCCATGGCTAGGTTCATACAAGCGATCAAGACAAATAAGGCATCAAGATGTAGGAAATCCATCATTGCCGAGGCCACCAATGGCCCTAATACACCGCCGGCACCGTTTAACAAAATCAAGCCGCTACTTGCGGACAGAATCTGCTCAGGACGTAAATGATCGTTTAAATGCGACGACGATAGCGAATACATCGGGAAGGTAAACGCTCCCACTAGGAACATACCAATCAGCATAATGATCAAGTTTTCCATACCGTGGCCAATGGGCACCACCAAAGCCGTGATCCCTGCCACTATCCCCACCCACAGAATGGTCACGCGACGATCTTGGCTATCGGAAAACTTACCAATTGGCCATTGCAGCAACATGCCACCAATATAGCTCGCCCCCATGAAAATAGAGATCTCCGCCACATCCAGGCCAATGCTTTTACCGTACAGCGCCCCCAGACCAAGAATCGCCCCCGAAGTAATGCCGGCGACAAAAGCCCCACTTGCCCCCAGAGGGGCTGCTTTTATCAGGCCGGTAAGATTTAGCTTCTCCGGCACTTCGATGGTTGGCGATGGTGTACGCACTAATAACAGAGGCACCAAGGCCATGGAAATCAGCACAGAGGTCAAAATAAACAGGTCATAACCGCTTGGAGATGAGACATTTAGTAAGAACTGACCCAGTGTTTGGCTGGCCCAAATCTCGATAATGTAAATGGAGAATAAACGCCCACGGGTATTGTTGGTGGCAATGCCGTTCAACCAACTTTCGGTAACAATAAAGAGGCCCGCGTAACACAACCCAGTGCCCATACGCATGGCCATCCAGAACCATGGATTGACCACTACGGATTGCATCAAGATGGTGATCGAAGCCAAGGACGCCACAGCGGCAAAGACCCGAATGTGGCCGACATTCTTTACCCAAGTGGGCACCAGAATCGACCCTAGGATAAAGCCAACATAGTAGGACGACATGATCAAACCTGTGGCCGTCGTATTGAAGGCTTCAATCGAGGCCCGAATACCAATCAACGAGCTTTGCAATGCACTGGCCATGGTGATGATGGCCACCCCAAACAACAAACTCCAAATCGGTAACAAGGTCTGCTTAAACACGAATCGCCACTCCTAGGATTCCGTAAAGTGTTAACATTTGTATCCCTACACTGTGTCACTAAATCCTTTAACTGTATAGGGGAATTATGGAATCTAGTAACACCCTGTTTAATCGCAATCAATCAAAGATCAATGCCCCTCAAAGATGTTCTTACCCTGTTTGATGAGTATTTCACGCAAACGTCGCGCAACAGGCGGCAAATAGCCATCTTTGACATTGATGACGTTGTAATAGCGTTGCATGCTCATCTCTTTTAATGGCACTTCTTTGAGATGTTTCAGGCTTGGATCAGAGCCTTGCAAATTGCGTCGGGAAATAAAACTCAACAGCTCGGTTTGCATAATCATGGAGGGAATCATCAGCAACAGATTGGTTTCGATCTGCACATCCGGTTTAGTGAGCCCTTGTAGCTCAAAAGCACGATCTAGCCATTGGCGACTGACCACCGAATTGGGGGCTAACACCCACTTATAATCCAATAAATGCTGTAGCGAGAGATTATCTTTAGTAAAGATTTCATGGGAACTGTTGGCGACCACCACCATGGTGTCCTGATAAAAGGCCACCGATTCAAATTCTTCATCCAAGCCCGTGCTTAGACCTATCACCAAATCCAATTCACGTTTTTTCAGCTGATCGTACAGCAGGTCCGTTTGACCAATCACCGTCTTGAGCTGAACATCAGGAAAGTCCTTGGTCAAAATACGCGTGACCGGCAACAAGATATGATGGGCGGCGGTGGGTACCAAACCAAGGCGAATATGGCCCGAAATGCCCTGATCATAGTCTTGGATCTCGCGAATAATATCTTGAGCATTACTTAAAATATTGCGCGCCCGCACCAACAACAGCTCTCCGGCTGGCGTCAAACGAATATTACGTCCATCCTTTTCAAACACCAGCGTGCCAAGCGTTCGCTCAATACGGCGGATACAGCCAGTTAATGCTGGTTGCGAACGATGCAACTGCTCTGCCGCCTTGCCCACATGACCAAGCGTGGCAATGGTTTGGAAATAGAGAAGATCCCTCAAATCTAATTGATCAGCCATAATGATGATTTTGAAAAAATTAATGATTGGAAGTGATTAATTATATCCATTATTACTCTTTGGTCACATCAACTTCTCTGCTTAGGCGACACAAAGGTGAAAATCATTCACAATAACGTCAAGCATTGAGAGTGATGACTTACTATAAAAATAACGAGACGAATACAGGACCATACTCATGACCCTATTCAATTTGAGCAACATCAAGCACGCTGTCGTAGCATGCGCCATCGGACTTAGCGCAATGGCTGCGTCAGCCCAAGACTACCCAAATCGCCCAGTCACCGTGGTTGTACCGTACGGTGCAGGTGGCACAACGGATATTTCAGCGCGTAAGCTAGCCTCACTGGCAGAACCGCAATTGGGACAACCCATTGTGGTGGAAAACCGCCCTGGTGGCAGTGGCACCAACGCCATGCGTGCCGTGGCCAATGCGAAAGCAGACGGCTACACCTTGATTGCTACCACCTCATCACCGCTGTTTGTCACGCCAGCGATTCGTCCCGTAGGCTACGACTCAGTGAAAGATTTCACCCCTATTCTCAACTACTCAGGTCCCTACCATGGCGTATTGGTACAAGCAGGTAGCCCATACCACTCACTAAAAGATCTGATCGACGCAGCGAAATCCGGTACCACCATTAGCTACGGCACGGCTGGCGCCATGGGCGGTGCCCACCTGTCCTTTGAATCTGTGGCCCGTGAAACCGGTGCCAAGCTAAAACACGTGCCGTTTAACGGGGCTTCTGCCGCAACCGCCGCTTTGCTAGGTGGTCACGTGGATGTGGCACTGGTGCCTGCTTACCGAGATTTGGTTAATGGCGGCCAGTTATCTTTATTGGGGGTGTTAGATGGCAGCCGCGATCCAGATTTCGAGCAAGCGCCAACCCTAAAAGAAGCCGGTTATAACGTGGAGTTTCCTTCTGTAGTCGGCATCATGGCACCAGCGGGCACTGACCAAGCGATCGTCGAGCAACTAGAAAGCGTCTTTACTAGCGTGGCTCAGTCTGACGAATTCAAAGACTTTATGACCAAGCTTAACCAGCCAGTGCGCATTATGAGCGGTGCAGAGCTCGGTGAAACGGTCAAAGCCAACCTAGAAACGTACCGCAACGTTGCCAAAGAGTTGAGCAAACAATAATGGCACAGCAACAAACTACAATCCGCGGACAGTTCGGCGTGCAAACGCTGACCTGTCTGCTGTTGGTCGTGAGTGCCGCGCTTGGTCTATCGGTACTAGAAGAGCAAGTTCAGGTGTGGAGCTTTGGCGGTGATTCAAGCTTTGACGCACAGTTTTTCCCACGCATTATTTTGACGCTCATCGTGGTAACCGTTTTCGCTCGCATGATCATCAAATTCCGCGCCAGTGAGACACCAATTGGCCCCGCCTTTGGTTGGCTACGGGTGTTGTTCGTCACCGGCTCCGTAGTGACTGCGTTATTACTGATGCCGACCATCGGCTTTTTAGCAGGCGCCTTTCTCGCGGCATTTGTCACCGCCATCAGTTTTGGTGAACGCCAACTGATTTATAACATCGGCGTGCCACTGCTGGTGGCAGCACTGGTCAGTTTTGGCGCTCAACAAGGGCTCAACATCCCTCTTCCATAAGCTCTTCCGTGGAGAATATACAATGCTTCTCGAAGCTCTAAGTGCCCTGATGGATATCTGGGTATTAGTTGCCGCTATTTCAGGCATCATTACCGGTATCATCATCGGCGCGATTCCAGGCCTTGGCCCCACCATGGCGATTGCTCTACTGATCCCCGTAACCTTTTCTATGCCACCCATCCCCGCGATTACCTTACTGCTGGGGGTGTATCAAGGGGCAATCTTTGGCGGCTCTATTTCAGCGATTTTGCTCAATGTTCCAGGCACTCCTTCGTCTGCCGCGACCGCGATTGACGGCTTTGCCATGGCACGCCGCGGTGAAGGTGGCCGTGCTTTACGCATCGCACTGTATGCCAGCGTAGCCGGTAATATCTTTAGCTGTTTAGTGCTCATGATGCTAGCTGAACCACTAGCCTCCATGGCGCTGAACTTTGGCCCCGCTGAAATGGCCACGCTGATGCTGTTTGCCCTAACCGTGATCATTCTGTTTGGCGGCGGCGTACGCCTCGATGCCGCCATCATGGTACTGGTGGGGATTTTTGCCGGCATCGTTGGTCTTGATCCCATTGAAGGCACGCCCCGCTTTACCTTTGACAGTTTTGCCATGGAAAACGGTTTGCAACTGATCCCTGTACTAGTGGGTTTGTTTGCCATGTCAGAAGTTTTGTTACAGCTGTTTCAACGTAAGAAATCCGATACAGAAGACGCTGAAGTGCCTGAGTTACTGCCAAGTTCGGTCGGTTTTCTGGATATGTGGCGTATGCGTGCGTCGCTGCTTTGGTCTTCTATTATTGGCACCTTTGTCGGCATTTTGCCGGGCATCGGCTCCACTGTGCCCGCCTTTATGAGCTATAGCTTAGCCCGTTCACGCTCGAAAAAGCCGGAGCAATTTGGTCAGGGGGCAGATGAAGGGGTGGCCGCGCCTGAAGCAGCCAACAATGCCGTCACCGGCGGGGCTTTAATTCCAACTCTTGCCCTTGGCATTCCCGGCGACGCCGTTACCGCGGTGATTCTCGGTGCCTTTATGCTGCAAGGGTTAGCACCGGGACCATTTCTATTCCGTGATTACGGCGTGGAAGTGTATGCCATTTTTGAAGCGCTGATTTTGTCGTCGATCCCCACCATCATCTTCGGACTGTTATTGTTCAAGGTGGCAGTACATGTGATTCGCATTAAACCGCGTCATCTGTTCCCGACGATTACCATTCTTGCGCTACTGGGCGCGTTCTCAGTGAACAATAGTCTGACCGATGTTTGGGTTATGTTGGGAGCAGGTTTTGTCGGCTTCTTGTTCCGCCGTAGTGGGTTCCCATTACCGCCGTTATTAATCGGTTTAATCTTGGGGACACCGCTGGAGCAAAGTGTGCGCCAAGCCATGCTGACCAGCAACGGTAGTCTCGATATATTCTTCCATTCGAGCATTGCTATGGGCTTCTTGAGCATCACTCTGCTGTGCGTGATTGCCAGTCTGGCTTACAGCTCAATTAAGCGCCAAGCTCAGAAAAAGGCTTCTTAACATGCAAACATTGTCCCCTCACTGGCCTATCTTATGCGACAGTCATATGCATGTGTTTAGTCGTGCAGGCCTAAGCAAAACGGCGAGTTATGTGCCGCCAGCGAAAGACATGAATGACTTTGTCTTGGAAGCCAGCTGTGGGCAGATTGGTCGTGCGGTGATTATCCAAGCCTCCATCGATGGCACGGATAACTCGCGATTATTGAACACGCTACAAACGCATCAACAACTGGAGCTTCGTGCGGTTGCCATGATCGATGAAGACAGCCAAGGCTTACGCGAGCTTGCCGATGCTGGCGTCAAAGCCCTGCGTATTCAAGATCGCACGCGCTTGGGTTTAAACGATTTGGAACGATTGCCAGAATTGGCAAAACGTGGTGCAGAGGTCGCTTGGCATGTGGAGCTAAATACGGAACCCGCGCGTTATGAGCGCCTAGTATCTTTGCTACCAACATTGGCACAAGGCCAGCATCTGGTATTGGATCATTTTGGTCACTGTAACCCAAATAGCCCAGCCGACATCGAAGCCCTGTGTGGTTTATTAGACACTGGCAAGGTGTGGGTGAAGCTGGCACCGACGCGGGTCAGCCAGCAAGTGGGCAGCTACCAAGACTTGTTGCCTCTTGTCGAAACCCTGGCGAGTCGTTTTACAGAGCGTTGCATTTGGGGTAGCGATTGGCCTCATGTGATGACGCCAGAGCCCGTGCCAACAACTAAGGATATGTTAGATTTCTACCAACAAGCCATGAATACACAGCAGTTCCTCGCCTGCTTTAGTGATAACCCCGCGCGCTTATACGGTTTTTAATCTTTCATTCACTAAGAAAAAAATGCCGCCAAGGGAGCACACCTCGGCGGCATTTTCATTGCGGCTTACAACATGGATTATGAACGCTCTTGCTCCATGTCGTGGCCTTTCTTGTCATGACCACCTTTACGGTGACCACGATCGTCTTGGCACGCTTGTTTCTGTTCTTGCTTTAGCTTGGCGTATTGTGCTTTTTGTTCAGGGGTCAGCAGGCTCACCAGCTTATGTTCATTCTCAAGCTTCTTCACCATCATACCGGCGTGCTTCGCCGCCATGCCTTCGGCTAACTTGTTGGCCGCTCCTTGATCAAACTTATCCGCCATCACCAAGGTTTGCATTTGCGCCTGTTGTGCTTTGCGAGCCTCCATCATGGCTTCGCCGTTCTTGTCAAAGTAGGCTTTCATTTGTTCGCGGTTAGCCATGCGCAAAGCTTTGATTTCGCTTTTTTGCTCATCGCTTAATGACAGTTGATGCATTAGCGCCGCGTCGCCACAGGCACCTGGACCTTTTTTACCGTGACGCTCTTTATCGCCTTGATGGTCATCCGCGTAAGCTACAGAACCTAGGAATAATGGTAACGCCACTGTTGCTGCGATCAGTTTTTTAGTCAAAGTCATCTTCAGTACCTCTATCTATAGGGGGTGTCATTTGGCTGATGTCTCAGCGCTTGAAGATAGAATAATTCCTGCAAGGTAAAGGGACGTCTAAGCAAGGTAAAGTATCGTAAAGACAGGACAGTAGCGCTGCTTTCTCAGTAAACTAGGGACAACATCCTTGGCACAGCCCAACGCACGAGGCACTCATGGCACACATTCTCCTAATTGACGACGACATTGAACTGACAGAGCTGCTGACAGAAGTCTTCACCTATGAAAACTTTACCGTATCAGTCGCACACGATGGTGAAGCGGGCCTCGCCATGCTTACGCCACAAGTCGATATGATTCTATTGGATGTGATGATGCCGAAACTGAACGGCATCGATACCCTACGCCGTCTGCGGGAACACTCCGATATTCCGGTGTTGATGCTGACTGCCAAAGGGGAAGAAATCGATCGCGTCGTGGGCTTGGAGCTGGGCGCGGATGACTACTTAGCCAAACCCTTTAGCGAGCGTGAGTTGTTAGCACGTATTCGCGCGATTTTACGCCGAGCACAAACTCGCCAAAACGATACTCAGGCCGATGTCATCGAGTACTTCGATATTAAGCTCTACCCAGGCAAGATCGAAGCCTACTGCGGCAATACCTTAATGGAGCTGACCAGCACCGAGTTCGCCCTGTTGCATCACTTCTTATTACACCCAGGGCAAATTCTAACCAAGGAAACCTTGAGTCTCGATGTGCTGGGCAAACGCTTAGCGCCGTTTGATCGTGCCATTGATATGCACGTTTCTAACCTGCGTAAAAAGCTACCGGATTGGGACAATGGCAAGCCACGCATCAAAACCCTGCGCGGGCGCGGCTATCTTCTTACCGAAGGGGGCGATTGATGCGCCTGCCTAAGATCACCAGTCTCTACGGCCGTATCTTTGCCATCTTCTGGTTCACCATGTTTTTGGTGCTGATGGCGGTTTTGTCATTACAGCACTTCGATCCTCGCAAAATGACCGATGTTCCAAAGAGCCATTATCAGCGCTTACTCGATGCTCGCGATCGAATCGAGCAGCAATTTCGCGGCCAGACGGATATTCAAAGCATTGTGTGGCAACTTAAGCAACGCACCGATGAGCGCCGTAAACACGATGAGCACGGTAGCGATGGCGGTTTAGAACTGTTTATTACCGATCATGAAGGCAACTTATTATCGCCTTATGATCGTCGCTCCATGAGTGCCCGTGCATTACGTAACTTTGTCACCAATATCGAAGACAATAGCGTTCCGCAACAGCGTCTTTACGGGCGTTTTCTATTGGCCGGCCCTATTCCGATTACGCTAGCGAACGCCGATTACCTACTTTATGTGGGTATCAAGTGGACTCGTCCGCCAAGCTTTTTGATCCAACTATTTGATCACCCATTCCAACTGCTATTGGTCACCATGTTGGTCAGCACGCCGCTGTTACTCTGGTTAGCTTGGGCCTTAAGTCAACCAGCACGTAGGCTTGAAAAAGCTGCCCAGCGAGTAGCTCTAGGCGAATTCACCATCGACCCCGATCTTGAAAAAGGCACCTCCGAATTTCGTCAAGCGGGAGCCAGCTTCAACCAGATGGTGGAAGCGGTAAACCAGATGATTTCTCGACAGCAACGTTTGTTATCGGACATCTCCCATGAGCTACGCTCGCCGCTAACTCGGCTCGGGATGGCCAATTCTTTGGCGCAACGTAAGTTAGGTCAAAGCCCTGAATTGACCCGCATTGAAACCGAAGCACAGCGCTTAGAGTCGATGATCACTAACCTGCTGGAATTGTCACGTATGCAGGTGGACAGTCATAACCAGCGTGAGCAGCAACCACTGCAAAGTCTGTGGGAAGAGCTGCTCGAAGACACCCAATACGAAGCGGAGCAAATGGGCAAAACCCTAACCTTCTCGAACATTCCTGAGCGTTCCATCTTATGTCATCCGCCACTGTTGATGAGTGCCCTAGAAAACATCGTGCGTAATGCCATTTACTACGGTAAATCAAAGATTCAGGTCAATATGAGTGCTGACCCTCAGCAACTCACCATAGTGGTAGAAGACGATGGCGACGGTGTTTCAGAGCAAGAACGAGACGCCATTTTCCGCCCCTTCTATCGCGTTTCCACCGCCCGTGATCAGCACAGTGGTGGTACCGGTCTTGGCTTAGCGATTACCGAAAATGCCATTCGTCAGCACAATGGCAGTATTCGAGCTTTAGAAAGTGAGCTGGGTGGCTTAAAGATAGAAATCAAACTTCCTTTGGCTTTGTAGACACTTGATACTAGGTATCACTGATAATAAAAATGGCTCTAAACCAACAGGTATAGAGCCATTTTTTTAGGTACTAACATGGCTTCAACGATTAGCCAAACATGGTATTTGGCAACACTAATACGATTTGCGGGAAGATCATTAGCAAGGCAACCGCTAGGATCATCATCAACCAGAAAGGTAATACGCCACGGAAAATATCACCCAGCTCCACATTCGGTGCCACTGATTTGACGATAAAGACGTTGATGCCGACCGGTGGTGAAATTAGGCCCATTTCTAGGGTCAACACGGTCAATACCCCAAACCAAATTGGATCAATGCCCAGCTGCGTAATAATCGGGAAGAAAATCGGCAAAGTCAGTACCAGCATGGCAAAGCCTTCTAGAAAACAGCCAAGCACCAGATAAATCATCAGAATCAAAATCAGAGTACCCGTTACCCCAAGATCCAAGGCAGATAAGAATTCCCCCACCGCCGCTGGGATATGACTAAGCGCCATAAAAGGGTTAATCAAATGGGCAGCGATCAAAATCAACATTACGGTTGCGGTGGTGATGACCGCATCGCGCGACGCTTTCCAGAGCGCTTTGATAGACAAGGTGCGACTAACAAAACCAACCAGCGTAACAATCCCTGCCCCCACGGCTGCCGCCTCAACCGGAGAAAACAAACCGCCGTAAATACCGCCGATGGTTAAAAAGATCACCCCAACAATCGGACCAGCGCCGAGGATAGCTTTACGCTTTTCACGCCAATTGGTGACCGGACCCGCGGGGCCAAACTCTGGTTTGAAATAGCAAATCACCATGATCATGACAATAAACAAAAGCAACAACATGATGCCTGGCAAGACACCGGCTAGGAACAAGCGGCCGATACTTTGCTCAGTAAGAATGGCATAAATCACAAAACCCGTTGATGGCGGAATCAAGATGCCTAGCGTGCCGCCAGCCGCCACCACACCGGTCGATAATCGGGTGTTGTAGTGGAAGCGATCCATTTGTCCGAGCGCCACTTTCCCCATGGTGAGGGCTGATGCCACAGAAGAGCCCGATAACGCGGCAAAACCACCACAACCAATCACGGTTGCCGAGGCTAACCCGCCACGAAATTGGCCAATGATGGCATAGGCCGCATCGTAAAGCCGCTGACTCATACCGGTTACCGAGGCCACATTGCCCATCAAGATAAACAGTGGAATCACCACCAGTTCGGGTGACGATGCTAAAGTAAAGCTCTCCGACGCCAGCAAGCTAAACGCCGAGCGACTGCTGTCTAAAATGGTAATACCAGCAAAGCCCACCGCGAACATGGCAAACGCCACCGGCACGCGCAGGATCAGCAACACAAACATGATCAGAATACCGAGCATGCCAATCATTGAAGCACTCATGCAGTGTCTCCTTTTTTACGTACATCACGTCCCGAAAAAGTTAACTCCAGCGCACGCAATAACATGCCCGCTGCGGTCAACAAGGCGAACACAGATAAGCCGTTTTGAAACCAAGCTTTGGGCCAGCGTAATAGATTGGTGGATAGATTTAACATGGCCGACAGCTTAGCGCTTTCATTAACGGCATAGGCAATGCCGACAAAAATCACTGCGCCTAACAAGGCGGCAACGATATCGATCACTCGATTGAGAAGCTCTGGGTAAGCGCGCTCAAATAGGTCCACGGCAATATGACCGCCCGTGCGGTCGCAGATGGCCATCGCCCCAAACACTACCACGGTCATGGACATGGTGATGACATCCTGTGAGCCGTACATGGGCGAGCCGAACGCTCGCCCAATCACGTCTACTAGGATCACCAACATAATGAAGATCAGACCTAAGGCCCCGATCGCAGCGGACAGGCTAATCAGCCCGTCCGCCAGTTTTCGTATGGTGATCAACATACTTAATTGCCTTGCATGGCCGCTAGGGCATCTTCACCATCGACGCTTTTCACATAGCTGTTCACAACACCTGAAACGGCTTTAGTGAAAGCTTCTTTTTCTGCATCGGAAAGCTCGACCACAGTGTTGGCGCTATCGGATTGTGCGGCCGCTAATGCGGCATTAGCGGTGGCTAGCCAGGCATCTTCAGCACTTTTAGACAGTTCCATACCACTTGCAGCATCCACTGCGGCGCGCTGCTCAGCACTAAGGTCGCCGTATACTTGAGCATTCAACACGGTGAAAAAGGTCAGACGGCCAAGTGGTGCGCCCAAGGTTAGCGCATCAGCCACTTCATCCAATTTAAAGTCTTTCAGGGTCGATGCCCCCGTGATCACACCGTCAATCAAACCCGTTTGCATAGCGTTGTAGACTTGGCTAATAGGCATCTGCACAGGAGTTGCCCCCAAGGCTTTGGCTACTTCCGCCGCAGTCGATCCCGCCACACGTACTTTCAGGCCTTTTAAATCCTGTGGCGAACGGATGACCTTGTCACGCATGATGAAAATGTTGGGCTCAGAAGTCCATAATGCCAGAGGTTTAGTGCCCGGAAACTCTTGGCTTAAATTCTTATCGTAAGCGCGCCACAAAGCCTGATAACCAGGCATGTCTTCTGGAATTGCACCTGGTAGCTCGGCAATCATGGTTTTGCCAAATTGTGAAGAGGTATAGCCAGGTAAGCCCCACGCCATATCCGCAGCACCTTGCAGTACGCGAATGTATTGCTCCGCTGGACCTGAGCCGAGCTCACCACCATGATAACCACGTACCGTCAACGAGCCATTGGTCGCTGCCGATAAGTCCGTATTGAGCTTCTCAATCACCGAAGCGTTAATGGTATGGAATGGCGGGGTGAAGTTGGCAAACTTCAACTCTTCGGCCATCACTTGACTGGACAGTGCAACGGCCGCAGTCGCGGCAACAAGCAGTTTACTGACGTTCATATGTTTACTCCCATATTGATCTTAGTGCCCATAAAGGACGTTTCTTATTTTGGACCTGGGGACGAGCCAACACCGCGCTACGCCCTATTTCGTAAAACTCATATGCTAGCGGCCTAATAGGCGTTTTTTGATCAACTCCCTTTGTAGTGTAGTTCAATCGATCCTTGTCTCTTGGCTATTTTCCAAACGCCATCGACCTTTTTTAATTCATCAACAAAGCGCCCAATAAAGACACTGGCTTTGGCGCTGATAATTGTTTCAATATCCTTGGCCTTTTGCTCACCGGAAAACAACACTACACGTGATGCCACGGTCGCAGATTGCGAATCATGTACCGTCACTTCCATATTACTGAGCGCATGACAAGTTTCTTTTTCTGGGCGCTCAGTAAAGGATTTTAGAATCGCCTCGCGACCTTTAATGCCGTCAAGCGGTGCACTGGGGCGATACAAAATGCCGTCTTCGGTGTAGCACTCAGATAACTCTTGCCAGCGGCATTGATCCAGCAAATTAATGGTATGGGTGACCAATTTTTGGCATTGCCATTCAATCAGCATGGTCTCTAAATCAGGGTTATTCATCATGCTTGGTTTCCTTGACTCAACCAGTGTTGCATCGCTTTAGCGACCTGCACTGGATCTTCTACCGGTGCCATATGTCCGACACCCTCTACCATCACAAGTTCGCTGTTAGCAATCTGTTGTTGCATAGCTTGATGTTGGGCGGCAGGGCTCCAAGTGTCTTCGCTGCCAGATAGCAACAAGGTTGGTACGGTAATCGTTGGCAAAATCGCTTCTGCGTTGGGACGGTTTAGCAAGGCATTAATTTGTCCGGCAAACTGCTCAACTGAGTAAGCACTTACCATCTTTTCAAGCTCTTCCATTAAAGCCTTGTTCTTAAGACCTTGGGGCGACATCATCGGGCGTAACCAATCCACTGCTAACGCTTGCGTCCCCTGCTCTTGCGCCAGTTTTAATAGACGCATACGACCAGGAATTTCCTTGTCTGATTTCGGGTGCACACCAGTATTCAATAGCGCCAAATGGGTGACTCGCTCAGGCGCTAAACGGTAAATCTCTAGCGCCACCCGAGCGCCCATGGAGTGCCCTGCTAAGGCAAACTCGCCCTCAACTTGCTGCAACACAGATTGCGCCATGGCGGTCAAATCATCAAAGCCTGCAAAGCTGATAATCTCAACATCCGCTAGCGACTCTAGCTGCTCAGCTACCCCTTGCCACACCAAGCGATCGCACAGTAAGCCGGTTAAACAAACTAATCTTGGCTTCATAACGGCGCCTCTTCTTCAAAAATAATGTGCCCCAACGCCGTGTTCGAGACCGGTACGTGATAATGGCGATGCACTTCTTTGACCTGATTTAAGGCTCCGCGCATGATCAACCACATCACCATTTCACAACCTTCGGTGCCAGATTCGCGGATATATTCCACCTGAGAAATCTTGGCTAGACGCTCATAATCTGTCGCCAAACTGTCCATAAAAGCAATGTCCCAAGGTTGATTGATCAAGCCAGCACGTTCACCTAATAGCTGATGACTCATACCGCCTGTGCCCCACACCTGTACGTTAAGATCTTCTGGAAATTGCTCAATCGCTTGGCGCAGTGCTTTGCCCAAGGCTAAGCAGCGCTCACCGGTTGGTGCGGGATACACCACGGTATTGACCGCGAGCGGAATCACTCGACAAGGCCACTCATCCACTTGGCCAAACACCATGGATAGAGGCACCGTTAGACCGTGATCCACATCCATTTCATTCACAATCGTCAGGTCGAAACCATTTAAAATCAGCTGCTCGGTAAGATGCCAAGCGAGTTCTGGCGCGCCCTTCACCGTCGGTACCGGACGCGCCCCATAACCCTCGTCAGCGGGTTGGAATTCCTCGGCACAACCAATGGCAAAAGTAGGAATAAATTTCATATCAAAGGTGGTGGCATGATCGTTATAGACCAAGATCACCACATCGGGCTTTTGCTCAGCAATCCACTGTTTGGTAAATTCAAAGCCTGAAAATACCGGCGCCCACTCGGCTTTATCACTGTCACCGATATCGATAATGCGCCCGAGTAAAGGAATGTGAGAGGTGCCAAGTCCGGCATGAATCTTAGCCATTAGTGCTGCTCCTTAAGATAACGATTGCCTTCTGGGGAACGGCCGCCACGGCGCATCATATCGAGATAGTCTTCGGTAGAAAGATCGGTCATGGTCGACACGGCGGCAGCAACGCTGAGGCCATCGGTCGAGCTGATTTTGACGAGATAATAGATGTTGCCACCAAGGGCAATAAGCTTTGTGAAGTCACGCGCTAACACCGCCTGTTTCTGCGCTTCGCTGAGGCGGAACTGATCCAAGTAAGCACGCTCATCTTGCTTAAAGGCTTCCCGATTAGAAGCCTTCATCAAAGACATGCAGAACTGATTGAGGTGGAAGCCTTTGCGCGCCATCTCACCATCAAATACAGTCGTACCAGGAATATCGCTGTAGCTTTTATTATTAGAATTCATACTCTTCCTGCTCAAGCCAAAAGATGTATTGCATTGTTTTTATTAACCCTACACAGCAACTTAATATCTGTCCTATGCACTTTTAAAAACATTCTCTAAAATTTGGTTATATCTTAACGTTACCGCTGAGCACCTTATGAGCAAAAACCACCATACACCGTTATCCCTCAAACAATGCCGCATCATTAGCGCCGTGATGAGAAAAGGCTCTGAACAAAACGCCAGTGCCGCTCTTAACCTCAGCCAATCCAGTGTTTCCAGGGCGTTAACTCAGGCCGAGCAGGCTCTACAGGTGAGTATTTTTACCCGAGGCTGGAGTGGTGCCGAACTGACCGCCGATGGCGAAGTGGTGATTTCATCCTGTGACACCATCCTCAATGCCATTGCCGAGGTGGCCGAACAGCTACAGCCAAACGCAGGCACAGCATTAACCCTTAAAAATCATTTGGAATGGCGTCATCTGATGGTGGTCGAAGCGGTCAGTCGACTGGGCAGCGCCTCCGTGGCCGCCGAAGCGTTGAAGATTACCCAACCTGCGGTGAGCAAAACCCTAAAAGAGTTAGAAAATATGGTACGCCAACCGCTGTTTGAACGGGTGCGTCATGGCTTGGTCGCTCTGGACGCAGCCAAGGCGCTGGCAGCGCTGTATCTTCGCACCTTGCCTGTCGCGCAAGCCTTAAGCCAAGCGCTGCAATCACGGCCCAATGAACTCACCGGACGGCTTTCCGTGGGTATGCTGTCCTTTTCTTGCCAAGATATCGTGCCGATTGCCTTTGCTTCGATCTTTAAGCAGCACCCGCGTATCCGTTTACAAGCCATGCAGGGGCCCTATCACATGCTCGCCAATGCCTTACGACAAGGGGAAATAGACTGTTTCTTGGGGCTATTACGCACCGGGCCGATTCACCCGGATTTAATCGAAATTCCGTTATTACATGCGCAATATGCCTTGATAGCGCGGGCCGATCACCCGATCCATCAAAAGGCAAACAGCTTAAAAGATTTGACCGATGAGCGTTGGATTGTGGCGCGCCACGGCACGCCGATTCGGGAGTATTTCGAGAAGCTGTTTCACAGCATTGATAATAAACCGCCGATTCAAGCGCTGGAAATGTTGACCTTTGCCTCCTCAGAAGAGTTGGTCATTCACAGCGATGCCATTGCGCTACTGTTCTACGATGATTGGAACATTCAGCAACTCAACCCACGCCTTAAACAGGTGCCAATCGAGTTGCCTCAGCCTGATTGTACGATTGGCATTACCCTGCACAGAGCCTACCAAGCGCCGATTATAGATACCTTTATCGAGGAGCTTCGCAGCGTAATCAAAGCCAAACTAGCGTGATTTAGGCCAGCTCACGGGTGAGCCAATCACTCAACTCTGCCATCCAATGGGCATATTGCGGAAAGCTATTTTTGAGCTGATCCACTGCATCGACCACATTCGCCACATTGTAATGCATACCTTGCAAACGCAGCGCGAGATTTTCCAAAGGGGCAGGATCGAGCATATCGGTAAATACTGTCGCTTGCTTGATAATGCCTTTTTCAACGTCCAGTAACAGCTGTACACCGCCCCAATCAAAGCGTTCATCTAAGTTATGAGTAAATGGCGGCGTACTGCCAAAGTTCCATTCCCAACTGCTTTGACGGGCGAAGCGTTCATTGAAACCCGGTAAGTTTTGGAAATGATCCGGCGAAATCAGCTCTGGCTCAACTTGCTCACCATAGTAAGCGGAAAAGGCGGCAATAATCGCCTCGCACACCATGTCATGATCAATGTCCGGTTTGATTTGGTTTAAATTGGTCACCCGTGAACGTACCGAGGTGATGCCTTTGGCTTGCAGTTTTTTCTCATCCGGATTGAGGTAATCGCCCAAACGCTGCATGTCGGCATTGAGTAACAAGGTGCCATGATGAAAGCCGCGATCGGCCGTTTCACGATAGGCCGAGCCGGAGAATTTTTTAATGCTATCGCCATCCTCCACCACCAGATCATTACGTCCATTGGCCTGACCTTTGATGCCCAGTTGCTCAAGCCCAGCCAGCACAATATTAGTAGAGACTTCTTTATCGTACTCAGGCTTGGGTGCCATAAAGGTAAAGTTGGTATTGCCCAAATCATGAAATACCGCGCCACCTCCCGTCTGACGACGGGCCAACTTCACACCATCTTGCTGCATGCGATCAGTATTACATTCACGCCAAGGGTTTTGTGCGCGACCAATGACAATGGTATCGGCATTACGCCATAAGAAGAGCACACGCTGATCCGCTGGCATCGATCGAAAGATGGTATCTTCCACCGCTAGGTTGAACCAAGGGTCATCACTATTCGAGATCAAGATCCGCGTCTTATTCATAACAACTCTCTTCCGTGTGCAATATGAGAGGAACCGTATTTCTTTTGTCTATGTTTAGATTAAAGCACAAGGCTGAACTTTACAGCCAGTGATAGCGAACATAAAAAAGCCCTTAGCACAGGCATGCTAAGGGCTAAGGTTTGGTCAAATCTTCAAAGATAAATTACTTCCGATCTAACCGAGTGGATCCATCAAAACGAAGGAATATCCCTTCCCCTACAGAATTTAGCGAGTTCCGGCATCACGTATTCTTTCCCCCGCTACGATATTCTTCGCTTTGACTTCACCAATACTTGATTTCGTACAATTCCACCGAAGACAAAACACCTTTCAAAGCCCCGTATTTCGTGGACTCATTTCAACCAAAATTTAAAACCAAATCGGAGACAAAATAATTGCTATGTATTTCATATAGTTAGTAATTATTCAGTTCTCACTCAAAATTGACTTAAAAATTCACATGTAAAACAATAGTTCTCGTCCTTTGATCAAGATTGAAGCTTTCCAAATCACGTAATTTTTAAAATTTAAGGATAAAACCGATGAGTCCTAAATGGAGTGTATCTCTTCGTGGAAATAGCCCAATTTTGCGAAACCTCTCAGACATGAATTCAGGGCATTTTTCCATATTCGATGTTTCTGATGATCATGAAGCTGAGCATTTCTTCTTGTCTTCCAGACATACTGAAGGCGTGCAAGACCAAGATGAAGTTGTCTCTGCTTACAAAGGTCTTATTGAACTTTTAAACGGTGCCTCAGCACTTGAATGGGGATTTGATGGTTTAAGAAGACGAGGAACACTATCTATCGACTCTTTATACAAAATCGATGAAGAAGCTGGCGCAAGTAAGAAAGTCTTCGATGCGGACCTCAATGTACCTGCTTCAAATCCTTTTTTAAAAGCACTTCCGCATCGACCATACGATACACCTTTCTCTTACAAAACAACTGGCTATCTTGAGCTATCAATAGAGCACGAAGATCTTTTTCACTTGCTTAGGCTACTAGCAGCAGGCTTTGACTGGCGAAACCTATACTGCATTTGGGATACAATGGCTCACTATTCTGGTGGAACAAAGGCTGCACCTAAAGAACTCGGTTTAGACTCCGAGCGAATCAATGCATTTACAGGAACCGTGAATAATTTTTGTGTACTTGGAACTGAAGCTAGACATGGAGTTGGTGGCTGGAAAGTACCTAAAAACATAGTCACATATGAAGAGGCCTTGGATATTATTTATGGAGTAGTTAAAAACTACTTAGCACAAAAGCATTGTTTAAACTGTGCAAGCAAACGCTGGAAAACTAGCTAATCACATAGCTAGCAAGCATTAACTATCTATCCCTGCCGCTTTACGCAGCAAGAAACCATATCTATCCAGAATTGGAGAAAGCTCCTTCTGTGAGCCTGTCGAGTAAAGCTGAGCGGTTGGAATGTTGTGCAGATCATCAAGTTCAACATTCAGAACTTCCAATGCGTAAGGCAATTGATCCAATTCTTGTAGCATTCTAAGAAAGATAAAAAGGTAGGTATCAGAGATTTCGACTGTCGGATAGAAAACAAATCTACTGTCGAAGGGATATAAACTCAAAAGCACATCATGATCGATATACATAGCCGTTACTCTAAAGGAGATGCACTGGTATTGATTGTAGTGCACGATTCAGAGTTCGCTAGAAGTCTACTGACTCACTACTTGAAGCATTCATTGGCTTAGTGTACTAAATTAGAAAGCTGTTTTTTGGCTTGTACGTGGGTTAACCACAACATTTTTTATACTTTTTGCCTGAACCACATGGACAGACATCATTACGACCAATCTTTTTCTGTTTATGAACAGACTGTAGAACTGAAGCTTTAGCTACTTGCTTCACGTGTTCCAAAGTTTTTTCTGCCTCCTTTTGGAGATCGGTTGTTAAGGTATGTATAAACAGCGCACGTTGACCAACAATACTGCCCATACCGCTAGCCTTTTGAAAGGCCTCCATTGCCCGCTCTTTATTTTTTGGGAAGAGCTTTCCGGCTTCATATGCCATCCCTAAATAAGCATAGGCATCTGGATCACCAGTTTCCAAAGCTTGATCGAGACACAACATAGCTTTACCAAGGTCTTCCTTACAAGCTTTACCCTCAGAGTAATATAAGAACAAAATGTTAAGTGCATGGGGGAGTCCCTTTTGAGCTGCTAATTCTAAGTATTTGATAGAACTAGCATATTTTTCTTGACCATATAAGAATGCACCATATTTAGCCTCAGCTGGTCCATATCCTCTATCAGCAACCGCCTTAAGCCGAGGCTCTGCTTTTTTGTAGAGTTCTGATTCAGACGGCTCACCTAATGCAAGACTAGCAAATTTAAACAACACATTTACATCTGCGTATTTTTGGATAGATCGCTCATCATCGAATTCATGACCAATTCGATTATCCAAGTTTGCAGATATTTCACATGCGGCATCAAAGCAACCTATAGCGCTCTGTGCTAGGTGCTTCAATTGAGCATTACTTACCGCTGTGTATCGTAAGCCAGTCTGCACAGACTGTTCTACAAACATTGATTCAAGGATAATTCCTGCCTTAAATTTAACGTTCCAGTCCATACTTTCAAAAGCTTGATGAATAACTTCTCGGACATCCTGTATTCCAGAAGGAGATAGCTCTACACATTTAACTATTTGATTTTTAATAAGATAAGCAACTTCCTCAAAAATTTTCACCATTAACTTTCTAACTTGATGGGCTCGATCAGAAAGGTCTCTCTTTCTATTAGATATAAACTCTTCAGAGGATTGATCGTAACCGCTTAGCTCAGAAATCAATTCATTTGGACTATGAACCACTTCATTTCCAGATCTTCTGATCTCATCAAGAAGGTCATAAGTAGCCTTGTCTATTATTTGACAGTCCCATAACTCTTTGATCTGACTAAATAGATCCCTCTTAGCAAAACTCAATTTATTTTGAGTTGCTAAAAGAGTAACTATCTCTTCAGCAATTATCCTAAAAAGTGTGAGCGTGTGATCAGGGTTAGCGTTGATAAACTCCAACGCGGTAGCGTAACTTTCGTAGACGGTTTCTGAAACTAAGCGACTCAGATCAAGATCGTTTTTTTTATCAATGCTGCTCAATGAATTATCCTTTTCAAATTTCTGTTCAAACGCACTTCGCTTCAGAACTAACAATGCCTATGTAATGTACAGCCATCGACTACAGAGCACGAATCTGCTAGCACCTAAGCGGTATTACATCGACACAAGATCTAAATGGTACTCTTCTTGTATAGCAATAAACAATTAGGCAATTTACACCTCCAAGCACTTTAAGTGATACAACTCCAGTCTTACGGATTGCACCGACTAGACAATGCTGGTCGATTCAAATCAAGGCGAACGTTTCAAGCCATATTAATTAAGTTAACAGTAATGCCTATCTTGTTAACAAAACTACAATCATTAAATTAACCTCTCTAAGTTAATATTTAGCAAAGTAAAATCTAAAAGGAACAAGATATAAAATGAACTTAAGAAAATTCACTTTTGCTGTACTAACCGTAATCGGCTCAACAATTCCGTTTACAGCCAGTGCAACAGAGATGACATCAAAATATACTTGTAAAGTTAAGGATTCTGTAATAGTTAGACACTCAGATGGCGCTAAACAACTTGATTTTAAGAGAGATGAAGCAGCCCTGCCTAAAGCTGGTGAGGGGGTTCTAAAGATAACAATCAGTGACCAAGATCGATCATTTGGGGTCCCATTTTCGATTAAATTTCAGTTTCTTCAGGGATCAAAAGACAACTATCTAGCGAACGATATTTACTGGGAGCGAAGCGCTATGCTTTTTGGAAGTTTCGGCCCACAAATCGTTGTTTCTGACAAGGTCGACAAGTTTAAAACATTTGAAGTTACAAACGCCACCATGACTTTAGCTGATCAACATTACAATATTACTTTCCGAGAGCCTGGGTTCGATGATCCGACAAAGCACGGCTTACATGGATTATATTCTTATACAGAATATAATTATATTAATGTAGTTAGCTTGGCATGCGAGCATTTAAGCGGCTTAAGTAGAGAAGGTATATTCAACGTGTTAAATGATTTGAAGTAATTCATGAATCACCAATCCATAGCCCCTCATCAGATACAACTGATAAGTTGAATATGGGTGAACGTATACAGAAGCCTGATTGAAAAGCATTCTGTTGGTTAGGGCGAGGTCCATAGCACCTCGCTTTCTATGAATACGAGTGACCCAGCTATACATAGTTTCATACGGCTCTATAGTGACTGTGTGCAATTTACACCTCCAAGCACTTTAAAAAATACAACTCCAGTCATACGGATTGCACCGACTAGACAATGCTGTGAGCTAGAATAAGTAGCTTGTATCGGTAAATGATGTGAAAACTCGCCTTATTCACATCACCATTTGATTTGAATATCCAGCTATTTGAGTCTGTAGAGTTAGAGTTGAACTTAATATTGCCTGCCAGGGGCTTTAGTTTTGGGTGGCACAATACTTTCAAACAGCGCTCTATCATGGCGGTACAGGTAATCATAGTCTTTGTATACCTGATCTGAAATTTGTTTTCTGATCCAGTCAGGATGTGCAATGACAACCTTTCTGACGACCCTTGCTGACTCAGCTATACGTTGTTGTTTCCAGAGCATTTTTCTCCATAAAGTTAGACCTGGAGTATTTGAAATAACCTGATCAACAATGCCAATATTTACCTCTAAGTGGCTGGCAATCCCTTCTCTACTGCGGCCTAACTGAGCAAGTATATTGATCCAGTAGCGAGTACGATTGTTATACATGCTCGAATCAAAATCTGATTGAAGGCCTGCCTGCTGCGCTATACGTTTTACGAAGCTAACACTCTTGCCTGTTGTGTTTTTAATTGCTCGATAGGAATACCCATCCTTTAGAAGCTTCAATACTTCGTCTTCTTGCTTTTTAATTTCAGCGTCAGGGAAGATCGTAAGCTGCTCAATAGCTGAGACGGTTTTATCAAAGCCTTTCGCCTGCCCCTCAAACAACCAAAATGCAAACAGCATATGAGCCAATGGGTGCATATGACTGTGTGTTTGCTCTCTTAAAAGTGGTCCAAGGAACTTTAGCTTCAGGAGTTTCTTAGCCCCTCTTTCAAGCTCTAAATCAGCTAAAAATGCAGTTAAAGACTCCTTTAGTCTTTTTTGACGGATTCGACCGCCTTTCGTAACGTATCCTCTGCGATCCAGTAGGTTTACATAGCTCTCCCTATCGTAAGTTGATGATGAGCCAACCTGTCTCAAAACAATGAAATCAGAACAAAATTGAGCAAATGCTATTGTTTTCTCTGAACAAAACTCAACGGTTGGACAAGCCTTAGGACTGACCAACCGACTCAGTAACGAACTACCAATATCAATTCCAGACAAGCGACACCCATGTTTGAAGCATGCTTGAACACCAGGTATTTGATGGCGAATATCTATAGTCGAATACCCTTTTTTAGACTTCATTTCTGCTAAGCACAAGGAGCAATACTTATGCTGAGTTTTAAGGGCAAACCCAGCTAGAGGGATCTTTGCGATCAAAGCCGTTGATCCACCTTTGCCAATCATTGCAGTTTTAAGGCTTCTATCTATTGGGTGAAAGAATCGAAAGAGTGGATAAAGCGTGTGATAACTAAGTAATTCATTCACATCCACGCTGGACACCTTGGCCAGCTTGTACAACCGATTAGGTAAATATGGATGAATGAATACTTTGTTATGATCGAATAATGCTTCATAAGTGAACGCGAGGTTCATCGTCCCTCGCATTCGATGAGTTCTGGTCACCCAGCTGTAGATTGTCTCGTAAGACTCAAGGGCGACCATTTCCATTTTAAGCTTCCAAGCAAGTAAGCTGATGACGTTTCCAAAATAACCCCAGCAGCACAGCCGCTGGCGAGGTCCTTGGCCCTAACAGCTTTTCAGGCTCCCAAAACATCCTGAACACATCATGGGCAGTCGTTGGCGTAAGATCTGTGAGTAGATTGAAGTCTAATCCTGTATCTCGCTCAATCTCTCGTCTTAAGTCATGAATATGTCGTGTTCGGCCATAGTTCTCAGGCTTTACCCAATGGGCCGTTAATGATTTGATTTCAGCTAAAGCCTCATTGATCCATTGTGGATTCGCTTTCATTTTCTGATATACCTGCGAAATGAAAGCTTGCCATGGACGCTCCCAATCATGACTTTCCAAAATGGGCTCAACAATTGAAATGACATGATGTGGAAGCTGGTATTCCAAAATACTCAAAGACTCATGTGAATGAAGCTTCTCATGATGAACTGGGCAGTACATCAGACTCGGAAGCTGATGCGAAGCATGCCAATAAGCAACACCTATCCGTTTGCGCTCCTCATGAAAGCAAGATAAGCATAAGCGCCAGCTCTGATCCGAGTTGATACGCGCTTCATAAAGGTGATACCCGCTATCATTTTCCACAAAGTCACAAAGGTCATCATACTCGCCCCCTAAGAGCTGTAGGGGTAAACCTGTGTGTTTTAGACGCAGTTGTAACTCATCAAGTTCAGCGAACCGATATCGCTTAATCACTTGATTAATATCTTCATTCAAAGGCGCTTTTACTTTGAACGAGTGGAATGGAACACCACTCAATTCATAACGTCTTCGACGTCTCTGTAACATCAAGCCTGAGCAATACCAATGTCGTAATAGCGCACTGTAAAGATGCTCATCTGGGTAGATATGAACGAATGGCATTACTTATTGCCACCATCATGCTCTAAAGTCTGAGGGCCTAATACCTCTGCTCGTTTAGCATCGAGTTCAGACTTAATCTTATCAAGCTTCTTTAAATCAGATGCAGAGAAATCATGTACATCGATTGTTCCCTCTATGCCCTCAAGAAGCTCCTGAGCAGCAGCGCCTTTGACATCTACGCCACTAACAAGTCGAGACAACATTTTTAAAGCACCGTTCGTATTTCCTGAATCAAGGTATTGCTGTACAGAGAAAATGTCTTGGTACTTACCATAGTTCCCCTTTTCAATACTTCGTATCACAGACCGCAAAAGGGGATAACGTTGTTTAAAAACGCTCTTTATCAGATTTTGAGTAATCTTTTCTGTGCCTGTTCGCATCGCTTCTATCAAGCAGGCTTCCCATAGCCCAAATAGATAAGCGGGTACGCCTGCACTGTATGATTTTAAAAGCTGTTCAACAGGATCACTTTTTGGAATAGGCTTTTTCAGAGGCTGAAACAAAAAAATCTGTTCCATAGCTTTATCCCAAGCTTTGTCAGATAAAGGCTGTAATTCGAGAGGGACTCCCAAACGGCGCAAATGACGCGAATGCTTGGAAAATAATGACAAACAATCTGGCGTACCAATTTTTAGCGTAGGCACCATTACACGGTTGGATAGCTCATCAAATAATTGTAAAACTTGTTGGCGATTGCTATCACTTAAAACACCTATATTTTGAAACTCATCAATGATTAACACGCCAACATGATGACGGTTTAACGCCTTAAGAAGCACTCGCATCATTGCATCAGTAGTAATGTAACGCCCAGACTTTGTTTGCACAGAGTCGAGATAATTTGTCGGGCCAAAGAAGCTTTTAGACATTGCATTATCTAAGGCCTCTAAAATAGAGGCCATCAAACCTGTTCTGGAAGCACCATGAGGTATATCTACATAGAGATACACAATTTGGGCATCCTGAAAGCCCTCAGTTTCATGTTCAATTAGCTGGTCAAAAAAGTAATGCAGTAGCCCTTTCATCAGCCTACTTTTTCCATTGCCACTGTAACCGGTGACGATCATCGCATCAGCCGTTGTATTAGCACTCCAGCTGTCATCCTCTCTTTGCTTAAGGTCTGAGACCGGTATGTCTGGATCTGCTAAATCATAGCTATAAGATACGACCTCAGGCTTCACTGGGTTACGATACTGATAACCATACTCAACCATTTGATAAAGGCCCAAATAACAGTCTAAATGAGCTCTTGTGAAGATATAGGAGTTACGTAGCTTTCGAATTCCAATTTCACGAGCCCTCACATCTAAACCATCAAACTCAGGGCAAGGAATAATTCGCTCCATAATTTCTTTGAAGCGTTTAGGGCTTACACGCTCAGACATAGCTGCTATCAGTGGATTTTTATCAAACTCGGGGATATCTATATCTCTAAATTTCGCTTGAACCACGCTTCCACCCTCTAAAGATCACCATAAAAACTGTCATTTTGAGTCTCGTCAGCATCTTCAGTAATAATCTCAATTTCGTGATTTGACTCGGCGATGCTGTCTTTTACTACTTCTAAATATAAAACCGTATCTGTAAATCGATTTATGAGCTCTTCAGCACGTCGGTTCATTTTTATAGTTGATAATTTAGGAACCGATGAATGCTCTCGCTCACTTTTAGCTTGCTTAAAAATACTATCCATCGCTTCTATAACACCAACCTCGTATTCCAATTGCGTGTGTTTGTATTCAGCTGAAGTTTTTTTCTCTGCTGCCTTCTGCTGCCTTCTGCTGCATAACCTCATAAAAACTTAATCCTCGATAAGCTCTGCACTTGTGATCTAGATGGGCTAGCTGTAACCCATCAGGCGTTTCTATAAGAATCCAATCAACTAAGCTTTCGTTGTAGCGGCAGTAAAAAACTTCCGCTTCAGGACTTCGTGATTTTCGGTGTTGCCTACCAGTTTCAAGCATGTATTGGCAGTTGTACCAAAGCGAAGTGCCTAGCATATGAATACCTTTTCTATGCACAGAGACTTCACCACGCGCTAACAACTTTCGATACAGTTCTTGAGGATCAAAGTGTTTGATGTAACCTGGGCGATACTTTTCTGACCATTCACAGATATATGCGGGAATAGGTTTCACATCGTCTTGAATCATTGATAGATCGAATGATGATGAACGCTCTTTGAAATTGTTGTGATACTGAATGTATATCACTGCAATGACGTACAATTCGTTGATCGTTAAGCAAGCGTTCTTTCTGGCAACTTGGGCGGCAATATCCGCAGCAGACTTGGTTTGATGAGCAACGCTAAGATTGCGAAACCATTCGGAGAAAACATCAAACATCTTCTCAACGTTCGGTTTATCATCTCCTCGACCACCACGAGCAAACTTAATAGAGATATTAAGATCTGCTACCACACCTTCTGACTTTTTGTTACGGAACTCAGCGTTATCAACGAAGTAGCTAGAAGCAACACCAAAAAAGTTCCACTTAACAACATCAGGATTCAATCCTAAGGAACGAATGAATTCATACTTATCAATTGCAGCGTTGTAGATCGCTTGCCTGACGGTTTTGTACGAAGGGTTTTCCGTAGTGATATATACGCCTACGATGTAACCTGAAAAGCGATCAATCACAAAATATAAAGTTGCCTTGCCTATTTTTGTTCGTCGAGTCGGATCAAAAACAGACACAAGCTCCTCATCAAACGGCGTCTCATCAATTTCAAATATCTGGCCGAACGCAATACAGTTTGTGAAAGCATTACCAGCTCTTCCTGCAATATCTTTTTTAAACTCTCTTCTGTTGTGTCTTTTTCTATCCCGAGCAGGAAGAACACCGTCATATTGCTTTAACAACCAATAGCGAAACTGATAGATCGTAGGGCGCTCCGAAAGAGGAAGTAGCTTCACTCGGTACTCTTGAGCTGTTCTAGCCGCTTCAACTTTACTCAGCTTGGTTCTTTCGGCGTAATAGTGCTTTCTTGATAAATCTTTAAACACCGAAATCAAGGTCGGATAAGGAGCTCTGTCGTAAATTCGTTGGGCTTCTTTAAAGTTTTTGATGTCGTATTTATCAAGCACTTTTCCTGCCGCAACGGTTTCATTAGGACGCCCCTGTTTTACATAAAATTCACGCTCGCCCTTCGTTTCAGAATAAATATTTGTCCCTACAGGCAACGCAAGAGCGGGTATCCTTTGCCCATAATGCAAATATGCATTCACGCAATTGTAGATATAACTACGCGACCTGCCTGTATGCTCTGCAATACGTTGTACAAACTTGCTAGGCTTATTCTTTACAAAGAATGCATCAGGGTCTTCAATAAGGTCTCTAATGACATTAAAGCGCTCAAGCGCCATTTTTTGCTCACTTTCCGTAAGCTCGTCCATAGGTCGAAGTGCTTTGGGATCAAAATCGACACGAATCACTTCAAGCTTTTTCTCTTCCAAAGCCAGCAAAACACTTTCATGACTCAACTTAATTGGTAATTTTGGAGCTGTATCTAGCTCTGAAACCCAAACTGCATCACGCTCCATATCAACATGGACAATTAGGTAATCACCTAATAACTTAGCGTTTCCTAAAATTAGTTTCGATCTACGTTTTCCAGTAGAAAGGCCTAAATTAATACGAAGTGTTAGTCTTTCTTTAAACTCATTTTCAGAAAGTGGAGCACTACTGAAATGTTCAATTTCAAAGGCTTTAGTCATTCGGAATTACTCCTAAATCAGAAGCGGGGGTTTCTAATTTGAGGTGCTGACTCCAATCGATCAGTATTCTCTTGTGCCAAAGAGCATGGTAGAAAAATGAAATGCCTAATTTGGAGTCACATCCCGTCGACGAACTAGCAAGGTCGATTAAGTGAGCAACTCGTTCATGACGGTTATCCGAGAGCACTCCGAAAAAGTTCGCAAGCCAGCTTCGGCCTAGGTTCAATAGATACTCAGATAAGTCACGATAGCGATAAAGAATTTCCAAAGAGCAACTGTAAGTTGTACGAATTTCAGAGCCGGTCACAAGCTGATAGCGCATTGACTTAACAGCAGCGTAAGCTTCCTGAATGGCTAATTTTTCTTCAGTTCGAATACGTAGTTCCTGCTTGTCCTCATTCTTCACAGCTATCGCTAGCTGATAAACCTCACCCGTTTCTGCGTTTAGCATATCCACCACAAAGTCGATTGTTTGAACAATTGGGGTTCGCGTTCCTATATAAACCGGATGCTTCACTTTTAGCCGTTTCGCTACTACTAAGCTGTATGCTAGTGGAATAGCGTATTGCTCGTGAATACTGAGTACCAAAGGGTGTCTCGTTAGATGCAAATACATCCAAACTTCATTTTGAGAAAGTAAGTGAACGACTCGATTACCATTTTTAAAGTATGGAAGCTTCTCCTTAACCCCAGAGCTTGGAATATCTTCGGTTCGCCAGAAAGGATCATAGGTACAACCTGGTCTAAGACTTTTACGGTGGTTTTCAAACCAATTTCTTTGTCTTTTATGTGTAACTTTTTTTAATAGTTTCCCCATTACAACACCCTAAAATCGAACCTTTATGTCAGTAAAAATCGAAAATGTATTTATAGAATTAGTCGAATAAACTTTTATCGTCAAGGAGATTTTTTAAACCTAACCCATTGATTGATAAGGTTTTTATTTTAGATAAAATATATAACCCAAATACAAAACACCTTACTTTTGTTGTTTTTTGTCATTGGTATTAAAGTAGTTTTAGACAAAATATATAGAGCAAAAATCCAGGCTAAAAAACGAATGGAAAACACTTTAAATTCAGGTGGATAGAAACTCTTTTAGTAAAATTAAATCTCTATACACTGAAAATGTCGTGCTACTTTCTGCAAAAGAGAGGTCGAAAACGAACGAGAAATGCAGAAAAAATAGTCAAAAATACAGAGGGATTGTGGTGGGGTTATACATTCAAGATATAATATTTTGAATTCGAGTGAACTTCGGCTGAACACCGCTATACCAAAGGGTTTCAGAGCTTAACAGGGAAATTTCAACTCTTACGAGTTGGAGTGCTTACGGAAGAGAGAAATGATCCCAAGTTATCAAGAAATAATGCACCCTTTTCTTCAAATCTTGGGGCAAAACCAAGATCAAGCAGTTCGGCTACGCGAAGTAATCAGCAAAGTTTCGTCACATTTTGGCCTCTCTGACGAGGAGAAAAGCGAACTGTTACCTAGCGGAAAGCAGCGAGTGATCGACAACCGTGTTGGCTGGGCTCGAACTCGTCTACTGAGTTCAGGCCTGACAGGTGGCTCAAGTAAAGATCGTTTCATAAGAAACAGAAAGATATGGAATCATTAGTCTCGACCAAGGAACTAAAATAGGTTAGATAATGTTACGATTGAAGTAGCTATAGCATCTTGATAGTAGATGACTCTTTAAATGTTAAGTTAAACTATCATGCGTTTCTATATGCTTTAGCCATACTTGTACAATACGCTAATATAAAATCATAAATAATGACAGACCCCATAAAAAAAATAGATTATAGATATGAGTACGAGCAGTTTTATACAAATGACGAGCTCGGTAGCCTTATGGCATCACATATAAGTTTAAATTCAAAGGGTGAATTGATAAAAGTCATAGATCTATGCATGGGACAAGGCTCTTTATTAAAAAACATAAAAAAATCTATCCCAAACGCATTATTATTTGGTGCAGACATAGATCCTAAAAATTTTGCCACTGATAATTCAAAAGAAATAAAATCTTTTATATTAGACACCACAAAAGATATAGACAGCTCTATAATTAAAAACGAATATTATGACATTGTTGTTGGAAACCCGCCATTCAAAACAATAAACAAAAACAAACTTACTTCAGATATACTTGGAAGATTCGGAGTAATAAACAAAAGAAAAAAAATAGAAGCTGAAATATTCTTCTTCTTATATGGTCTAACTCTTTTAAAAGAAAATGGAGTAATTGCCTACATCCTTCCAGATGGTACAATGACAAACAATAGCTCAAGATATTTCAGAGAAATAATCTCTTCTTTTGAAATAATAAAAATAATTGAAATAGACCCTAAATCATTTTCAGGAACAGAAGCTAGAACACATCTAATAGTCTTAAGAAAGAGTTGTACAAAAAATAAAAAAGTAAAAATTGAAAATCAAAAAAACGAACAATTAATAATAGATGAAGAGTCATTCTTAAACAGAGGTGACTATTCATTCTACAATTCAAAAAAAATTAAAAACTCAATAAAACTTTCTGAACTAAATGATATCCAAATCATCCGTGGAAAAAAACCAAAGTCTTACTTTAGCAATATCTCAAATTTAATACATACCTCCGATCTAAATAAAGAGGGAACCAAACTAAAAAACAATATTGAGATAAATAGTAAAATTAAGGCTATTAAAGGAGACATCTTAATATCTAGAGTAGGAACAAGATCCATAGGGAGTTTTGGTGTAGTAGAGTCTGGAGAGTTTTTTATAACTGATTGTATAATATTAATTAGATCAGAAAGAAAAGAAGTTCAAGAACGAATAATTAAAACATTAAAATCTGAATATGGAAAGCAGCAACTAAAATCAATTTCTAAAGGTGTTGGCGCTAGACATATAACAATTTCAGATATATATAAATTCTCAATATCTTTAAAGGAGTAAAGTCTTGATTGAAATCCCTGAAGACCATGAAATTAGATTTGAAACATCCGTAGGAATTGCAAAGAAACTAATAAAGCTTCAATATTTTGATGGAATTTCACTCACTGATTTAGATTCTTGGTTGAGAAACTTCAAAACAGATAAAGAAAAATACTTAGCTTCAGGCATACTAATATCACTAATGTATAGAGGTGATAAAGCTACAAAAAGTTTTTCATCAAACATTATTCAAATAAAATTACCCAATATACTAGAAGAACTTGGACTATACACTTTCTCTTCTATATCTGATTGGTTAGAAACATTATTGAAAGGTAAGCATAGCCTTCCTTTCCTTAGATTTACGGCTATTGAAGGTGTAGATGGACTACCTGGAAAAAGTGGATCAGCTATATATAGAAATGTTCAACGTGACTACTTTCATAAAGACTTAGGAATATCATATGACAAAATTCCAGAAGAGTTAAATAAAAATAAGTCAATAAAAGCAATAGTAATACTAGATGACTTCATTGGAACGGGTGAACAGCTAGAAGGTTTTATTAAAAAAAACAAAATTGACTCTTTTGGAATCCCTTTCATATATTTCCCTCTTGCAGGATTCAAAGAATCCATTGAAAGAATTAAAGAAAACTACAAAAACATATATATTTTTCCCGTAGAAACACTTACAGAAGAAGAGTCAATTTTTTCATTATCAAATAGTTCATTTAAAGATATAGAAGACAAAAAATTGATAGAAGAATTTTATTTAAAAATGTGCCATGAAAGACAAATAAGATGCAAAGATAAGTTAGGAAAAGATAATCAAGCCTTCACATATATTTTTAAAGACTCTGTCCCAAATAATAATATTGCAGCTATTTGGTATAACAGTCCTTACTGGAACAAACTATCAGGGAGATAAAAATGAAATTTTCAGAGGCAGTTTCAAAAAATAGAGCAGAAGAGTTTCCTGATGATTTATGGAAGTCATATGTTCTCCCACATGATTATGAAACAGTAAATATTCATAAACTAACTAAAGGTGCTGTTATTGTTGGCGGGCGAGGTTCAGGAAAAACCATGTTCTTAAAGTATCATTGCCATGCAACTACATTCAGTAAGAACAGAAAATATCTACCTGAAAATATTCTGGATTGTATCGGATTATATTGGAAACCAGATACCTCTTTTACTAGAATAATATCCAACGACTGGTTAGGGAAATCATGGAGAGCTGCTTTTAATACTTATGCATCTTTGTGCGTGCTATCTGAATTCAGCAAAATGTTCTGTAATATATATGATTCAAAATTAAACTGTACTGAAACAAGAAATTCGTTCAAAGATTTTCTAATACCTTCTGAAATTTCTTCAGAATTAAAAATTGAAAAATCAAAGCTTTCTGAATGTGGTGATCAAATAAGAGCGTCCTTATTTCAGCTTTCAAACTGGATAAATATGCCTATATCAGACTACCCTCCTTTTGTATTAGATCTAAAAAGCACACTATCACTTCTAATTCCAAAAATAAAATCAGAAATTAGCAAAACAAAAAATACAACCTTCAATATTCTAATTGACGAATTCGAAAACCTATCTATCGATCAACAAAAAATAATCAACACCTTATTAAAGCATAGTGACCATACACTTATATTCAGTATTGCATATAAGAAGAATGCAAAAGTAAGCAACGAGACATTAAGTCAAGAAAAAATTGTAAACCGAAATGATTACAAAACCATTGATCTTGAATACTTATATCTTGACGAGAACAACTCTAATAAATTTGAAGTTTTAGCCTCTGAAATATTAGCCTTAAAACTCATTGCAATTAATAGAGATGAAAAAGATGAGGATATCTTCTCTAACTTTTCAAACCCTGATTATCTTCCAAAAAGAAGAGACTCAAAATACAAAGCAAGAATAACGAAAAGCATTAGTAATTTCTTTGCTGAATCAAAATTAACTGAAATCTGTATAGACATTTTAAACGACAAAACTCTACTGCAAAAACTAGAGAATGGTTTGATCTCTGAGGGATTGAAGAAGCACAGCATTTCAGATCTAAAAATAAGTGACTTCATTAATAAGGACTTTCCAGAAGCAAGCATTGTAAATGGTGCCTTATTAAATAGAAAGTCAATAACTCCTTCAGAACTCCTAAAAGAGTTTAAAAAGTATTGCTCTGGTGATAATGAAACGCAATATAAAAACTGGATATCCAATAACCTTTATGGAGTTATTCTCTATATATACAACTCTCTACCTAATAGATATTGCCCTCTATACACTGGATTTAAATCTTTTATATTAATGTCCAAAGGAAACATAAGACACTTCTTAGAGCTTTGCTTTAATACTTTTGTACGTGCTGAACTATCAGAAAGCTTTATTGATCTTGACAACTCACCAATACCCGTTGAAATACAAGGAAAAGCTACCAGAATAACAAGTTTAGAACAATTAGATAAAATTGAAGAGCTTGGAACTAATGGCATTCACCTTAAAAGATTTGCAACAAGACTTGGGCACATTTTTTCTATTTCACAGAGCCGAAAGTCACAAAGTGAACCTGAAGTAAACCATTTCACCATTAACCTTAAAGATAAAATGATATTAGATGAAGATTCAAATAAATTACTTAATGAAGCACTAGTCTGGTCAATTTTATTTGAATCAAAAAGCACTAAAACAAAATCTGAGAATGATTTTGAATTAGTCGACTATATTTTAAATCCTGTTTTATCTTGCTGCTTTGGCATTAGCCCAAGAAAAAAGAGAAAGATTATTTTAACTATGAACTCAATACAAACCATTTGTTATGGAACAGACGATGATTTTAAAAGTCTTGCATTTTCATTTGCCAAAAAATGGGATGCAGAGGACGAATTCAAAGTAATCACATCTGAATTCAATTCAAATAAAAATGGTCAAATTGAATTACTATGATTAATATTAAAAAGATAAAAGAAACAGAAGACATAAATCATATCAAAATAAGTGAATATGATTTCATTTTTTATGGAACCTCTATCGATCAAAGAACAACCACAATTGTAGATAAGATAGAAAATGAATCAAATAAAGGATTAAAGACTAAATTTATAAAAGATCTATTCTGCTTAGAAATTGATAAAAAATTAATTAAACTAATGGATCTTCCTGTTTTCTTTAAAGACCTAAATAATAAGAAGGTATTAATAGAATCTACAACCTTAGACCTACCAGAAATAATTTATATTTTTTCTGGTATAGCGATGTCTAAATCTAAATGCGAAGTAACAATATCTTACATTGAGCCCTACGAATACAATAAAGATAATAACGCTGAGCAAAATAGCAACCAACAAGAACAAGAGTTCATATTAAGCAAAAGTCATGAACCTTTTTCCTATCTTCCATTATTTGCAATAAATAGCTCGCAAAGTGAAAAGTCTAAATTAGTTACAACACTTGGCTTTGAAAGCAGTAGACTTGGACAACTTCTGTCGCAAGATGACGGTTTCTCCTATGAGCAAATAGAAGCTTATGTAGGTCTTCCAGCATATAAACCTGGCTGGGAGAATAGATCTATTTATAAACATATAAAATATTTAGATTTAAATAATTCTGAGCTAAAGCTTTTTCCTGCTACGAACCCATTTGAGTTATTAGTTCAATTAGAAAAACAAGATAATGAGAAGCCTATTGTATTCGCACCTATGGGCACTAAGCCTGCGGCAATTGCAATATCAATTTTTTTAGTAAACAGGCGTGTGATAATAAACTCACAGTCTCAATTTGGAGCGCTGTACGACTTTCCTGAAAAAAAATCAGGTCGAAGTGAAGGTATAGGAAAAATTTATCTCTATTTTATTGAAACTTAGATTTAGTCTATAAAAAAGCCCTTAGCACATAGATGCTAAGGGCTGAAGTTGGTCAAATCTTAGAGATTATAAGTATCACGCTTCCTAATAACTTTCGATCTAACCGAGTGGATCCATCAAAGCTCAGAAATATCCCTTCCCCTACAGAATTCACTGAATATGGTTCACGTATACCACGTTCAGCTATGACATTTCTCGCTTTGACTTCACCAAAAATGTAATTCAAACCTGCTGCGATCAATAGACTCAACAACGATCTGAATTCCAAACCAGAGACAGAATATTTCCTTTAAAATCAATAATTTAAAGTTTTATATCTAAAACTGTCTCCGATGCAATTTCATTTGTCTCCGATTTAATTTCACGAATACATACTGTTTAGGAGGCACGGCTAAAGTGCTTACCTAATAAGGCATGGTAGAACTGATGGTCACCTAACACGCCAACACATTTACCTTCTTCTTGCAGCACCATCGGCATTTTCGTTTGGTAACGAATTTCCACCGCATCACGCATGGAGATACCCACTGGTGCTAGCACCACGGCATTCTCCGGCATGTTTTCAATGTCCATGCCCTCTTCCCATTTGCTGATGGCAACGTTATGACCGTGTGACGTCGCTGCTTTCAAATCGCCATTTTGAATGTCTAAGGCAAGATGCTCACTCACATGGTATAAACCATCCAGTTGCGCCATTTGCGTTAGCGGTGTCATCAAGGCATTACCACGCAAAACGTTAAGTGGATTAGTGTGCGCTACAAACTTTTCCACGTATTCCGTCGCTGGATTCAATACGATCTGCTCTGGCACGTCTTCTTGGATGATGCGTGCCGACTCCATGATGGCAATCTTAGAGCCAATTTTTAACGCTTCATCCAAATCGTGGCTTACGAAAATGATGGTTTTCTTAAGGCGTTTTTGCAGCTCGATCAATTCATCCTGCAACTGAGCACGAATCAACGGATCCAAGGCAGAGAACGGCTCGTCCATTAATAGAATGTCAGAGTCCATCACGAAGGCGCGGGCAAGACCAACACGCTGACGCATACCACCGGACAGCTCGTCTGGTTTCTTATCGCGCCAGTCGTACAAGCCCACCATTTGTAGCTGCTTGTTAGCACGCTCTTCACGCTCTTTCTTTGGCACCCCTTGCATTTCTAGGCCAAAGGCAACGTTTTCCAATACCGTCATCCAAGGCATCAAGGCAAAGCTTTGGAACACCATGGAAACACGATTGGTACGCATATGACGTAGCGTTTTTTCATCGCATCTTGCCATGTCGACCATACGGTCACCGTCTTTTACCAAACAGCGGCCTCGAGCGATTTTGTTCAGACCATTGATGGCGCGCAGTAAGGTAGATTTACCGGAGCCAGATAGCCCCATGAGTACACAGATTTCACCTTCTTCAATGTTGATCGATGCGTTTTGCACCCCGATCACATCACCGGTACGAGCTAAGATTTCAGAGCGGGTTAAGCCTTTGTCCAGCAGGCGCAGCGATTCCATTTTTTGATTACCAAACACAATGTCTAGGTTTTCAATTTGAACCATTGGCATGACTTAGCCCTCCGCTTTTGAATTAGGTGTTTTACAGATACGGTCTAACATGATGGCTACCAATACGATCGCCACACCCGCTTCGAAGCCTTGTGAGATGTTGACGGTGTTCAAGGCTCGAACCACTGGTTTACCTAGACCGTCAGCACCTACAAGGGCTGCGATCACCACCATAGATAGCGACAGCATGATACATTGGGTAACACCGGCCATGATGCTTGGCATCGCCGCAGGTAGTTCCACCTTGTAAAGCAATTTGGCTTTGGTGCAACCGAACGCTAAACCCGCTTCACGCAGCTCGTTTGGCACCTTGCTAATACCCAAGTAAGTCAGACGAATCGGTGCCGCGATGGCAAAGATAATGGTTGAGATCAAACCTGGTACGTAGCCAAGACCAAACAAGATCAAGGTCGGGATCAGGTAGACGAAAGTTGGGATGGTTTGCATCAAGTCCAAAATCGGACGCAAGATGGTGTACAGCATCGGACGGTGTGCTGCAGCAATACCAATCGGCACCCCTACCAAGACACTGATCATGGTTGCGGTAATCACCAATACCAGCGTTTGTACGGTTTCTTGCCAGTAGCCCAAATTCATTATCAGCATGAAAGCCACGGCGACGAAAATCATCAAACCGATACTGCGGTGGAGCCACCAGACCAGAGCTAACACAAGCGCCACTACGGCAAATGGGTTCATCCATTCAAGGCCATCTACCATGGCAAAAATGAGCGTTTCTAAGGTGACAGAAATAAAATCGAAAAAGAATGAGGCAACATCAATCAACCAGTTTACAAAGGTTTCCATGGTATCGCCGAGTGGGAGTTTGTGCTCTGTTAGCCAATTCATATAGGGGTCTCCAAACAACTTACATCAAGCTATAAGCGCCGCCGTGCGGCGCTTATGTATTTTTCTAACGTGTCACTTGGTTACAGACCCAATGAAGATTTTACCGCGGCTAGGCCATTGTCGCCTGAAGCCGCTTGAACGCCGTCTAACCATGAGTCCAGTACAGCAGGGTTAGCTTTCAACCACTTCTGCGCTGCCACTTCTGGTTTTTCGCCGTCATCAAGAATAGAGCCCATCACTTCGTTCTCCATTTGTAGAGAGAAGTTTAGGTTAGTTAGCAGTTTGCCCACGTTTGGACATTCTTGAAGGTAGCCTTTACGCACGTTGGTATGCACGTTGGCACCGCCGTAGTTTGGACCGAAGAAGTCATCACCGCCTTCTAGGTACGCCATATCGAAGTTAGCGTTCATTGGGTGTGGTTCCCAACCTAGGAACACGATCCACTTGTCACGGCGCGCGTTACGGCTCACTTGAGATAGCATGCCGGCTTCGCTCGATTCTACTAGTTGGAATTCACCAAGACCAAAAGCGTTTTGGTTGATCATGTCTTGAATTAGACGGTTGCCGTCGTTACCCGGTTCAATGCCGTAGATACGACCATTTAGTTCGCGTGAATATTTAGCGATGTCGGCAAAGCTTTTCAAACCGCCATCAAAAGCGGCTTTGCTCACGGCTAGGGTGTATTTAGCACCGGTTAGGTTAGGACCTAGGTCTTCCACCGTACCCGCTTCTAGGTAAGGCGCGATGTCCGCTTCCATAGTTGGCATCCAGTTGCCTAGGAAAACGTCAATATCATTGTTAGCCAGTGATGTGTAAGTCACCGGAACTGAAAGTAATTGTGTTTTGGTGCTGTAGCCTAGACCTTCTAGGACCGTTGACGTAATCGCCGTGGTCGCCGTGATATCTGTCCAACCTACATCAGAGAAACGAACCGTAGAACAATCTGCCGCTGCCGCCATCGAAGAGGCACCAGCAACGCATAAAGCAAGTGTAGCGTGTTTCAATTTCAACATAATCTATCTCCTAATGGATATATGGTTAGAGAGAGTGTGACTCGGCTCTAAATATTCAAATCGATTGCACGCCCAACAAAGCGCCCCATCCTTGGGGGCTCGCCCGTTACGGTTTGGCCAACACTAACGAGATATACTCGTTGATCATGTTCGCTGCATGTTGATTGTCGATGCCTCCGGCTAGGGAACCGCGAAGCCACATACCATCAATCATCGCTGCCACCGTGAAGGCAATCTCTCGTGCGCGCTCTTTGCTAAAACGCTCACGAAACACAACCACTAAGCAACTTTGTAATCGGCGTGAATAAACATTCTGTAAACGAAATAGCGCTGGTTTGTGCATCGCCGAAGCCCAGAATCCCATCCACGTTTTGACCACTTGTGGTCGTGTTTGAGATTGGCTGATCGACGCGCGAACAATCGCCATCGCTTTCTCATAAGTGTCGCCTTCACGAGCTAGGTACAGCTCACTGTGCAACACTTCAAAAAACTCTTTAATTAGGCTGCGCATGGTTTCTTCTAACAGGCCGTCTTTACCACCAAAGTAGTGGTTGATGATGGCCGGAGAAACACCAGCTTTTTTGCTGATTACGCTCACCGTTGCGCCAGGAAAACCTAGTTCATCGATTGCTGAAATGGTTGCTTCAATCAGTTGAGGTTTTCGAATTTCTGGCATTCCAACTTTTGGCATTGGGATTCCCTTTTTGTTAAACAACCATTTAATTAAAACTATAGTAGACACAACGTCTGGGAATGGTCAACCCTTAATAACTCTAAGTAGTTAGCGTAAAACATCGAATCATTGTGGAAGTCTTGCAATACAAGGGATTGCGCAAGAAAAAATATTTTTAAATTTTTCCTTGATCCTGATCACAGGATTTGCAGCACTTGTACATTACCAACACAATTTATCTAAAAGCGTCATTTCGCTCACTATTCAGGTCTCTACCAAATCGTGCGTATGGCAGTATCAATCGCTCAAGGTGATTTTCTGATCACCTGCCACCTAAGGAGTTTATATGAGTCAGGGATCTCATTTCGACGAGATTATTGATCGCAGTAACCATAACAGTGACAAATGGGGCAAATATCCGAGCCATGTCATCCCAATGTGGATTGCTGACATGGATTTTGATGCCCCCCAGTGCGTAAAAGACGCCTTGAGCCAACGGGTCAGCGAAGGAGTCTATGGCTATACCTATGCCCCTAAATCGCTGGTACAAGCCATTCAAGCGCACTGTCAGAGCCGTTACCAATGGCAACCCTCCAGCGCACACTTTGTGCACCTACCCGGTTTAGTCTGCGCACTACATTTGTGCGTGCGAGCATTATCCGAACCCAATGATCGCATCATAGTACCGAGCCCTGTGTACTATCACTTGACCAAGGCGCCGGAGATGTCTGATCGAAAGCTGGACAGAATACCTTTTGTACTCAAAGGAAACCGTTGGACAGTGGATTTGGTAAGTTTGGAAGAATCTTGCAAAAAAGCAGACGCATCCATGCTACTTTTGTGTAATCCCCACAACCCAGGCGCCACCGTTTATACACGGGAAGAACTGCTGGCAATTCATACACTTGCCAAACGCTATGAGTTACAGGTGGTATCGGATGAGATCCACTGTGATTTGATTTTATCAGGCGCTCAGCACATTCCGTTTGCCAGCTTAAATGACGACGCGGCACAGCGTACTGTGACCTTAATGGCACCGTCCAAGACCTTTAACATTGCTGGTTTGGGCTACGCCTTTGCCATCATCGCTAACAGCCAATTGCGTCAACGCTTCAATAATGCGCGTGCAGGCCTGATCCCTGCACCAAATTTGTTAGCTTTGGTCGCCGCTGAAGCGGCCTACAAAGAGGGTCAAGCTTGGCATGAAGAACTGCTGGTGTATTTACGTAACAACTGCGCTTATATTCGTGAACGCATCGCTCATACCCAAATCAAGATGGCAGAACATGAAGCCACTTACTTAGCTTGGCTGGATATCAGTGCATACGCTATTGAAAAGCCCCATGATTTCTTTTTAAACGCGGGGGTGGGAATTTCTGATGGTGAAGGGTTTGGCGCAGCGGGATTTATTCGCCTAAACTTCGGATGTTCACGTTCCCAATTAGAACAAGCCATGAACCGTATTTTGATTGCTTTGGAATCCTAGTTGTAACCCTAAGCCTGATCCGCTGAACACAAGTCGTCAACATACGCCATGCCTACCACCCTAGGAGGTGCCTATGTTGACGAGCATTAAAGCGCTTGCGCTGCAAAATCAAGATCCCACACACGACGTCACGACCGACGTCGACACCTTAAGCGAATTAATTTTCTCGATCGCCCCAACTGCTCGCCTGATCCGTGAAAAAGGTGTCGATGTATTCTACTTATTAGAAGACTGGGTGTTTGCCCTCGTCCCCCATAAACAAAACCTTAGTTTGTACCACGCCAGTGACTTAGACCTATCCAGCTTTTACGAACGGCTCAGCAATGTCCATATGGGAGATCACTGCCTACTGATCGATAGCCTAGATCATGTGAATCTTAATGTTTTAGTGGAACTTCTGGCGCTATTGAAAGTCGATATGGTGAGAAAATACCAGCTAGATCAAGCACTCCATTGAAAAAAGTAGTGTAGACTAGCCCTATCTACCGCTAATACGGATAGGCATGATCGACTATCAATTGCGCATACTTTTATTTTTACTGTTTGTCTCAGTTCTGTTGAGCTGGCAGTACTTTTTGCCGCGCAAACCTCTGCAACAATGGCGTCGCAGATGGCGACACAACTTGGGCTTACTGGTGATCGACTCATTGCTGGTACGCCTCGTCCAACCGCTCTTGCTCACAGGCGTTGCGCTTTTACCCGCAGCGCCCTTCGCTCCACTGTCTACCTTACCCAACCTGCTAGCACTGCTGCTTTCGTTAGTGCTATTGGATCTATTGATTTACTGGCAACACCGACTGTTCCATCGTGTACCTTGGTTATGGCGTTTACATCGCGTACATCACAGCGACCCAGAACTTGATACCACCTCGGCGGTGCGCTTCCATCCCCTGGAAATCTTACTGTCATTGATGATCAAGGCCGCCGCCATCTGGCTATTTGGCATTTCGGCCACCGCAGTGCTGATGTTTGATATTCTGCTTAATAGCCTAGCCATGTTTAACCATACCAATGTGCGCTTGCCAGCCAAAATCGAACATGCGCTACGCACGTTCATCGTCACGCCAGCCATGCACCGCATTCACCACTCGCGAATCAACCACGAAGCCAATCGCAACTTTGGCTTTTGCCTAAGCCTCTGGGATCGCTGCTTCAAAAGCTATTTAGCCGACAGTCAACAAGGCGACCAGCAGCTCAATATTGGCCTACCGAACACCCAAGATTACGCCCCGAAAAGTTTATTAGAACTGCTTAAAATGCCCTTTTCCTTATCAATCAAAGGAAAGGGACGCTCGAAATAGGAGAGAAACATGTCGTACTACACGTTAACTGCAATGGAAGCTCGCGTCATTGGTTGCTTGATCGAGAAATCTATCGTCACCCCAGACCACTACCCAATGAGCATCAATGCATTAACTAACGCCTGCAACCAAAAATCGAGCCGCGATCCGGTGGTAAATTACTCCGAGTTTGAAGTGCAAGACACCATTGATGCGCTGGTGGCACGCAGCATTGTTACGGAAGAGTTTTATCAAGGTAGCCGTGTAGCCAAATACCAACACCGTTTCTGTAACACTGAATTCTCCGATCTACAGTTCAATGCGGGAGAAACAGCCATTGTCTGCATGCTATTGCTACGCGGTCCACAAACACCTGGCGAACTGCGTTCCCGCAGTGGTCGCTTGCATGCCTTTGCCAGTCTACAAGAGGTGGAACAGGCGCTCACCAATCTAAAAGAAAAAACCGGCGGCCCATTTGTCGAGCAACTGCCACGTGAACCCGGCAAGCGTGAAGCCCGCTTCCAAGAGCTGTTTTGCAGTGAAAGCAATATCGATGTCAGTGCCGAAGAGTTAGTGCAAGCATCTGGCGATGAAGATTTATTGACACGCATCGATGCCCTTGAGCAAACTGTGGCAGACTTAAGCGCACGTCTCGCTGCGCTTGAGGCCAACACTGGGCTATAATTGACATGTCACTCACCACCTTCCACCTAGGAGCCTCCCATGAATGAAGTACGCTGGGGAATCATCGGCACAGGAACCATCGCTCAAGCGTTTGCGGCAGATTTTAAATATGCCCAAACAGGCGTTTTGCGAGCGATCGCATCACGCAGTAAAGAATCCGCAGATGCTTTTGCAGAGCGTTTTGATATTGAACTGGCGATGATGGACTATTTCTCGCTGATCAATAGTCACGAAGTGGATGTCATCTACATTGGTGTACCCAACTCATTGCACTTTGAGTTAGTGAAAGCCTGTATTCAGGCCGGCAAGCACGTACTCTGTGAAAAGCCGTTTACCCTTAACGAGCTACAGGCAGAAGAGCTATTCGATCTTGCCAAAGAGCACCAAGTGTTTGTTATGGAAGCCATGTGGACACGCTTTAATCCTGCAGTTGAGCAGGCTTTAGAATGGGTGGAAGAAGGTGAAATTGGCCTATTACAAAGTGTTCAAGCCAGCTTCTGCTTTAATGGTTCACAGGACCCAGAAGGACGCCTACTCAGTAAAGAACTCGGCGGTGGTGCACTATTGGATGTGGGGATTTACCCAATTTTCCTAGCACAGCTATTTCTTGGTAAACCGGACTTTATCCAGAACCAAGCCGTGGTCGGTGATACCGATGTGGATGTGTTTGAGCAGTTGCTACTGGGTTGGGATGACGGCCAATTGGCGACCTTAGAATCGTCTATTATCAGCCACCAACCGAACCGTGCGGTATTGTCCGGAACGGAAGGTTACATCGAATTCGGCACAAACTGGTATCAAAGCAAAGAACTGACCCTAGTGAAAGCCGATGGTGCAGAGCATTCCATCGAATTTGATGTGCCTGGCGTGGGTTACCAATTTGAGATCGAAGAAGTGAACCGTTGCATCCAAGAAGGCCTGCTACAGAGTCCAAACCACTCTTGGCAAGACACACTAGATATCTTGTCGACCATGGACGAAGTGCGCCAAGACATCGGCGTCTTTTACCCTGGAGAGCCTGAACCTTGTGACCACGATTGTGATATTGAGCATCACCATCACGAACATGGTCACCACAAACACTAAACAGTGTTAACACTTACACTAGCCCAGCCAACTATGGGCTAGTGTAATACTGAGCGGCACTGTGACTAACGACATGCCCGTCTGCAAGGTAATAAACGCTGCCATTCGATCCGCATCACCGCCCAACTGTTTCGCCAACGCATACCCTGATGTGGCGGTAGGAACTATACCAAACAGCAGAGCCACATAGGCTGCTAATCCCTGAATCTCCAAGACATAACAAGCGCATAAGATAACGCTTGGAAAAATCACAAGACGCCCTGCAGCCGATAACCAAAAGCTCGCCCCGACCGAACGGATAGTGTTCAAACGTACCCCTGCGCCGACGGCTAATAGCACCAAAGGTAAAGTCGCTTGGGACAGCATTTGGGTCATATCAGAGAACACAGGAATCGGCGTAAGTCCCAAGGCATTTAAGCCCAGTCCTGCGGCGATGGCTAAAATCAGTGGGTTTTTCAAAAGCTCTTTGGTGATCAATTTGGCCAGTGATTGCTGCGTTTGACCGTGCATGGAGACCATGGTGACCACCAAGAAAATGTTCACCGAAGGAATCAATACGGCCGCTCCCAAGGCGGCAAACACCAGCCCCTCAGCCCCATACAGACGATCCGCTAAAGCAAGCGTAATAAAGGTATTAAAACGCACCGCCGCTTGCAGCATGGAGGTTGCGGTCGGATTGGACACCTTCAGAAGGCGCGCCATCCACAGCACGGCGACGGCGGTGATCATCAATGCGCTAACTAAAACAATGCCATAGCGCAGCAACATCGGATTGGAGAAATCGATGACACTGGTTTTAGTAAACAGCAGTGCCGGAAACAAGCACCAATACACCAGCTTATCAACGCCTTGCCAAAAGCCATCAAAGGGAAAGCGCCAACGCTGCAGCAGACTGCCCACTAGGATAAGTAAAAATACCGGTAGTATTGCGATAAATAAGGTCATCTCGATTCATTCCAGAGTCACGGGCTCAACAAACTGTTTGAGCGCCCAAGAAAAAACATCAATTAAACTGATATTAAATCTCAAAATATTGCGCTTTTAATTTACTTTTTCGATATATAAACTGTGATCATCTACTCACATTGAGTCTTAGTATTTTTGGAGTGAAGCATGATCACATTACGTCCAGCCACCGAGCGTGGCCAAGCGAACTTCGGTTGGCTTAACAGTTACCATACCTTTTCCTTTGGTCATTACTACGATCCTAAACATATGGGCTTCTCCGCCCTACGCGTGATCAATGATGATACCGTACATCCCAAAATGGGCTTTGAAACCCATGGTCACAAGGACATGGAAATCATCAGTTTAGTGACACAGGGTACGATTGCCCACAAAGACAGCGCCGGCAACGTGCGCGAACTGCCTGCTGGAGAGTACCAACTTATGTCCGCGGGATCCGGTATTTTTCACAGTGAGTTTAACGCATCCGATTCAAATCGCTTGAAGTTTCTACAGATTTGGATTCAGCCAAACAGCCTAGGTGGCGCGCCTGGCTATCAGCAAAAGAGCTTTGGCGAAGCCGAAGGCTTTACCAGCATCATTACCCCCGATGGTCGTGATGGCACACTACAGATTAAGCAAGATGCGTCTTTGATTCAGCTGATTCTAAATCAAGACAAAAGCGCGACCTGGCCAGCAGATCCTACACGCCGCTACTATGTTCATGTGGTGGAAGGCGCATTGATGCTTGAGGGTGAAATCCCTATGCGCCAAGGAGACGGTGCTAAGATCGAGCAACTGAGCAGTATTCACTTCGCCAAGCAATCCGAGCAAGTGAAAGTGATCCTGTTTGATCTGCCATAAAGATCGCCTTTAGGCATGCTGGACTTGCAGCAAGGCTTCAGCCTCCTGTGTCGCTAGCGGATGAGAATAGAGATACCCTTGCCCCAAATCGCATCCAAACTTGGCTAGGATTGCGGCTTGGGCAGGGGTCTCAATCCCTTCCGCAATCACCTTGAGTTTGAGTTTGTGAGCCATGCTGATAATGGCTTCACACAGATCCTTCTCCATGCGCTCTTCAGCCAGCTGATGGATAAAGGATCGATCTATCTTAATAAAATCGATGTCTAGACGATTCAAATAAGACAGTGCCGAATAGCCGGTACCAAAGTCATCTAACGCCACATTAATGCCTTGATCACGAAACGCCAATAGCTGCTTCGATACCACTTCCGTGTGATGCATGAGCATATTTTCGGTAATTTCTAAACTCACTGAAGTCCCTGGAACCCCTTGCGCATGGAGGAAGTCAAACCAATCCGACATATGCTTTTCTGGGGCGGCCAATTGGTAAGGTGAGATATTAATGCTGATTATCAGGTCTGTACCAAACTGTTGGCGCCAGCTGGCAAGCTGACGAATCGACTCTTTAAACACATAGTCACCAATTTCAGAGATTAGGCCTGACTCTTCTGCAATGGGAATAAATTTCTCCGGTGAAATCAGACCGCGGTCAGGATGTTGCCAACGCAGTAAGACTTCAAACTTATTAATGTGTCCCGTCTTAATATCCACAATCGGTTGATACACCAAAAACAGCTCCTCGTTAGGCAGTGCTTGGCGCAAATCATTGATCAAGCTTTGACGCTCTGTGGCCCGCTGATGTAATTCAAAACTAAAAAAGCACCAACAGCTACGCCCCGCAGACTTGGCCGCGTACATGGCTTCATCAGCGTATTGCAACAGGGCCGAGGGCTCAGTGCTGTCCAATGGTGCCTGGGTAATACCAATACTGGCGGAGATGTAGACCTCGTCTTGATGAAGATAATAAGGCTGCTCGAGAGTCATCAAAAGGCTTTTTGCCAGCGTTGTAAGATTGACCACCCCCGCTTGATAAGGCACTAAAATGGTGAACTCGTCTCCACCGATGCGCGCTAACTCGGCGGTTTTTGGGATGCATTTCTGTAATCGTTTGGCCACCTCTCTTAGCAAATGATCGCCCCACTGATGGCCATAGAGATCGTTCACTTCCTTAAAACGATCCAAGTCCAAATACAATAAGGCAAAGGGCTCTTGGCCTCGCTCCGCCAACAATGACAATGCTTGCAGGCGCTGTTTGAAATAACGACGATTATGCAATTCTGTGAGCGGGTCTTGGTTGGCTTGTTTGACTACCTGATGTCGTGCTTGATGGCTTTCTTTTAGCGCTGCATCGAGACGTTTATTGGTACGCACCACATACAGCACAACCAAGACCAAGATCAACACTATCCCTGAGGCGATCGCCACGACCATGATGATCTCAGTCCAATTTTTGTTAACCGGAGGATGATACAAGGCCGCGCCTAGATCAAAATCAGCGTTGAGCTTACCCGTGTGCCGATAAGCTTGCGCCACATCTTGCCAACGGGACTCATTTAAATAACCCACCTCAACCAAATTGGGCTGAATCAGATCATAGGTTTCCTTCGCCTCAAATTCTAAATAGTCACGCTCATAGGGACTGTTATAGATCGATAAGATCCATCCAATAACGATGTCGGGATGCTTCAAAGCATACTGCCAGCCTTTCAAACTGGCTTCACGAAAGGCCGCCACACGCTCGGCGTGATATTTAATTTCTTCTTCAGAGGTAAACAAATTATCACCGGAAAAATCAATGCCAGCCGAGCGAGGTGAAAACACGCGATAAGGGAAGTTTTGCTGTGCTAGAAAGTAAGGCTCGATTGTACTGTTGGCACTCATCACATCAACGCGCTTATCCAATAGATCTCTTGGATCAAAACTATGACGTAGGAATTCAAGCTCATACAGCTTAACTCCTTGTTGTTCTAAAAAGAGTATTAATTCGTCGGCAGAGCCTTCCAGCATGACACGTTTGCCTGGCCAATCATCGAAACTCAGTAGCGCATCCTGCGTGATAAAAATCATCGGAGAATGCTGGAACACCACCGCTAAAATGACAAAAGGTCGACCACGGCTGCGCTCAACCAGTAATGAGCTATTACCAACGCCATAGTCTGCTTTGCCGGTCGCAACCTCACTGTAAACATCGGTGTTAGGCGAGCCTTCGATTAACTCGACATCCAAGCCAGCATCACGGTAATAGCCAAGTTGCTCGGCCGCATAGTATCCAGCAAAGGCGAAGCTATGTTGCCATTTGAGCTGCAAGCGAATGCTGCCATCCGCTGCGATAGCACATTGGCTCAACAATAAAATAACCGTGCAGGCGAAAGCTCTAATCACAAAGTACCTCTGATGCTCCTAGTTAGGAGAAATGCGCATTGCGTTTAGATATAGGGTGGTAAATCTTGGTTACGCTTTTCATGTTCTTCTTGTTAGATTAGATCCTAAAAGGAAACATCTCTACCTAACAAAAACATAAGCCAATTTTATGCTAGGCAAAGAACACAGATATCAAACACGATGAATGTGTGAAAGCTGTTACATAAGACTTGTTTTATGAGGATTGCGAGATATGCTAAAGACACAGATGTCTTATGAGGACCGACATGCAACCGATTGATTTTCAAGAACTTAGCTGCAGGGAATGCGCGAAAGCGTGCGATTTAGGGTTCGACTTCAGTATGGCTTTTCAGCCCATTGTTGATGTCTCGGATCGAACCGTCTTTGCTAAAGAAGCCTTGGTGCGTGGTGTCAATGGCGAAGGTGCCGCTGAAGTCTTTAAGTGGGTCAACGAAAGCAATCGCTACCGCTTTGATCAAAGCTGTCGAGTCAAAGCCATCCGCCTAGCAGCCGAGTTAGGCGTACAGTCTTTCTTATGTATTAATTTTCTGCCCAACGCCATTTATAAACCCGAGCTGTGTATTCGCACCACGTTAGCGGCAGCTGAAACCTACGGCTTTGATAAGACCAAAATCATTTTCGAGTTCACCGAAAATGAACGGATTTTCGATCATGATCATCTGCTAAGCATCATCAACCATTACCAGCAAATAGGCTTTCAAACGGCAATTGACGACTTTGGTTCAGGCTATAATGGTTTAACGCAATTGGCTGATCTAAAGACTAGGTTTACTAAAATTGATATGGAATTGATCCGTAACATCGACCAAGATCCAGCCCGCCAAATCATCGTTAAACACACGGTCGATATGCTGCAAGCATTAGGGCAAAGGGTCATTGCCGAGGGGATCGAGACGGTGCCCGAGTACGAGACACTTCGAGCGATGGGCATTACCTTGTTCCAAGGCTACCTGTTTGCTAAGCCAACCTTTGAACGTATCCCAGAGATTCACTGGCCAGATTAAAGCCGTACAAAAAAGCCCACTTTGTTCAAAGCGGGCTTTCAAATTTTGTTAACTGTTTAGCTCGTACATGCCTTCTCGCTGACACTCACCAGACAATTGCCACATCATGCGCTCATCACTAATTTGGCGTAAGTTTTCAGACTTACAATTTTCGACGTTGGCCTCAAAAGCATTGTCAGAATCAGGCGAGAGGATAACAAACAGTGCGACAGCTAATACACCTGCCATGTAAACGTATTTCATAACCAATGTTCCTTGCTTACAGCTTATTGTTTAACGATACATCATTTAGGTAAGGGTGAAATCGTTACCTAAAGCATTGCTGTTTCTAAAGATTTATCATCTACCCTTTGTAGATCGAAATCAACAAATGAAAACTGCTTTTATTTAAAAAAGTCGTCAGCACTTTTACAGACTGCTTAAGCTTGGGCGCGAATCAGGAAATTTCGCGGGGTTAAGGCTTTGTCACAAAATTCTGCCACGCTAACGTGGTAGCCCGCTTCTTCTAATCGCAACGCTCTGTCTAATACTAGCCAAAGTTCCAGCGGACGGCGAAAAAACTGACAAATAGCTTCTACTTTTGCTACCTGTTCAGCGCGCTGCTGACCTACCTCTTCAAATCCCTCTAGACTCTTTTGAGAGAGAGACTCAGACAGAGATTTTTGCTCAGCAGCCCATTTGGCAAACGCGATAAAGCCTTCCCCCAATAACGCCTTGTTACAGGACGGGACCTTAAGGTACTGATCCTGCCCCGTTGCTTGCCGTTGCCAAGCATCAAAGCCCAAACGAAAACTTAGCTCTAATTGCTTTAAGCGTTGCTCACGCTGACCCGCGGTGGCGACTTCTTTCACTGCCAGCTTAAGGTTATCTTGCGTGAGTTTGGTCTGTGCCTGACGTCCGGCGTTTGATAAGGGCTGATACTGTTGCGCTTGAGTGAGATGGTAGCAGCAAGGTGACAGGGCTAAGTATTGCAGCTGTGCCGCAATGCCTTGCTCAATCAAGGTAGTATGTAAATCACCACAGGCGTGCAGTGCCACGGCACTGTTGGCTTGCTGTAATGGCTTAACACCCTCACCTTTAAGCACATCGGCGTGAACAAAGCGCTGCACTAACTGGCGCAGCTCTGCTTCCTCTTGTCCTGCCTGACAAAGACTCGCTTGCCACTCCAGACTGATCACTTCGGCCTGATGCTGAAACGCAATCACCTTGCCCAAATGCCCTTTACCAGCACACCACTCAACTACAGGAGAAACAGGGGTAATCGTTTGCGAAAAGGCCAGAATTTGCTGCCACTTGCGCCCTTTAATACCCGCAGAAAAGTGGCTCAGGGGCTCTATTAAAGTATTTTGAACGCGCGTTTCAAAGCTCCATCTAAAGCTCTGAAACCCTGGCACAAACTGCGTTAACGCCTGCTCGACCTGATCAGAATCAGGCACGTTCTCACAAGCCTGCAACCAATCACATAATGTAGGAAAGCGCTGGCGCCAAGGCCAATCCAGTGAATGAAAGGTTTGCACATCCCATAATGGCTTATGCTGTGCTAACCATTGATCGAGACCAGCAAATAGCTCAGCGTATGAGGCGCAGGACAGTTGTTTCGATGTGTTCAATTTTTTGTACAGTTTATTGAAAGTTCGCATTTATTAGCGTTTGAATGAATTGTATTTTAGCGTCAAACGGGCAGAATATGGGAACCTTTTCAGTCCCTAAAGACGGGAACTTTACGCAACCAGTAAGGAAAACACCCATTATGTTCAAGCACCTGAAAGCCGTTCCTGGCGATCCTTTGTTAGCGCTTATCGTTGCTCACCAACAAGACCCAAACCCTAAGAAAATTGACTTGGGCGTTGGTGTTTATAAAGACGATCTAGGCCGCACACCGATTCTAGAGTCTGTCAAAAAAGCAGAAGCTCTAATGGTCGCAAACGAAGAGACGAAGGCATATTTGGGTGTTTACGGCGCCGCTGATTTCGCGCCACTGATCCAAAACCTATTGCTAGGTAAAGACAGCGACATCATCAAACAAGGTCGTATTCAATCGACACAAACACCTGGTGGTACCGGCGCACTAAAAGTCGCAGCCGACTTCATCAGCGCTAACCTAAAAGGCGCACGCTTGTTTGTGAGCGATCCAACTTGGGGTAACCACGTATCGATCTTTAACTCTGCGGGCGTAGAAGTGATCGAGTACCCTTACTACGATGCAGCGACCAACGACGTTCGTTTTGACGAGATGATGGCTTTCCTAGAAGCGCAAATGAAAGAAGGCGATGTACTGCTACTTCACGCTTGCTGTCACAACCCAACCGGCGTTGATCTGAAGCTTGAGCATTGGCACACGCTAACGGACTTTGTGAACACGCGTAAGGTATTGCCATTAGTCGACGCCGCTTATCAAGGCTTTGGCGATGGTCTAGATGAAGACATGGCTGGCTTACGCTACATGGCGGAACGTACGCCAAGTATGCTGATTGCTAACTCCTTCTCGAAAAACTTCGGTATCTACCGTGATCGTTGTGGTGGTCTAAGTGTGATTGCTGAAACCGGTGAAGAAGCGAAGAACGCCTTCTCTATCATTGGCCAAGCGATCCGTGCTAACTACTCTATGCCACCAGCGCACGGTGCCACCGTTGTTCATACCATCATGAGCAACCCTGAACTGTATGCCATGTGGGAAAAAGAAGTGACTGAAATGCGTAACCGCATCAATGGTCTACGCAGTCAGCTAGTCCAAAAGCTTGCCGCGTCTGGCGTGAGCAAAGACTTCAGCTTCATTGAAAAGCAACGTGGCATGTTCTCTTACTCAGGCCTAACCTTTGAGCAAGTACGTAAGCTACGTTCTGAATACTCGATTTACATCGCTGATACGGGTCGTATGAGTGTTGCGGGTGTTAGTGACAGCAACATCGACTACCTATGTGAGTCGATTGCCAAAGTTGTAGGTTAATCCTAACAATCTTCAAAAGGGCCTGATGGCCCTTTTTTGTTGTCTATCCATCAATGCAAAATCGGCATGGAGCCGTCGTTGTCTTGGCTGATTTGAATTTCCGGATGATTATGCTGTGCTAGTCGAATCACGGACGGTTCTAGGCTTTCTTGCCAGAAAGTGACTTCCGCATCACTCATCGCATCTAATTTTTCCCACCCCGCTGGAGTACCGAATAAGCGTACGCTAGCCAGCACGTCGTCAAGGAAGTCTCGTTCGCCCGACTGATTCAGACCGGTCAAACGCGCGCCACGCATAAAGCCTGCACACCAATCTTCAATAATGACCGTAGTGTGGCCATTTTGATCATCGTGCTCTAAATAAATTGGGCTTAAGGAACCATTAATCAAACCATCTACTGCTTCTAAATGCAGCAACATGACCAGACCATAAAATTCGTCTTCTTGTTCCTGTTCACTCCACTTGGGTTGATCTTCTTGTACCCCCCAAATGGCCGGTAGCCATTCATTCGGTGCCAATAGATCTTTACTGCAGCCCACCGCCGTGACAAAACCATCGAGCTCAGAGACCGTCATGATTGAGCGCTCTGAACCATAATTTTGTAGGTAGTAATCTAAGCGTTCGTACATTGCCTCAATCGGCAAGGAGTCGTCTTGCATAGTACATCTCTACTTTTTAGGTTGTGGCTCTAAGTGTAATCGTTTTTGGCAAGTTTCGCAGGTCAGACTGCGCGGTAGAGAAAGGAGAATATAACGCTGCTGGCGATTCCAGCAGCGTTTGTCTTAGCAAAAATACGCTAGAACTTAGTTACCTTTTGGGTAAATATTGATTTCAACGCGGCGGTTACAAGTACGACCTTGGCTAGTTGAGTTATCACAGATTGGTGAGCTTTCACCCATCCCCATAGTCGATAAACGGTTACCTGCTACACGCTGGCCAGCAAGGTAAGTACGAACCGAGTCGGCACGTTTTAGCGATAGTGTTTGGTTGTAGGCATCACTACCCGTACTGTCTGTGTGACCCGTGATCATCAGCACTGTGTCTGGGTATTCCACCAAAATACGCGCTACGCCGTTAAGCGTGTTGTAAATAGACGACTCTAGCATGTAAGAATCTGAGGCAAAGCCAATGCCATTTTGCATCACTAGCACTAGCTGATCTTCACCGACACGGCGTACCTGGACACCAGAGTTAAGCAGCTCTTCACGCAGTTCCGCTTCTTGACGGTCAAAGTAGTTACCTACGCCCGCACCGACAGCACCACCTGCTACCGCACCGGCTAGGGCACGGTTACGACGCTCTTTCGCGTTATCACCGGTTGCCAAGCCCACTAGTGCGCCCGACACGGCACCAACGATAGCACCCGTTGTCGTGGAGTTAGTTTCCATCTCACCAGTTGTAGCATTCTGACGTTGCATCGACTGACAGCCGCCTAGCAGTGCTGCAACCGATACAATTGCGATGGTGCTTTTTAGATTAAACATAATCATTCCTACCTTATTTTTGTGAACATCCACAGGGGTAATAGTTGAATATAACCTTAGTATAGATTTACGAGATTTGAACTAAAGTATCGTAGCGAATCTTTACCGCTTCTTTTTATATTCTAGGAAAACCTTTACAAAGTTTCCCACCCCATTCCTTTACACTCTATATTCCCTTAAGCTTACCTAAAAAATAATGTCACATTTAGGAAATTAACATGAATAGCGCGTTGAAAAAGATCTCTCTGGGCCTATCTGCCATCCTTACCATGCTGGTACTACAAGGTTGTTCGCCAGAAGTCGGTAGCCCTGAATGGTGTGTCGATATGAAGGAAAAGCCAAAAGGCGATTGGACCGCAAATGAAGCGACCGAGTACGCCAAGAACTGTCTTTTGTAAGACTCGAGTACGATTCATAAAAAAAGCGCCTGATGGCGCTTTTTTTTATGGATTATCGAATCAATCTACCACGGCTAGGTTACCGTAGGTTTCTAGCCAAGTTTTACGATCGTTGGCTCGTTTCTTAGACAGTAACTTGTCTAATACTTCATCGGTTGATAACGGATCATCCATGGTCAATTGAATCAGACGACGGGTATCCGGTGCCATGGTCGTTTCACGTAATTGGGAAGGGTTCATTTCACCCAAGCCCTTAAAGCGTTGTACGTTTGGCGTGCCGCGCTTGTTTTCCGCTTGTAGCTTGTGCAGGATGATGTCTTTTTCTTCGTCATCCAAGGCATAGTGCACTTCTTTGGCAATATCGATACGGTACAGTGGTGGCATCGCCACAAACACATGGCCATTCTTAACCAAGGCAGGAAAGTGACGCACGAACAAGGCACATAATAGTGTAGCGATGTGCAAGCCGTCCGAGTCCGCATCGGCCAAGATACAAACCTTACCATAGCGTAGACCTGACAAATCATCGTCCGCAGGATCCACCCCTAATGCCACAGAGATATCGTGAATCTCTTGTGAACCTAATACTTGTGTGGAATCCACTTCCCAAGAGTTTAGGATCTTACCGCGTAGCGGCATGATCGCTTGGAAGTCTTTATCACGAGCCTGCTTAGCAGAACCGCCCGCCGAGTCACCCTCCACCAAGAACAGCTCACTGGTACGACCATCTTGGCCAGCACAGTCGGCCAACTTACCGGGTAAAGCTGGGCCCTGAGTGACCTTCTTACGTACCACTTTTTTACTGGCACGCAGACGCTTTTGCGCACTGCTGATGATCAGTTCGGCAATTTTCTTGCCGTCTTCCACATGCTTGTTCAGCCAAAGGCTGAAGGCATCTTTTACCGTGGCAGAGATAAACGCTACGATCTGACGTGACGATAAACGCTCTTTGGTTTGTCCTGAGAATTGCGGTTCTTGTAGCTTGGCCGATAGCACATAGCTACAGCGATCCCAGACGTCTTCTGCGGTCAGCTTTACGCCACGCGGTAACAAGCTATGAAAATCACAGAATTCACGGATACCTTCTAGCAGGCCCGTACGCAGACCATTTACGTGGGTACCGCCCTGTGCGGTTGGGATCAGGTTAACATAGCTTTCGGTGACCAACTCGCCGCCTTCCGGTAACCATTGCACGGCCCAGTCAACGCCTTGCGTCACTTCCGTCAGACCACCGATAAAGGGCTCTTCTGGCATTAATTCAAAGCCTTCATTGGCTTTCAATAAATAATCTTTTAAACCGTCTTCATAGAACCATTCTTCACGTTCTTCAGCCGCGCCACTCTCATCAATAAAGATCACATGCAGGCCAGAACAGAGTACTGCTTTAGCTTTTAGAAGATGCTTAAGACGAGACAGAGAGAATTTTGGGCTGTCGAAGTATTTTGGATCGGCTTTGAATTTCACCGTGGTGCCGGTGTTTTTCTTGCCCACGGTGCCGACTTCTTTCAGCTCAGACACCTTATGACCATCGGCAAAACCAATGTGGTATTGCACGCCATCACGCTTCACCCATACTTCCAAAGACGTCGACAAAGCGTTTACCACGCTCACCCCTACCCCGTGCAAACCACCGGAGAATTGGTAGTTATCGCCTGAAAACTTACCACCAGCGTGCAGTTTAGTAAGGATTAGCTCAACACCGGAAACGCCTTCTTCAGGGTGAATGTCCACCGGCATACCACGGCCGTTATCTTCCACACTCAAAGAGTTGTCTTTATGCAACGTCACGATAATACGATCCGCATGGCCCGCTAAGGCTTCGTCGACCGAGTTATCAATGACTTCTTGAGCTAGGTGGTTGGGACGTGTGGTTTCCGTGTACATCCCAGGACGTTTCTGTACAGGCTCTAGCCCGCTGAGAACTTCAATGGATCCAGCATTATATTCTTTTGCAGACATGGGTACTTCCAAGATTCGGGGCGCTGATTCGCCAAATAAAGCAATTTGGACAAGAGTCTATAACGCGGACTTAAGCTAGGCAAATCCGCTTAAATACAAGGGGTTATAAATCTACCTTAAACCCTACAAAGCGCAAGATATCATCAATAAAGCGCTCAAAGCCAACAAAGCTGTGATCGCCCCCAGGCTCGCGTATCAATCGTGCCACCTGTGGGAAGCGCTCCAGTGCCGCGCGATAGTCCAACACCTCGTCGTCTTCTTGTAGCATAAGCCAAAGATTATCAGCGGCGCAGGCCGGCTGATCGATGCTTTCAAGCTCTAACATATGCTCTTCTGCGAGCTCGTATTGCTCTTGTGTATAAGGGTTTATCTGAGTGCCCAAATAGTCTCGAAGCAGGGTTGGGGCTTCCACCGCTGGATTCACCAGCACGGCTTTTAAATCGTATTTAGCGCTTAAATAGGCAGAGTAAAAACCACCTAAAGAGCTGCCCACCAAGGCGACGTTTTGCTTAAGCGATAACAGCTCTTCGATTTTCTGCTCTAACAAAGCGATTGCCTTTAACGGCTGCCACGGTAGACGCGGACAACTAAATTGCTCAGGCTGGCCTAAGCCTTCTAGACGCGCTTTGACCTGCTGCGACTTATAAGAAAATTCCGAACTATTAAAACCGTGGATATAAATAATATGAGGCATGGGATAGAAGACCGATTCGATATCGCCGTACGCTAGGCAAATTGGAAGTCAGGTAGATCATACATGCGATGGCCATGTTTCAAACACAACTCCAGTAAGTCTGCGAGTTGTTGATTAAGACGGAATTTTTCATCGCGATGGTGCATGTCATCATTTGGATAGGGATAGGCACCTTGATAATGACGATGGCCATCGGTGATTTCAGCAATACCCACATCATGGTACAGGCGCACCGTCATGGTCAACTCACTGCTAAAAGGCAACTTGATGGCAATCTCAGGGGCAAAGGTCAGTTTTACCTGGGCGGTAAAACGGCTCTCTTCCATCAGCTCCAACGATAGACGGCTCTGTTGACCAAAGGTATGGATAGTAAAGTGCCATGCCTGATCCTCCTCATAGCCACGCACAAGCTTACCCAGTCGGCGGTAATTTAATTCGCCGAGCAGTTGCAGCTCTACTAAGTTGGGCACGTATGGGTGTGGCATGATGTCATTCTCAGTCTGTCGTTTTGCTAATTTTGTAAACTACTTCCCTTCTTAATTGGTCCATTTCGCTTAATTTCAAGCTTAGAACAGTGGTGTATGTCCGTCACCATAGTATGATCTTTGTCTTGCCAGTAGCCATTGAGCCAGTCATAAAAGGCCTGTTTCTCTGCTTGTTCCGACATATTCTGGAACTCACTTGGAATCGTTACTTGGCGCGCTTTGACATACACGCCCGCTACTTTACCACAGAGCAAATCCCAAAAAGAGGGCGCATGGTTTGAGTAGACAATATTCAAATCTGTAATGCTTTCAAATCGCCCTGGCATAGCCTGTAACACCATCCATAGCCCGCCCGCTTTGGGACGCAGCAAATGCTGATAAGGAGACTCCTGCTGTTTGTGCTTGTGCTGGGTAAACCGGGTACCTTCAGCAAAGGTCATCATACTACTAGGCGCTTGCATTAAGGACTCGCAAGCCGCTCGAGTGATATCTCGGTCACGGCGCGCCAGTTCTGGTCGCTTCACAAGCTTAGCCTTACTAAAGCGTTTTACCTGAGGAAAACCCATCAGCTTAGTCGCGCTTCCGACTAACGGCAACCAAAGCAAGGTATCTTTCATAAAAATGCGCGGCAGTGGCATACGCCCCTGTACCTGCAACAGCACGACAAAAGCATCTACCCAGGATTGATGATTCGCAACCACCAGATGCCATTGCTGCGGCTGTCGTTTCAAGGCGTTATCCAACTGCCAATGCATGCCGAGGACATGGCGAAACCATGCGCCACAACCTAGCACCCAAGCACGATAACAGACATCCATCAAAGGCCGTTGCCAAGAAGCTGGACGTTTGAGAACGAATGCCATAAGGGCAATCAGATGAATCACAGCCCCCCATAGTAGGATGTTACAGCACAGAAATAAAAACGATAGCAGCCCAATGATGGGCTGCATAACTGTCCAAGGAAATAACTTTGTTAACACGTGCAGAGTTCCAGTTTACGGCCTATTTAATTATGACTAGTTAACCATTTCTGCTTTAGCTTCTCGCCATGTAAAGCAAACCACTGCAAGGCCATGATGGCGCTGGCATTGACGATCTCTTGCTCCAATAAAGGCAGCACATCGGCGCTGTCAAATAAATGCAGTTTGATGTCTTCATGCTCTTCATCTAAACCAAGCGTTACTTCTAGATCCACCCGCGAGGCATCAATTTCCCCTGCATACATACGCAAATGCTCTACTAAGCCACCAGGGGATGGCACAAAGCGGAACATGTATTCCAAACGCTGGATCTCTACCCCAGCTTCTTCCAAGGCTTCACGTCGTGCCACTTCTTCATCTGACTCCCCTTTTTCCACCATGCCAGCGACGACTTCAAGCAACCAAGGGGATTCATGTTCTGGCAAGCAGGGACGAAATTGCTCAATCATCAGTAGCTTGTCGAGCTTAGGATCAAATAAAAGCACGCAGATCGCATCAGAGCGCACCATCATCTCGCGGGTCATAATGTCAGACCACTCACCATTAAATTTACGGTGACGAAGCTCTCGTTTATGCATTTTAAAGAAGCCATCGTACACGACTTCGTCTTTTTTCACTTCCACATCGGAGTGCTGATAAGTTGGCTTAAATTTCACGAGTCTTTATCCTTGTCATACCACTCTTTTGGCGGACGGTAGCGGCTATCGTCCACTTGTTCGTCTTCGGGCGCTTCTGTTTGTTCCAAATCGAGCGAGGGCTCGATGTGTTCATCAAGAATCATCTCGCGCTCAGTTTGCTTGAAATAACGCGCTTCATTAAAGGCCACCACCGCATAGGGATGTAATATGGTGGTCGCAGAGATAAACATACCATTCACCACTGCTTCCGGAAAAACAAAAATCGGCAGATAGCCTAGATACTCCTCGACACTGAGTTTTAATTCCACCACACCAAACAGTGCTAACGCTGAAACCGCAGCAATCGTTGTAATCGACGTACTCAGCACACAACCAAAGAATCCAGTCCCTAGAATAAAGACAAACGGATTACTGGGTTTAAAACGCTCAATGCGAACATGTACCCACCAGCTTATCAGTACCGGTATAACCACATTAAACAGCAGATTACAGCCAAACACCGACCAAGTTTGGCCATTCCAGAGCGTATCAACCAGCTGTGCAATCAAGCCTGCCACGATTGCCAAGGGCCAACCAAAAAACAAGGTCAATGTGGTCATGCCGATAAAGTGAATCACGACCCCAACATTCAAGTTCACACTCATTTGCCAGATAAATGCCAAGCTAACCACACAGCCTAAAAAGCGATTTTGTAACGCTGAATCAGCGAGCAGTGTCTGCCAAGGGGCTCTCAGGATTGCAAACAGACACACCATTACAGTGATGATCCAGCTAAACCACTCAAACCCTGCGCTAAATAGCCCTTCGGAGAAGTTCATTTGCACTCCCTCTCATTTGGTAATAGAGTCACATCTAATAAAAAAGGTGCATAAAATCATGGCAGATCAGCGTTGCGACTGGTGCTTAGGCTCCCCTGAATACATCGCTTACCACGACCAAGAATGGGGTAAGCCGGTCACTGACGACCAGACCTTATTTGAGTTCATTGTACTGGAAAGCGCACAAGCGGGATTAAGCTGGATCACAATATTGCGAAAACGTGAGGGCTACCGCCAAGCGTTTCACAATTTTGATCCCACTAAAGTTGCCGCCATGACGGCCGATGATATAGATAGGCTGTCACAGGATCCCAGCATTGTGCGCCACCGTGGCAAAATCACTGCCACAATCGGTAATGCACAAAGCTTTTTACGTATCGTCGAAGAGTTTGGTTCGTTTTCGAATTATTACTGGGCATTTAATGACGGCAAAGTGATTACCAACCACCCTAAGACCATGGCCGACGTGCCAGCCGTAACACCCTTAGCCGAGACCATTGCCAAAGATATGAAAAAGCGTGGTTTTAAATTTTTCGGCCCGACCATTTGCTATGCCTTTATGCAGGCAACGGGCATGGTGGACGATCATTTAGTCGGCTGTGTAGCGAAATAATTCATTGATAACTTAGGTTTTTTTAGCAATAACCGATAAACTAAATTAGTAATTGGATTTTGATTAGTAAGGTAACGTATGTTCAACAACGCAAGCATTTTGATCACCGGCGGTACAGGATCTTTCGGCAAGAAGTATGTTGAAACCTTGCTAAAACGCTACAAGCCATCAAGGCTTGTTATCTATTCACGAGATGAACTTAAACAGTACGAAATGCAGCAGGAGTTTGATGCCTCTTGCATGCGTTACTTTATCGGTGATGTGCGTGATAAAGACCGCCTAACACAAGCCATGCGTGATGTGGATTATGTCATTCATGCTGCCGCACTTAAGCAAGTGCCAGCGGCAGAATACAACCCGATGGAATGTATTAAAACCAATATCCATGGGGCGGAAAATGTCATTTCGGCAGCCATCGCTAACAACGTTAAAAAAGTTATCGCCCTGTCCACTGACAAAGCCGCAGCGCCAATCAATCTATACGGCGCCACTAAGCTGGCCTCAGACAAGCTATTCGTCGCAGCCAACAATACCGTCGGTAAAGGGCCAACCCGTTTTTCAGTTGTTCGCTACGGCAACGTGGTCGGCTCACGTGGCTCCGTGGTTCCTCTATTTCAAAAGAAAGTCGCTGATGGCTCTAAAACCATACCTATCACACACCCTGAAATGACCCGCTTCTGGATCACGCTACAGATGGGGGTAGACTTCGTACTGAAGAACTTTGAGCGTATGCACGGTGGCGAAATCTTTGTTCCGAAAATTCCATCGGTGCGCATTACCGATCTGGCAGAAGCCTATGCCCCAGGTATCCCAACCGAAGATATCGGCATCCGACCAGGCGAAAAGCTTCATGAAGTGATGTGCCCAGCGGACGATTCCTATCATACCTTTGAATATCACGACCACTTTGTCATTGCGCCAAGCATCAAATTTTACCGTGACGACCTTAAATACAATGAAAACCGCCTCGGTGAATCAGCAGTATTGGTTGCGCCTGGTTTTGAGTACCAATCTGGCAGCAACTCTGATTTCTTAACCGTTGAACAAATCCTAGAGTTTGAGCGTGGGTAACTTTATTCCTTATGGTCGCCAATCAATCTCTGTCGCCGATGTCGAAGCCGTCTGCGATGCTCTAACCTCTGACTTTCTGACACAAGGACCTACTGTCGGACAATTTGAACAAGCCATCGCTGATCTGAGTAGTTGCAAGTTCGGTATCGCTGCCAACAGTGCGACGTCAGCATTGCATGTCGCTTGCCTTGCATTAGGCGTTTCAGAAGGTGACTGGGTTTGGACTACACCGAATACCTTTATTGCCAGTGCTAACTGCGCGCGTTACTGTGGTGCAGACGTCGACTTTGTCGATATTGATCCGCAAACTTACAATTTATGTCCGATAAAACTTTCTGAGAAACTAGCTCAGGCAGCCCAAAATGGCACACTTCCTAAAGTCGTTATTCCTGTGCATTTCGGCGGTCACCCCTGCGATATGCGCGCGATTTATGAGCTGTCACAGCAGTATGGTTTTGCCATAATCGAAGATGCCTCCCATGCGATTGGTGCAAAATACAAAGGAACGCCTGTAGGCAATCGTTACTCAGATATTTGTATTTTCAGCTTCCATCCAGTGAAGGTGATGACTTCCGCGGAAGGCGGCATGGCTGTGACTCATAAAGAGCCTCTTGCCGAACGCATGCGTCTGCTGGTTAATCAGGGGGTTACTAAGAGCAAACGTGAATTTGAGAGCCGCTCCCCTGGCGATTGGTACTACGAGCAGCAAACCCTTGGTTTTAACTATCGTATGACCGAACTGCAAGCGGCACTAGGGTTATCGCAGCTACAACGCTTAGATAGCTTTATTGAACGTCGTCGAGAGTTAGTACAGCGCTATTACCAATTACTGCGAGGGCTACCAGTCCAATTACCTGGCGAAGCAGATTATGCGTTCTCTAGTTGGCACTTATTTCCAATCGTATTGAACGAAGCCTTAACGGAACAAAGAGCAGCCATCTTCAAATATTTACGGGATCATAATATCGGCACCCAGGTGCACTATATCCCAGTACATACCCAGCCCTATTATCAACAGCTAGGCTTTCGCTGGGGACAATTCCCAATTGCCGAAGATTATTATGCTCGGACGCTAAGCTTACCTTTGTTTCCAGATTTGAGTGACCAAGAACAAGAGTTGGTTGTAAACGTCTTAAAAGACGCCATTGATCAGGCATTTATCTTATGAGCAAAATCACAATCGCCGTTATTCCAGCTCGAGGGGGCTCCCAGCGTATTCCCCGCAAAAACATCAAACTGCTAAACGACAAACCCTTAATCGCCTACTCGATTGAAACGGCATTAGCATCAGGGCTGTTTGATAAAGTGATTGTCTCCACCGACGATGCAGAGATCGCAGCGGTCGCGCGCGAATGGGGAGCGGAAACGCCCTTTACTCGTCCGGATGAGCTAGCGGATCATTTCACTGGGACAACACCCGTAATGCAACATGCGCTGCGTACACTAATCGAGCAAGGCTTGGAGATTGATAAAGCGTGCCTTATCTATGCAACCTGCCCATTACTGACAGCAGAAGACCTTCATCAAGGCTACCAAGCGTTGGATAAAACACCGCTAAGTTTCTCGGTGTCGACTTTTGATTTTCCCGTTCAAAGGGCCTTGTGCGTACGTGATGGTAAACTTCAACCCATGTATCCTGAACACATAGGTAAACGCTCACAAGATCTGGAAGAAGCGATCCACGATGCAGGACAATTCTATTGGGGGGCAGCAGAACAATGGCTAACCAACCCCGCTATGTTCTCTGAATTAGCGACACCAATTATGTTACCAAGGCATCGCATTCAGGATTTGGATACAGAGGAAGACTGGCTACGTTTACAGCAACTCTTTTCTACTCATTAAGCACGTTAAGGCGATCTTGAGCGATGACGACTATATTAGTGACAGGTGGTGCAGGCTTTATAGGCAGCCATACCTGCGTTACTCTACTGGAATCAGGCTTCAGAGTAATTGTTGCCGACAACTTCAGTAATTCAAGCAAAGAAGCTCTACAGCGTGTACAAACCATTACTGGTAAAACAGTAGTTTGTTACGAAACTGACCTTTGTATACCTGAAGCTGTCCGCCAAATATTTCTAGACAATAGAATTGATGCAGTCATACATTTCGCTGGTTTAAAGGCCGTAGGCGAATCGTGTCAGCACCCTTTCAGTTACTATTACACCAATTTAACAAGTACGCTGACTCTGATAAAAGAAATGACGCGTACGAATGTTAAGAATCTCATCTTTAGTTCATCTGCAACAGTCTATGACAGTGCTAACCCTATTCCCTATCAAGAAGATTACTCTTTGGCTGGCAGTAGCCCTTACGCAGAAACAAAGATAATGATTGAAACCATACTGGCAGATACTTTTCAATCTGAGCTGGACTGGAAAATATCTGTACTCAGGTACTTCAACCCAGGAGGAGCTCACCCCAGTGGCCTAATAGGTGAAAACCCTCGAAGTACACCGAACAATCTTATCCCTTATGTAACGCAAGTTGCTGTGGGGAAACGTGACAGGTTAAAAGTATTTGGCAATGATTACCCAACGCCTGATGGTACAGGTGTTAGGGATTATGTCCACGTTATGGACATCGCCAATGGACACCTAGAAGCCCTTAAAGAACAACTAGATAGCCGTGATAAATTATTTGAAACTTACAACCTAGGATCTGGAAAAGGCTACAGTGTTCTAGATATTATTCAGATGTTTGAGCGGATATCTCATCAAAAAATCCCTTACGAAATTGTCGCCAGACGCGCTGGAGATATTGCCGAATTTTATGCCGATACCACCAAGATCGAACGAAAGCTTGGCTGGAAAGCGAACCTAGATCTATCAGAGATTTGTCGCGATGCATGGCGCTGGCAACAAAAAAATCCAAATGGATTTTGAAAGGTCAAATCAAATGCAAAATAGAGCTGGAGGGGAAGCGACATTTAAAATGCATTCAGTCATATGTAATTTAAACTGAATTATAGACAGAAATTCCCCTATACCTTCGACACACAAAAAAAATGATTAAAAAAATCTAAATGCAGAATATAAAAAGGCCCTAAAAACCTCACTTATCAAAATGAAAAAACCTCTAAATCAAAAGAAACATTATCATCGATCGAAGCTTTCACTTCATTTAGATAGTTTGGATTCATGACCAAAACAACATCTCCTTCACGACACTGACCAAACATTTCATTTGGTGAAATTATTTTCAAATTAGTTGACGGTGTAAATAAAGACTGTTTCTTCTCATTAATATCTACAACCGCAACAACTTTATCAAATCCGCAGGGTGACAACTCGGAAAAATATTTCAAAAACAAAACACCTTTTGTAGCACCACCCCAGACCCAAATTCGATTATAGTTATCTAAGAATTTTAGATCAGATATAAATCTATCAATATAGCCTTCAAATTCATAATCAGACCATTGACTTTCGATATCACAACATCCCCACTCAGAGTCTGATATAAAATCAAGTTTAGCCAAACAGAATTGGTATTGACCATCAAATAAGTCACCACAACTTAAAACCTCTGAGAATAGAGAGCATAATGACCTAGTCGTAAAGTAATTGACATGTTCGTATGTGAAATCAAATAAAACCTTATTATTTTCTATCCACTCAAATTGAGGAACCTCAATGAAAATCAATGCATCAGAGTTAAAAATTTTTTTTAATAGTTTAAGAAATTCATAAGGTGATTCTACATGCTCTAATGTATGCCTTAATACTATTACATCAGCAATAAGACTATCCTCTTCTGTCAAATATCGTGAGTGAATTTTTTCATCACCTCCTTCATAAGCAGCGTCATAACCGGCGTAGTCAAAATAACCGTCTTCTTTAACAATTTCTAGAAAAGCGCCCTTTCCACATCCGACCTCAATCAATCGACTACCTTTAGCGAATTTAGACTTTATCAATGAATACACCTTATTCATATGACGCCTAAACACTAAGGAATCGCCTTGGTTATTTTGATAATTTTCATCATATTTAATAAGTGATGAGTCAAAAAGGACATTCTTAACAAATTCAAAGCTTCCAAATTTCCTTAATAGAAATTCTCCTTCTACTACTTCTGAATTATATAAAACAGGAGAATTTGGCAAAACCGGCAATTTTAAAACTTTCATTAGTTTAAACCACTCATCAATGTAAAATTTAACTCTATCGAATCAAGCCAAATGAAATAAACAAGCATGATGACATGATTGTCATGCCCTCCAATCATGACTCCAGTCACTCTGTTCAAGCAGTTTTAAATACAAATCAATATCAGAAGGCTCATCCACCTCAACCCATCCACCACTAATAGGAACGGAGGCAATAGCAACGCCTCGCTGTAATAACGCATTCAGTAAAGACGTCATATCCAATTTATCTACGCTTGTTTCATCTAGCTGCGTAACAGTATCTAGGACAGACAGCCAACCGCGTGGAGAGAATTTTAGCAACCCCATATATTGCCCCTGAATCTCTTCTAAGGTATTAGTTTTTGCACCAATGGATTGCAACTCCCCATCTTTGTGTATAAAACTTTCTGCATCACTAAAGGGATCCTCAAAACGCAATGCCCAAAGGTCATACCAACGAGTATCGTAGGTAATCGCAATATCAGCGTCGACCGACATTAATGCTTTGACCGCTTCGGAACGATAAGCAATGTCACCGTAACTAATCAGGTGGGATTCTCTTTCTAATTCAGCTGAAGCACACAGCAAGCTTCGCACCATATTTGTTTGATTCCACCTAGCATTATAGTGGCACTCTAATCCATAGGATGAGAATGAGTCAGCATGATAGCCAGTTACAAGGCTAATCTTGTCAACATTGGCATCTATTAACGCCTGCATCTGCCACTCTAACAAAGGCTTGCCAGCCAATTCAGTTAGCGTCTTAGGCTTATCATCCGTTAAAGCCCCCAGCCTAGAGCCTCTGCCTGCCGCTAATATAATCGCTTTCATTCAGTCTCCCTCAAATAACCACTTAAATAATGCTCTATTTTCGGCCATAAGCTCAGCATCTCGCTCGGGGTGCCACATCACCCCCACCCAAGGCAAGTTACGATGACAAAACGCCTCACAGCACTCTGATGTCCATGCCAATGGTTCGAGCGCGGACGCTGGCAACTTTACACCTTTTTGGTGGAAAGAATTAACGATTAACTCTGTGATCTCAGGTGCCCAAGGTAGCCGTTTGCTTCCAATCGTTATTGGATGCTGATTGGCGACATGGACATTTGGATCAAGCCGCTCAACCTGACCACCTGCAAAATACTGCATCACCTGCATTCCACGACAAACGCCTAGTACAGGCCAAGATAACGCACTGGCAGTTTCAAGCAAAGCCAACTCGGAGCTGTCCCGTAATGGATCATTACCTAAGTCATCTCCCCCACTAAGAATGAGTGCATCAATGCCCCTAGCAATCGCATATGATGCGGTATTAGCGCCCAAGTTTGGCAGAAGGACCCAGTTTGTGTGCCACCCTAAGGTTACAAATAACTTGTACCAATCCCGTGCCAACGCATCTCGATGCTCATCATAACCATTCGCAGGGCTGTTTCTAAGGGTAATACCTATCGTTCGTTGGGACATCATATGAAAGTGACAACCTTATCCCGGCAATTCAACGCAATATAACGATCACTTAATAAACGTTGAAAGAGCTGCTCACCACAACCAATTGCCGCAGGGATAGCAAACTCAGCGCAGCGAATCGCCATATGAGAGTTCGTGCCACCAAATTGCGTTATTAATCCGGCAATTCCGCGAGTAAAAATCCAGTCATATCCTGGGTCAGCGTTTTCGATACAAACAATTTTCCCCACAAGAGATTCAGATACATGGCTATCTGGCTTGAGCACGACCACCGCAGCTTCAACAATATTGTCTGTTACAAAATTTGCCATAGCCCTATGGATTGGAACAACAAACAATTCATCAGGACTTGTGATCAGATGCCCTAATTTTAGAAGACTTGCCTTTTCATAGCTTGATTTAAAAGACTGAACTTCCTCAAGTAGCACACGATCCGTATCATCAAGTATCGGCTGCACTGTTAGAGTGAGCAGACGCTCTACTGGCAAGAAAGATAAATCCTCACGCGACAAACCATTTTCAGCCCCCCATAAGTCTAAGCAAACGAGCGCATCAGACAGATCGCGAGTAAATACAAATTTCGCGTATTCCCTTCCAGCAATAGCTTTCTGTGCATAATCAAGTAACTGAGAGGCAGATAAAGCCCAGCCTTGTTGATCTATTAATTGCTGTAAACTTTCCAACTCATCATGGCACCAGGTAAATGATTTAGCCTCATCGGTCGACCAACGGACATTCTCATCAAATAAGTCTGCTCGCTCATCGTATCTTAAAGAAGTAATGTCATATGTGCCTGGGCGTAAGTGGCCAAACCTTGCTAAGAAAGACTCCCTAGACTGCTTACCTAAACATACCGCTTGGTATTGCTGGGTAAGATCTGTGAGTACGGTACGCAGTGATTGCTTCCATTCTTTAACCCTTGCCTCTGAAATAGCCCCTCGACGACAAGCCGAACGCAGTATAGATTCAGCAATAAACGCATGACGGGCAATAATCGCAAAATTGAAGGTTCCTTGCTCTCGACAGTCTAATAAGAGCTCTTGAACCGCATACAAACAAGGCGCCAGCTCATTATCTGACTGGAGACATGCCCGTTTTGCTATCCGATCGAGACTAGCACTGAGGCCAGAATCAGACTCGTTAGCGATAATGTTCTCCGTTAACACAGACAGTGAATGTCTATATTCCACTAACTCTTTAGTGGTTAGCAACCCAGGATAGCGCTTAGAAAAGTCCTCATCGAAACAAAAGTCTAGGCATGTAGAGACAACTTCAAACTCAACTTTATCGTGCAAAACACTGTTCTGAGCTAATCGCTTAATCCAAGCGTTCACTAGCTTTTCAGCAATCGTTCTGGAAATATTGGCAGGTAGAAATGAATTAAAACTGGCTCGAACATCAATATAAGGATGGTTGCCAATAGAGAGCATCAAAGGGCAATGCCGAGGGTGATGGTAACCCATATAAGCCCTTGACTCTCGCCAAACACTGTCAGTTACCAGAAAGCGGTATAGTGACGTGGCCAACAATCTGGGGTTAGCGCCAATAATTTCAGCAGGATTCCAATCAGGCATACTACCTAAAATACTCGATTGACCATAAAGGGAATGATGTGGCGACAACCGCTGAGCAAGATAACTACGGACATGCTCCAACTGCCTCGCGACCCTACGCTCCGTCACGGGATGCCAACTTTTACACAAGCTGATTCGGCGGACTTGAAGTACATATACTTGATCTTGCGTATCAACCGCAAATTCTATATCAAGGGGCACAGAGCCACATAGGTACTCTAATTCCTGAATCGCTTCTAAAACCGATCGTAGTCGATTGGACCTAATCAACGAAAGATCAGCATCACGATACACTAAAACAGTTTTTTGTACCCCGATACCACCGGTCACTGTATCCGTTTTACCACTTTCATCATCATAGTTAACAATGTAATAAGGTGAGCCTAATTGTAAATCATGCGTCATTACCACACCGCTCATTTGGATTGATTGCAGCATAGGCTGCACCAACACCTGATTATCATGGTGGCTATAACGATCGAAGGATGCGATTACTTTATCAATCGCACCTTCTAACGCTTCAGGATCGTCTGCGGCAATATCCAAACAACTTATAAAAGCTCCAGCCATAGAGTCTTGCGCATTGTCTTCACTCTGCGCGCTACTGCGCACGATGACACTGCCACCGTGCTCGAGGCCACTGATTTGGTTCAGAATCTCTAGCGGGCTTTGTCTCCATTCACTAGCAGTGAAGTAATAGAGCGGTAAAATAGTCGAACAGGTAACCTTTGCCTGCAAACGAACTAGGGTCTCGGACTTGGTACCAAAATGAAACCGCTCAGGATTTAGATTCATACTCTTCAATTCACTTTATCTATGGCTTGTATTGCCAGATGCTTTAATAACGGATGAATAATGTAATAGGCCTGAGACTGCTCATCTAAAACCGTAGGATCAGGCTCTAGGGGCTGATCAGACAGCCATTTTTGTAGCGTTAGAATTAATAAATCAGCACGGATCATGTTGTCATACAGGTAATCAACATCGATACCTGCCGGCGGCTTTGGGTAGCGTCTGCGCTCTAAAACTGGCCCAGTATCAATGCTTTCATCAAGCAACAAAGCACTGGCAGCACAATCACCGTCCTCAAGAATGTGATAATACAAAGTAGTGCTGCCTCGGAAATCTGGCAACCAGCCGGAGTGAACATGTAGCAATGGTGCCAACTGCAATATGGCTGAAGGCACCAACTGACCGCCATAGCCTGAATACACCAATAAGTCAGGCTCTAAGCTTGCTAACAAGGATTGCAGCAAAGGTGAGTTTAATTCTCTATCCGCACAGATATGAACTGGCCAAGCTTGATCACTGAGCCAGTCATCAAGGTCAACGGACAAATCTGGACAAAACAGCTCACCTGTAGCCTGCGAAAAAATCTCTCTCTTGGACTGAACGGGTGATGCCTTAGATCCATATAGAACGACGGCATCTGGACGTATACCACTATTCAGCAAGGCTTGCAGATAGGCTGAGCTTCTCGCAGTTCGGGCACACAATAGAACTAGTCTTTTATGATTCATCTATTACCCAACCTAAGCTTCAATTGATCCATCAGGCTTAATTCCTGCTGTAGAATCCAAGCCAACTGGTTTTTTTGAGTCTGCTCTAGACGATGTATTTCAGCACACAAAGTGTCGCAGAGTTTCAGTAAGCAATTTAGTAAACGGATATCCAGCTTTGACAGGCATAGGTGACATAGTGACTCAGCCAACAATAAATATAACCACATATCGTGATACCCGCTTTCCTTAATTGGCCGGTGCGGCGCTTGTGCCTGGTATTGCACAAAAAGGCGTTTACTAAACTCAAATTTCCTTACCAACAACAATACCCAAGCGTTCTCACCCTCATCGAAAAGATCACCCTGTCGCATCTTCAAACAGGTTTGCGTTAATCGCCCTTTAGTGTGCAGGTCCTCACAGGGTTCTAGCATAGCCATGGCAGAGCAAGGCAGTCCATCTAACACTGCTTTGCGGCTTTGATACCAACTTTGAACAAAGGGCTCACCAACATACTCACTGTATTGATAGCTTTGTGGGTTATCGAGTAATGGGCCATTGGCATAGGTATAATGTGGCATACGCTAGCTTACCTCTCGATAAATTTTATCTACATAATGCTCAATGTCTTCGGGATTAAAGCTGTTATGAATAACATAATCAGGTGCAACTGGCTCCACGTATGGGATATCGACACCCACTACGTTTACGATCTCGCCATTTAATGCCGCATGATACAACCCCTTATTATCACGCTCGGCTAATATATCCACCGCAACATCGACATATACTTCAATAAAACGTGAGTAGACTCGACGATTCCTTTCAGTCACTTCCGGAAACATAGAAATCACACTACAAACAACATCTATCCCTTGACGGTCAAGCCAAGCGCAAATTTGGTGCATACGCTCCGCACTGGCTCGGCGGCCACTCAGAGAATAGTCTTGAGCCTGATGCTCGCGTGCAAATACCTGTCGAATCTCATCACCATCGACAAAGACTGTGGCTGGATTACTGAGTTTCAAGCGCTGATACAACGAGCGACCTATCGTTGTTTTGCCTGCACCTGATAAGCCGACTAACCAAATGATCATTACTTTATCTCACATCGTATGTATGCATCACATCACTAAGCTTGCTCCAACTCCAGTACTCTTCTCCCCTCTGATGCACTAAGGAGTTAGAAAGAAGAGGGGAAGCTTCTTTGAAAGTAGCATACCAAGAAGTTTGCTTAGATATATAAAGTTCAGCCAAAGGCTCTTCACAGACTACGCCTTCGAAATAGAACAAATCAGTAGACTCTTTTGGACCTGAATTCGTCCGAACCCAGATGTCTTTACCACCTGAACGAACATTATCATAGAAAATAAGAAACTCATCTTTGGATAAATAACTAACATCTTTACCGGTACCCACTTGCGTAAGTTGTTCATCATTCAGACTAAATGAATAGTCAAACACGGCAACTTTACTATTTAATACCAAATCGCTCAGCTGTTGCGCGGATCGAATGGCGTAGAGAAGAGTAATACCTTTAGCAAAAAAAACATCAACATTACTCTTAATATATTCAGTAGATACTTTGATATCATATTGAGCATGCAGCATTGGAGCAAGCGTGTTGAAAAAATCAGAGATATCAACACCTCGCCATTTTACTCTGCTCAAGTCGACTTCATTCTTAAAGCCTATTATTTTTTCATTCAGCTCAGCTAAAAACTCCATTCCGTCAATACAGCCAAATAAAGTTTGCCCTAGTTCGAAAAAGCCCCCCCCTGAAATCGATAGAGCTAAAAGCTTATTATTATTAACCACCAAGTCATCTTGATGATGAATCTCTTTTTTAAAGGTATCTACACAACTTTTTTCATCGAAATTAGAAATGGCCTGTTTCATACGTTTATAGGCAACAATATCAGTTGAATAGCGTGCGTACATTAGCCATTCATAAGCTTGATCGTGTGTGCGATAATCATATACCGTCCTCTTTCCACTTACAGAATCTATACTTCCAAACTCTAAATAACTAAACGCACTCATTAAAATGGTCCTTTTTTCTCTAAAGTAGACACATACCGAAGAAGACTAGAAAGGATATCATCATATACGATTGCATATATATCACCAATATGATCGGAGTACTTCAAAAGGGACTTATAAATATCTTCCACAAAGGCATATGAACAGATCAAAACATCTTCTTTAGATAGTATAGACTCAATATATTCTAAAGACTCGATTGAGAAACCATTAAAGACTTGCCCTTTTTTATTGCTATCAGAATCGACCACAGCTAATACATTAAGAGCTTCCATCCCAAAATCACTAAACAAGTCTTCTGCTACCTGACCAGCGCCATAAACAATCACTGGAGGTAATTTCTCACAAACTTCCAACTTAGATAAATTAAAAAATCTACCTCTAAATACACAATCAAATTCAGGCATATTCTCATTAGAAAATTTTTTTATTAAATCATTTTTTGACTCAATAAAACCCAAACCATTAGTTCTCGAATCTTCTTCCAAAAGATCAAAAACTTTAATTCCTGAACTAAACCACCACTTCTTAATCAAACCATTCAACTCATCTGAAATATTATTTTCAGCCAATATCTTGGATAAAAATTTTAACGAATATCGATAATAGTAAAAATGTAAAAAATTTGCTCTGGCATAAGAATCTGCACAACACAGTAATGCAAAGCATCTTATGTCATTATTTAAGTTACTCAATGACACAAAAAATAGATTTGCTCTTTTCACTGATAGTAAGTTTAGACAAATCTCACGACTCAAATCATGAGTAGAGTTAGGATTTAAATAATAATAGTTCCAATCCGGCTGTTCATTGTCCTGTACAATATCATCTAACTTTGACAATAAGTATTTTATACTTTCACCTGGGTGATGTATCCCAGCTTTAAAACATCGATTATCACGTTCAGATTTAGTAATATTTTCGGCTTCAATTAAAGCATAATTTATACAATCTACTAGCTTATTTGGGTTGCAAGTAAACAGTCCCTCATAATTTCCAGAATTATCAGTATTACTATATGGCGTGCACAAAACAGTACTTCCACCTGTTGCTAATCCAAATAAGTGCTGCTGATACCGTCTATGGCAAAGCATAACTAAGCCAGAAGAATAATCATTGATATATGAGTCGTCTGTACTATAGAAAAAATTAGAGTAGCCTCGACCGAGCTGAACACACTCTTTTATTAATTCATGCTCTCGATCTAAATGATATGGCCGAAAAACAATCATCCTATTGGGAAAAGACTCCAATAGTATCCTAAGTGTAGGTAACACCTCATCACATACCCAATTTTCCTCTATAGCCAAGTATGAAAGATGATAAATAATTGATTGTTTTTTATGCTTAGGTAAGGAATCAACACGTTGAATAAACCGGTCTAGTTTAGGAAAACCAAATGGAATCTCTGCTAAATAAGATCTTGAGTGATTGCGAAGTTCAATTGGAAAACGATCAAAAAATCGCTCAGGAGAATAGACAGGTTGCTGAGTAATACTCAAGATATAATCAAAGCAGTAACCTGCGCCACATACCTCAATTGTTTTTAAAATTGGTATATCAACACCATGTGGCAAACCAATTTTAACAATGGAATCAGGATACTCCTCATATACGGAGAAATTAGACTCAGAAAATATTAAAACATCAAAAAAATTAAGCTTATTTTTTTCACAACTATTAAAGAAAAAAACCTCACACCCCAATGTATTGATATCAAACCAATCAGAGTCCTGATTATAATCTTCTAATTTAACAATCAAGCTGAATTTATTTTTTATATCTTTATCAAGTCGAAGACACTCCAGATAGATATCTTTAACCTGATTAGATACGGGCGAATTAAAAAAACAAAAACCAATATTCATATCTTTCAATCCACCCTAATTAAGAAGCTAATCAAACCTTTTTTCACCTACCATTTAACACCTCTAAAAATGACATCTTTGCGTATATTTGCCTTATATTTATCGGCCACAGAGAGCATCTGCCCCATAACCTCTTCTGTTAAATAATGAGGTTCAACTCCAATATCAACTAAGCCATGATAGGTTGGGTTATAGTAATGGGACTCAGCTTCTTTCCTAGGGTTCTCCATACGATTGATCGTTACATCATACCCTAACTGAGTAGCCACTTTATGTGTCAGTTCCGCTAGCTCATTGACTGAAAAAGTCTCCATAATCTGATTAAAGATCCGTAATTCAGATTTCTTTGCAGGTGTTTGTTCTGACTTATGAACACACTGTAAAGTATCCTTGATATTCAAATAGCCACGGGTTTGTCCTCCTTTACCATAGATAGTAAGGGGGTAGCCTGCAACAGCCTGGACAACAAAGCGGTTTACCACTGTGCCAAATACCTCGTCATAGTTGAACAGAGTTTTAAGCCTATCATCTATTGAAGACTCCTCAGTCACGTTTCCGTACACAGGCCCCTGCATTAAATCAGTTACCTTAAGGTCCCACATGCGTACCGCAAACCAAAGTAAATCCGTATCCATGACTTTAGTCGTATGATAAAGAGATCCCGCTTGCCGAGGAAAAAGAAACTTGTCTCTTCGCCCTTTATGCTCAATTTCTAACCAGCCTTCCTCTATATCAATATTCGGTGTGCCATACTCGCCCATTGTTCCAAGTTTAATGATGTGAGAGTCTCTGGAGTAATCACGAACAGCAAAAACGAGATTATTTGTTACTCGGAGATTATTCATCAATGTGATATCAGCATGATGATAGTCCATCAGAGAATATGGAGCCGATGGCTGCTCTGCATAATGAATAATCGTATCTGGCAGACCTGAATATTTGTGGTCAATCGCCCACTGATATTTAACGAGCCCATTGAATAGGGATCGCATATTCTCAGGATTCGCCAAGTCAGAGATAACAACCTTTATTTCTTTTCCTGTATGCTCATACCAAATTTTAGCTCGCTCTTGCAATGTTGGCACTGGATAAAGCATACCGACATCAATTTCATTACAAGCATGACGACGCATATAATTATCGACAACAGTAACGCTATAACCTCTTTGGGAGAAGTACATTGCCGTAGGCCAGCCTAAATAGCCATCTCCCCCAAGAATAAGAATATGTGAAGACATCAGATTTCCTATAAAATAAAATTGTTACTTATCAACTAAGAGAAGCTGATGCTTTTCCAAGAAATCAGCTAACTCACTCTTCGACATAGCCTTCTCTAGCTTCGAATTATATGGGCGATCAATACTATCTGATAATTTCCTAGGGTAATCGTAGCAAATATCCTCGACCACGTTACCAAACGCTGGCTTTACAGAAAAGTAGTTATCTAATTCACAGGTTCGACGAGTTTCTTCGTCACTCATAAGTTCTTCGTATAGTTTCTCACCAGGTTTAGAACCAATAACTTCAATTTTTATATCTTCAGCTTTATAACCATATAAAGAAGCCATCTTTTCAATCATGCATTCGGCGAGATCTTGAATCCTTATAATAGGCATCTTGGTGACAAACACCTCTCCACCTCTTGCTAATAAGCTGGAGTCAATCACTAACCTAGTAGCCTCTTCGATGGTCATAATGAAACGAGTCATCTCGGGATTAGTCAGAGTAACAGGGCCACCCTTTTGAATCTGTCGCTTAAAAATTGGAATGACAGAACCTCTTGAATTCAGCACGTTGCCAAATCTAGTAGAACTAAACAGTGTACTATTTTCACGATATACATTGTTTGCAGCCGTCATCAACCTCTCCCCCATCAACTTGGATGTACCCATAACGTTTGTTGGATTAACGGCTTTATCAGAGCTGGTGAAAATAACCTTTTCTACACCTGCATCGTAGGCGGCTTCAATAACATTCTGAACGCCATGTATATTTGTCTGTACAGCATCAAAAGGCGACTGTTCACAAAGAATAACATGCTTATAAGCTGCAGCATGAAAGACTATTTGGATATTTTTAAATAGGCGAATAAGTTTTTTTTGATCTCGTATATCTGCTAAAAAAAAGCTGGCATTGGAATAATTTTGATATTCTTGTTGAAGAAAAAAAATATCCGACTCGTTATTGTCAATAGCAACGAGATGCTTAACTTGATAAGTAGTTAGAAGCTGCTTAACCAGTTCGCTTCCAACAGTGCCACAGGCTCCTGTGACAAGAACAGATTTTTCTTTTAGAAAATCAATTTTATTATTCATAAAAGCACCTTAAAAAATACTAATCAAGCTATTTAAAACAGATATAAAACAAGCCTTTCCTAAATAAGCCCTGTGTAAACTGCAGTCCTCAATACATTTAATCTAATCCAGCTAGATTTTCTATAATTTACATCGTCGAAACCGATCTCAGCTAACCCATCACTAATTCGTTTAATAGAGTCCTCTAAATTAATAATCGGGTAAAAATCTGGTGCTAGAGATTTGAACTTATCGAAATTTACTTTGTATGAGCGTTTATCTGGCGCAGCATTAGGATTAATCGTTATCTCTATATCATCACCCAATACATTTTTTACGGCATAAGCTAGGTCTTTAACTTGATAATTCCAATCGTTGCTTCCAGCATTCACAACTAAACCATCTTCCCCATCACGCACACACCCCCACGCTAAAGCCCTTGCCATATCCGCTACATCTATGAGAGGCCGTAGTGGAGTTCCATCACTCAGAATTTCAATTTTTTTGTTGACCATTGCTCCGGCAACAAAATCATTAAGCACTAAATCCAAACGTAGCCTCGGACTCATTCCACACGCAGTAGCAAACCGTAAGCAAGTAACTTGAAGAGAGGCATCCGCTAATTCGAGTAACTTACTTTCAGAGTGAACCTTTGACTTAGCATAAGCGGTCAAGGGGTTTAATTCAGACGTTTCAGTACGGGCATCATTTTCAGCAAAGCCATAAACACTGCAACTAGAGGCGAAGACAAACCGACTAACTTGATTCTGCTTGCACACTTTAGCAATTTCAACAGCACAATCTTGGTTAATTACCTGTGTTAACGCTTCAAACTCATTCCCCATGGGATCATTTGAGATTGCAGCCAAGTAGACAACGGTGTCGACATTTTTTAAAAATTTGCTATCGAAACGCCTAACATCACCAAAAAATTGAGCATCAAGATAACGTTCCGGTATGGGGTCATTTGAACTTAAGCACTGGCTAAAAATAGCTAAGTCATAGCCAATAATACAGGCATCTGGCCAGTAGTCTCGGAATGCTTTAACTGCAGTGGATCCAACATATCCCATATTTCCTATAATCAGTATCTTCATGCTAATGCTCTTAAAATTGAAACCTTAAACTATTATTTTCTTATTAAATATCCTTCAGGACACATAGTAATCAAAAGTTTATTATCAATGTTTTTATCAATATAGAATTGATCATTTTTAGACAAAAACTCTTTCAAAGCCGTCATCGAGTTATCACCCTTTTTCCATGGTCGATCTTTAGGCAATAACTCTTCGGGAAGCTCTTCTATGACAGTATCAAAAACAACACAGTAACTTCCAGAAGTAACTAACTCAGAGTACAACTCTAGTTCTGTAAGTACATGCTCATGTGTATGATTACTATCTAAGAACACCATGACATTTTGATAGCCACTAGCCATGGCCTTCACTTGTTCAAAGATTTCACTTGAAATGCTAGAGCCTTCTAACATTTCAATTCGAGAGCTCATTGGATGGGCTTCAATAGCCTTCTTATTATGAGCTCTTATATCTATATCAACACCAATCACTTTACGCTTTGGTTTAGATGGATCAAGTAGCTCATTTTTTTCAACCGCTTCACACAGTTCGATTTGAGCCAAACATGAAGCACTTAAAATAAGTGATCCACCATGAGCAATCCCGGTCTCAATAATAAGATCTGGTTTTACTTTCCATATAATTTCTTGTACAGCAACAATGTCTTGAGGAAACTGGATAATCGGTCTACCTAAAAAAGAAAAATTATAGCTATATTTAGGAAGAGTAGACTTTCTGACAAAATCTTTTGCTGACTCAATTAAATCATAATCTTCTGGATATCCACCAATTCTTTCAATCACTTCTTTCTGAAAATCCATAAATCACCACCTTACTTAATTCCAACTATAAAATCTTTCTTACTATACAACCCATTACCATCATAAACTATGAGTTCTTTTGATCCAGCTCTATTTTTCTCTGCTATATCAACACAAAATTCATAAACACTCTTTGGAGTGCCAGAACAAATATTGAAAACACCGCCTTCAGACAATAACCCTAGTTTTAATATCTGTTCAGATGCTTCTTGCACACTAATAAAATCACGAACACTAAATGGATTGCTCAGGTTAAGTTCTTCTCCATTAGAGATAGATTCAAGCACCGATGTATATAACTTTCTTTTAGGCTCACCATCACCATAAACAAAGAAGACTCTACACCATATAAAACTAACTCTATCAGAAAAAAGTAACTGAGATCTTTGCCAGAGAATGTTTTTACTTTCGGCGTATATTGAACCACAATCAATAGGAGATTCTACAGATAAATAATTACCCGTAATTTTATATTCAAAGCATGATCCAAGCGCAATAACTTTCTTAACACCACTATCTTTTATATAGTCAAAAAACTTTAACGATCCGTATAAATTTCTATAATTTTCAAAAGATGTTAAATAGTCACTATCGACATACCAAGCTAAATGATAAACATCATCAATCCCTTCAACTATATCCAACCACCATGTCTCGCTCTCTTCATAGAGATCTTTGGTATATACAATTTTTACATTACTAAGATTTAAAAAAAATCCACTCTTTCTTCGCACAACAATAACTACTTCTGAATAGTATTCAGAGAGCAATGGAACCAAACTTCTACCTATAAACCCATTAGCTCCGGTCACTAAGGCACGTTTCATTTATACGAACCTCAAGCTAGGTATTGCTACCAGAAATTCAATTTTATTTTTCATCCTTGAACATATTTGATTTTTCACTTCAGTAGAAATATTCCATGGAAGTATCAATATATAATCAGGAGAACTAGAATAAAGCTCTTCAACCCCTCTCACTGGAATTTTACTTCCTGGTAAAAATTTTCCAACTTTTGACTCTGCCTTATCAAAAACCACAGGTAGAAGGCTACTATCAACACCACAGTAATTTAAAAGAGTATTTCCTTTAGCCGCTGCACCATAGCCAACGATTTCCTTGCCCTCATCTTTAACAGATTTTAAAAATTTAATTAGATCTTCTCTACATGCATCGACTTTATTTTGAAATCCTTGATAAAAATCTAGAGTTTTCATTCCAAACAATCTTTCTTTATCATGCATCTTATTGACAGACTCATCAATTTCCAATTCTAGTTCAGAGTGACAACAGTAAACACGTAGACTACCGCCATGAGTGTCTAACTCATCAACCTTAAAAACTTTTAATCCATTCGCTTCAAAAATAGACTCGACAACAAAAAGTGAAAAGTACGAGTAATGTTCATGATAAATAGTATCAAACTGTATTTTTTCCACTAAATTTAGAAAATGAGGGAACTCTACGCTAATAACACCAGCTTCATCTAATAATTCTTTTAAACCAGAGACAAAATCATTTACATCTGGTACATGAGCAAGAACATTATTAGCGACAATTAAATTTGCCTTTCTATAATCTTGACATATTTTTTTGGCATAACTCTTTGTAAAAAACTCTGTTAGCACCTCTATGCCCTTTTCTCGAGCAACACTAGCAGTACTTATAGTTGGCTCAATACCTAATGCAGGAATGGACTTATCCACAAAGTTCTTTAATAAATAGCCATCATTTGAAGCAATCTCTACAACAAAACTACTTTTAGATAAACCTAATTTAGCAATCATGCTTTCACAAAAAAGTCTTGCATGCTCAACCCAACTACTAGATGTACTTGAAAAATAAGCATAGTCTTTATTAAAAAATAAATCAGGAGTTGAACTATCATCAGTCTGAACTAGCAAACATTTTTTACAAACAACTATCTTTAAAGGAAGCACCAGCTCAAAACCATCAACCTCATCTAAATTTAAATATGAGTTTGCCGGCGGCATACATCCTAAATCTAAAAAGTCATCTAAAAATTCATTCTTACAATTTCGACATTTCAAGATCAACCCCCACAAAATTCTCATCAATTAGTTGAAAGCTTAAATCCCTGATAGATAACTTTTTAATTGGTAATGGCCATTCAATATTAATTTTAGGATCATCAACTCTTACACCTGATTCATAATCTGGCAAGTAAGGCTGATCATGCATGTATATTAAATGAGCAGACCTAATGACTTGATATCCATGAGCAATACCAGGTGGAATTAAGATTGTTTCACTTTCTTCTTCACAAAGCTTAATACTAAAATATTTAAGGTAAGTATTAGAGTTAACCCTAAGGTCAACTAGCACATCAAATATCTCCCCCTTCAAACAGGAAAGCAACTTATATTCAGAATAAGGAAACTCTTGATAATGCATCCCCCTTACACTACCAACAAAATCACTTTCAACATAATTAACTTGCTTTATACCTTTAAAATCGCCTACCCCATAGATAAAGTTTTCGTCAAAAACTTTATTGAATGTTCCTCTCTCATCTTTATACTTATTTCTAATTATTTTTTTAACGCCATTAATTGGAAGATCGATAATTTTAATCATAAAAATCCTAAGACCATTTTTTCCAAGGCGCTATTTTTTTCTCCCACAAACTTTCAAGTAAGTTTTTTTCTCTAAGGGTATCCATAGGCTGCCAAAAACCTTCATGAGTGTAATAGTTTAACTCACCTTCTTCTGAAAGCTTTTTAATAGGATCTAACTCCCAGGTAGTCTGATCCGAATCAATGTAATCAATTACATCTTTCGATAAAACAAAAAAACCACCATTAATATAAACCCCATCACCTTTTGGCTTTTCAATAAATCCAGAAACTGATCCATCGGGGTTTGTTTCAAGAGCACCATATCGACCTGGAGGCGTAACTGCTGTTACTGTAGCTTTTTTACCGTGTGAATTATGGTATTCAATTAGCTGACCAATATTGATGTCGCTTAAACCATCACCATATGTGAAACAAAAGGGTTGATCATCATCTAAATATTTTTTCACCCTTCGTAGGCGCCCTCCTGTCATACTATTTTCCCCCGTATCAACAAGAGTTACCTTCCAAGGTTCAGCATGTTCTTCATGGACTTCCATTTTATTTTCTGAGAAATCAAAGGTCACGTCTGACATATGCAAAAAGTAATTGGCAAAATATTCTTTTATTACATACCCTTTATAACCAAGACATATAATAAACTCATTTATCCCATAATAAGAATACATTTTCATTATATGCCATAGTATTGGTTTCCCTCCAATTTCAACCATTGGCTTTGGCCTTAATTGTGACTCTTCACTAATGCGAGTCCCAAATCCACCAGCTAAAATCACAGCTTTCATTGATTTTTACCGTATAAAATTGACTTTGACTTTTTATTATATCTGTAAAGATAATCTTCAGCGAACTTTAAACTAACGCCTTCTTTATAGATACTTTTCCTCGGTAACGCTTCTCCATGAATCCAATGTAAGACAGCCAAATCCTCTGGCAAAATTCCATCTTCAAAAAATTCAACCTTATCCTTAATTGAATGATAAGCCTCATTTACACATGGAAGATTTATATTAGAACAATTCATCTCCAAAATTTTCTTTTTAGAATCTGAAAGCCTCCCTATTAAATTAATAAAATCTTCTTTTTTATAATCACCCCAATCGATAATTCTTTCCAGATCCCATAGTAACCAAAACTTTAAATTCTCGTAGTCTATTGTCACTTCATCAAGAACATTACTACTAAAAATACTTTGTAATTTTTTATATTCAGTAGCAATATGAATATGATGACCAACCCAAAAACCAGGGAAAATCAAATCCGCAGCATACGAATTTAAATCATATCCATAACTTTCTATAAAGCCTCGCATTTCACCTACACTTATACGTGTTTTCGCCCCATTGGAAGCTATGTCTGAGGCTATGAGAAGCATTAAACTCTCATTCACATCAATACATTTTTTTGCAATTGATAGAATCAAAATTGAAGAACTGAAATCAGGAATAAGATAAAAGAACACATCTCCAACCTTTTCCTTTATATCCAACAAAATATCTCTTTTAACAAAACCACAATAAACCTTTCCATGATTGCTTACATTCCTTCTAAATCTAGAAAATATTGGGTACTCAAAAGAAAATTTATCTTTTAACGTTTCTATTGGATCATAATCTTTAGGTGCCATCGGCATATTTAAAGGATGATACAATCCTTTATAATCAGCCTCATCTATCAAATCGAAATGATCATATTGCCAAGATACAATATCATACCATCCCTCTCTAGATGCACGATAAATAACATCTAGAAAATCCCTTCTCAATATACATTTTTCATTTAGTACAGTTACATATTTACCTTTGGCCTCGCCAATAACAAAGTTCCAATGTGGTGTCATACTTAGAACTGATCCTGGTCGCTTATAATGAAATTTTTCTTTAGCAAAAAAACAAGAAAATCTTTCTTCATTTATCGGCATATCACCATTATCAGAAACGATCACCTCGTAATCTAAAAACTCTAAATCGTCAACAAATGAAAGAGCCTGATACAGTAAATCTTCTCGATTACGAGTAGGTATAATAATTGTAAAATAAGGATTATCAGCCAAAATCAACTCCAACATTTATTATATTTGATAGGCGTTTATCTAAAAAAACAATCATACATAAAGTTAAGTCCCTTATTCTTTCCAGATAAGAGTCTATTCACCCCAGCATTTTTAGTGTATAGATAGAAGCCTCTTACTCCATACCTTCTTGATATCCCCTTATAACGAATATCAAGAGCAAAACTTAGTGCTTTACTTTCAGACAATGAACTACTTGAAATATCAGCCAGTAGTAGTTTTACGTATCTAGAAATTTTGAGAAGTTGATTCTTATCTAGCCCATCCCCATAAATATGAGGCCAAATCAGAACTTTTAAGGCTTCTTTATCATAACTTAAGCCTAGTTTTTGATATTCACGTTCGAGAATTCGTAAATGAGAATCTTGTTGACGTGAAAAGTTTTCGGTACTTTCTTGACCTTTATGTATCCGGTAACGCATTAACTTTTTAGGTACGCATCCAACTTGCGTTTTGCTTAATAAGCGAAGCCAGCAATCATAGTCAGCTGCTCCTCGATATGCTGGATCTACTAGAATATCTTCTAACGCCACTTTAGATCTATCTAACAATACTCCAGGGTTTGCGATCACATTATAAAGCAACATATAAGCATTAATTACATCATGCTTCTCAGGAGGAAAGAAATCGAATTCTCGCTCACCAAATGCACTGTAGGCACAACTCACCATACCTAGATCGTGTTTTTTTAGATAAGCTAATTGCTCTTCTATTCGATTGCTTTCAAATAAGTCATCGGCATCAGCCAAGGCAATAAATCGAGCATCCGCTAGTTCAAATAAGCGATTTCGAGAAAAAAGAATCCCCATGTTGTGCTCATTACGGTGCAAAGATAGACGAGTATCTACTGCTGCTAACTCATTTAAAATCTCATATGTACCGTCTGTTGATGCGTCATCTAGAACTAAAATCTCTAGATTTGAGTGAGTCTGATCAAGAAGTGTTTTTAAGGTATCACGAACATACATTGAACCATTGTAAACAGGTAAGCAAACTTGAACCTTTTCGGTACTTCTATCCATTTCCATCAACTCCTTCAAGCCATCGTTGTTTTTTTTGCCATTCTTCTGACTCATTTACTCCTATCTTGATCAAGGACTCAGATATCACAGACATATACTGCTTCAATAAGGGTAATGTTTCCCTATCAAAGGATTGCCCATAAGAGACACAACGAATAAATGGATTAATGAGTCGCTCATCGTATGTAGGGGCTGTAGCATTTAATATGTCTTTGACAATTAGCGCTCGCTGTGACATTTGGAAAAGCTCATTTTTTGAGGACACACTCTTCGGGTGAACCCGATAATGCAGTAAAACTTCAGGTAATGCATAAAATTGAACGCCTTGAGAAAGAGCCCTAGCAAACAAGTCCATATCTTCCATATGTAAGTATTTGCTGCGATAGCCCAAGTGACGCATAACAGGCGTACGTCCCATAATAGAAGGATGGCAGAGTGGCGTTTTTCCCATTAGAAGTAGCGTAGCGGTATCAGAAAAAGTTCGACGGTAATGCCAAACTTCTTCTTTTTCACCGATTACGTTTACCCAAGCCCCCAAAATACCACAGTCGGTATGTTGCTCTAGATGTAGGAATTGCTTTTCTAGTCGAGCAGGATTCGATATGTCGTCAGCGTCCATGCGTGCGAAATACCTACCTTTGGCTACTTCCAGTAACTGGTTCAGAGCAGAGACTAAACCTTCACCTTTTGCTAGAAGCAACTTAACACGTGGATCTAAACTCTCATAAGCCTTAACAATTTTTACACTGTCGTCATCAGAGTGATCATCTAGAACAAGTAGCTCAAAGTCCTCATAACTTTGAGTCAAAATACTTTCGATTGCTTCAGCTAAAAAAGCCGCGCCATTTTTTACCGGCATGGCTACGGTAATCATGGGCATCACGAAAACTCCCATCTTTCAAATAAAGTGAGAGCATTAGCAACCGCATCATCCATATCAAAGTACTGGTACTGAGCTAGACGGCCAACCAACGTTAAGTTTGGAACTTGTTCGGCCTGCGCCTTCAGCTGTTTAAATATGGTTTGAGAATACTCATCAAACACGGGGTAGTAAGGCACGCTGGCAGCGGGATCATTAGGATCGTAGTCAATCGGAAACTCTTTGACGATGACCGTCTGCTCAGCACTCTGGCCACTATTAGGGATGTGCTTAAACTCAGTAATGCGTGTCATGCTCGGGTGCTGAGGATAATTAACTGTGGTCCCCTGTTGGAAGGTCTTCATGGCAAGTGTTTCAAATTCAAAACGTAGTGATCTATAAGGCAGGGCCTCATGTTCCATCGCCAATAAGTCCAAGCTCGCACTGTATATCACATCTCCCATAAACGGCTTGCCATCAAGCGTGATGGACTGGCTAAGCAAATCAATATTTAGCCGTTCTCGAAAATCCGTATCCAATTGCACATCAATCAAAGAGCTGGCTAGCATATTGCTCACCATAGCGGTGTAGCCATTTCTGGGCACGCATTGATAAGGATCGGAAAAATAACCATCCTCTTCAGAACAGACAATTGGCACTCGAGCCGTCACCGCAGGATCAATCTGTTCTGGCGTTTTGCCCCACTGTTTGGTGGTGTAGTTGATGAATACCTGCTGGTAAACCAAGTCGGCTAACTTGATCAGCTCTTCATCTTGCTCTTGACGTAGTGCCAATATCGAGACTCGAGCCCCCTCGCCAAAGCGAGTGCGTAACTTGTGGATTAGCAGTTCTGCGTACTCATTAGGGAAACAGGCGCGAATGCTCGCGAAATTAAAGGGTAAAGGAACCTGCACCTCCTGACCCGCGAGCGTTAAATTTGCCGTCACCCTATGACGGTAATCCACCCAGTCAGTGAAGTGTGATAAATACTGAAAAACCGAAGCATTATCGGTGTGGAATAAATGCGGACCATACTGATGCACTAAGATGCCAGTCGCTTCATCCATATAGTCAAAGCAATTCCCTGCGATGTGGGCACGCTTTTCAAGGACGAGGACGGTTTTGTTTAGCTGGTTGGCAAAACGTTCCGCCATTACCGCACCAGATAATCCTGCACCAACGATCACAACATCGTACACAGTTAGCTCCTAATCATTTCTTTTAATACGTCAACGCTCTCATCACGCTGCTCATATAAACGTCTATGGCGATCATCAAAATAACAGCCTTCATAAGGAGCAATATAAGACTCGAACAATTCTTTATGTCCCATATTTAAAAAATTTAACGCTGCACAAAAGCGATGATGCGCGACCCCTTGGTCCACAAGCTCTTGTGGCAGACCAAAGGATATTGCTTCTTTAACGGCTGCAATTTGATCTTCTAAACAACGAATGCGCCTTTCAGGTGAATTTTTTGTGCGCCCAATAAAGCTCGCTGAATGAATCCGGTAACGACCTAATATCTGATCAATGAAGCCAATAGAGCCCTTTGTAAACAAGGCATTCATAATATGTAGAGGATAGTCCAAGATAATTTGGCAGTTTTTGTTCACAACATTGGCAAGGTTTTCATGCGCGCGAAATGCAACCGAACTGGCATTGATATAATTACCGTAACGAATCAAATCGGAGACATCAGTAATTGGCGTCAAGTATTTAGCATTATAGAAATCTCGGGTGTACATACCCAAAGACGCACCAGTCTCATCATCAAATTTTTCGGCTTCATGAAAGGCAATTGAACACTCTGGATGAGCATCTAGGTAATTGACTAAGGCCTGCAGTTTTCCAGGTAAGGCCACATCATCACCATCCATATAGGCAATAATGTCACCTGTGGCGAGTGCAAATAAACGACGTTGTGTGCCTGCTAATCCTAGGTTTTGTGGATTCTGATAGATCGCTAAACTTGGATGCTGTCGTGCTAACTCACACATTACCTGCCAGGTCCCATCGCTAGACGCATCATCGACACAGATGACTTCATAATCGAAATCAACCTGCTGCTGCAGCACACCTTCCAAGCATTCTGCAATATAACGCTCTAGGTTATACGCTGGGATTACCACACTAAGACGCACAGACGATTCCTTTTTATAAATAGTTAGAGACGAACTTGACGAGCTAAAGTAAGAAATAAGTTAGCGCCGTCCCAAATTGGGTCAAAGCTCAATGCTTGGCCCAGTGGACTAAATTGTCGAACTTGGGAACAGCTGGCAATCAGAGTTTTGTGCTCTCTTGCTAAACCATAACACGCTACAGATTGAATATTTTCAGGTAAGAGATCTGAACATTTATTCAAATCATCGAGACAAGTCTGCCCTACCACACCCAACAAATTTTGATCGCATCCTAAAATGCTCGATGCTTCGACCACCTGAAGATTACCGCGATGGCATTCTATCCCTCCCAAAGCACACAAATACTGGCTGGCGACCAATCGCTCATTACTAGAAAAGGCGTTCACTAAATACGTATCCACGGCCTGCCAGAACTGCTGCTGTAAGGCTTTATCGGTTTGGTACCAAAATACCCATTTTGGTGACGCACAGGCTTGCTGTTGGTAAGTACTCACATCTCGCGCAAAACCTTCTGCTAGTTTGGGCAGTTGCGGTACATCCGCTTCCGTTAGATGGAGCACACTGACCGAGTAACGATCAGGGAATACCCATTCTTGGGCTTGGGCAGGCAGTACAATCTGACGAATGGACTCAATACTTTGATCACTGCCCCACAGCATGCGCAGTTGGCACCAGTGACTCAGCGTTTGTGTCCAATCAGAACGTTTGTCGTAGCTAATAAAAGCTTGCTCAGACAGCCCCGCAGCTTGTTTATCCAATGACTCTAATAAGGCAAACAACGCCTGTTGATTGTCGGTTAGTTGCTCGCTAACGCGCACTACCGTTTGGTTACCCATTAAATAGGACAATGCCCAGCTGTAGGCGAATAAGCCCTCGACATTGGACGGCGACACAATCAATACGCGCCCTACTGGGGCCAGCATGGTTTTGTCATCGTGGGCGTATTCTTGTTGCCATTGACGCAGTTGCGACTCTCGTAACCAAAAGCCCAAGGCTTTTAACGCAGCACTGTAATTTCCTGCAAGTAGCCGTTGTGACAGAGTGGTAAGAAACGCTATACGCTCACTAGAAAAGGCCGCCACAGTCGTGCGCGTCCAGTGTAGAAAGTCAGAGTTGCCAGCCCATAATCGAATATTAGAAGACATCGCTGCAACCTCGTACTTCGGTTTTCGGTAAACGCCCTAGCACTTCAAAATAACGGCCCTTGCGACCACAAGGACAATCATCTTCCCCTAACAGGCGACCAAGATCTTCGGTTAAAATCGAATGCCCTGGGTAACTGGTTGGGATAAAGGACAGCACTTGAATTAAGCCAGTCTCACCGACGTCCTGCTCAGCTAGCGTCTCTGGATCACGAATAATCACATCGGCGTAACTGGGCGCATGCAAATGACCTCGCTCACATTCCACAAACACGCTACCAATTTGTTCAACCATGCCGTAGAAATTATGGATCGCCACCTGTTCGCCAAGGGCTTGGCACACCGTGGTTTTGAAAGTGTCATTAGACACCGCTTGATCTTGCAGTTTTTTCCAACCACCAGAATGAAACAGCAAGGCTTGAGGCAACTGATTTGATCGACCTGACGCGATTAAGGGCTGAATAAAATGCTGCCAAACCATAAAGGTAAAACCAAAAATCAACACTGGTTCATCAGCATATTTTTCAATGAATTCATCAATGACTGGCCAGTTCGGTGTCATATCGGCGTTTAACGCATAAGTATGATCTCGGCCTAAAAAAGAAAGCCCCTGCACCCCCGCACCACGGGCGGAAAAGCCAGCTTTATCGCCAGTTAAGCCATCGTGATCGATAATCAACATTGGGCGACGTGCTTTACCCGTAAAAGACGATAATAGAGCGACCAGCACTTTAGACTGTAAGGCGGCCGTCTCACGATCCAACACGATGTGTGACTTTACTTGTGAGGTTGTGCCAGACGACGTCAGTGTCTTAAACACCTTGTCGGGCACGGTGCTACTTAGGCGCAGCATTTTAAATAACCGTGCGGCCACAAACGGCAGCGCATCTAACGATTCAGCAACGCCTGCTTGCAGATTTTGGCCAGCAAGCAAGTTTGCGTACGGCTGGCAATTAGCTTGATGATGCTGCGTCAGGCGGTTCAGTTGATCCAGCAACCAAGCCTGCTTTTCCGCTTTAGTAACGCCAAAGACCTCAAGGGACTTCCAATCGCTCATACTTCTATCACTCACAAACACGCCTGCTGTTTTAAAGTCGGGTAATCGACCTTGCCATTATTGGTATGGGGAATCTGTTCGAGCAGTAATAGTTGATAAAACATCGGATGGATATTGAGCTCTTTAAGGTAATCCTCAATCGTAGCCTGTTGCTGCGCATCTGCATACGCAATCACCAGTTTATCTTCTTGGCCTAAGCAGGCATTTTCTGTGACGCCAAGCTGTTTTAAGGTTTCTTCAAGATGGGCAAGACTTAAACGCTTGCCCTGCATTTTGATAAAGCGGCTTTTACGACCGGTAATATAGAAGTAACCGTCTGCATCACGCTTAGCTAGATCGCCGGTATGCAAAACAGGCTCACCCTGTCCTAAACCTAGGTCATCTCGATTTGCTGCATAACCCATCATGACATTTTCGCCTTGATAGATTAGCTCCCCTTCTTGATCAGGTTCAGTGATTTCACAACCATTTTCATCCACCAAAGATAGCTTCCCACCTGGAACGGAGATACCGATGGAGCCGAGCCTTTCTAGCAAATGCTCAGAGGGTAAATAAGAAATACGTGGTGCCGCTTCGGTCTGCCCGTACATCACATAAAAGCGTTGCTGATTGGCTTGGCAATGTTCCGCAAATGCCTGAAGTACCTCATTGCGCAGCTTACCGCCCGCTTGGGTAAAGACCTTAAGCGCCGGCAGTGACATATTAAAAAAGCGTAAACGCTGCAAGGTCTCAAAATGGAACGGCACACCAGAAAAAGACGTCACCGCATGCTCTTTCATCAAGGCCCAAAAGGCTTTATCAGTAATGCTTGTCTCAGTAACCACTAGACTCGCCCCTGCCCACAGATAGGAATTGAGAATCGACAAGCCAAACGAGTAAGTTAACGGTAATGAGGTGATGGAACGTGCTGCGCTATCAAGCTCTAAATATTCGACAATAGCAGCAGTATTGGCACCTAGATTCTGAGCAGAAAGACGCACCAATTTCGGTGAGCCAGTACTGCCTGACGTGGACAGTAGCAGACGCAAATCGTCATGCGCTTTCTGTCCTACACTCAAAGGCGTCAGCGCTGAGACCTGATTGCTGTGTAACAGGAAATTGGGCTGATACTCCGTGTACTGCTCAAGCTGAGCGGCATCGCTTAATAAGACCATCGGTGCTCGCGCCATCAGACACGCCAGATAATCGACAATGGCGGCAACACTATTGTCCATCACCAAGGCCACCAATTGATGGGCAGCTAATTGACTCGCCACTTGCTCGGCTTGCTGAACCAGTTGCCCATAAGACACGGTTTGCTGAGCATCGATCAGGGCAATGCCAGTGTGTTGTTTGATTCGTTCAATAAGCTGCATGATGAATCCTTAGGGCAACTGCAAGCCGCCGTCGACAGAAAGCACTTGGCCTGTCATAAAAGCAGATTGATCGCTGAGCAAGAAAGCCAATACCTGCGCAATATCTTGCGGCTGGCCTAGGCGTTTAAGTACCGTCGATTTCTGTATGGCACTGCGTTGCTCATCACTTAACTCAGCGATTAGAGGTGTATCAATCACCCCAGGGGCCACCGCATTGACACGAATTCCGTACTGACCTAATTCTTTGGCAAGGGACTTAGTCATCCCTTCAATGGCGGCTTTGGCAGAAGCATAGGCCACCTGGCCAATACTGCCCTGCTGCGCCACTACAGAAGAAAGTAAAGTAATGGCTCCCTGCTGCTCACGCATCATTAGCTTGGACGACCATTGACTGAGTAAAAACGCCCCAGCCACATGCTCGTTCAGCATCTGCTGCAACACTGCTGCGTTGGTAAAGTGAAACGGTTGAGTAAGCATAGAACCGGCGCAATGAGCCAATCCGTATAAGGTCAATTCATTGTCACGCAAATAGCCATTTAATGTTTTAAAGGCCGCTTTTAACGCCACTTCATCGGTCACATCAAAGGGTAACGCAAAACCACCAATCGACTCTGCAAGGGCTGAGCAATCCGCTTCACTGCGGCTGTTAACAATCACCGCATAACCCTGTTCGGCAAGCGTTTTCGCCAAGGCCAAACCTATGCCACTGGTCGCGCCAGTGATTAGTACGGCTTTACTCATTGACAGTGACTCGCTTTGAACGGCTTGGCGCATCGTAATGACCTTAATCTGTTTTAAAATGCAACGTCGTGCTTTGCGAGAATCTCTTTGGCGATTTTCACCGAACTCATTTCGATGATGTCATCCATATCCAGCATCACATCAAATTCTTTTTCTAACGCTGCTACTAATACCATATGAGCCACAGAGTCCCACTGTGGAATGGTGTTGTACTCTAGTTCATCCACAACTTGGCTCGCTTCAATGTTTAAACTGCTGGCAAACGCTGCGACCAAACGCTCGTTATTTGTCATAGTAATCGGTACCTACTCTTCAAACGTTTCGTTTATGAAGACTATCTGTTTATGAGAAACGCGATAAAAGCGGTAATAAACGCTCTCTTGCTTGCTCAAATTCTTGTTGTGTTTTACTGAGAAAGACCCAGCTGTCATTTTGCTCGACCACTCGATAGCCTAAGCTTTCGTTAAAACGTAACGCCGCCTGGTTATGGGGTGCCACTTGGGCACTAATACTGGTGATCGGCAGTTGTTCAAAACACCATTCACTTAAGCCAACCCCTACGCATAGGGCGAGCATACTGCCTCGATATTTTTCATGGCCTATGTACAGCCCAGTGCTTGCGCTCTCTGACTCATCTAAGGATGCATTGGCGTAACCAATCAATTGATCACGAAACCACAGGGCAAAATGGTGGCGATTTTTGTGCGCACCTAAGCGCTCAAACCATGCCTGCTGTTGCGCTGGCGAGATCTCACTCTGATCCACCATCATCAAACGAATATCGTCACGATTGCGCCATTGGCGTAATTGCTCAATGTCACCTTGTTCAATGACTCTATACTCTATTTGGTAACGCTTAAATATGACTGCCATAGTACCCCATCAAGGCCTTGCTATGTTGCCAAACGAGACGCCAATAGGGTTTCGACCACTCGCCAGGCACCTAATCCATCGACGCATTCACGTGCCAAGTGTGAAGGTTCACTCAAGTCTGTTTGCCAAGCGATTAGAACATTATTAACCACTTGATCTACCAAGCCCGAACGCTCATTTGGCTCGCAGCTGATAAAGTCCGTCGCCGAACACCAACCTAGTGCCGCATGCTCTTCAAGCGCATCTTTCTGGTTGTCTGCCACCTGAATAAAGTGCGTCGGTACGCCCATACAAGCTAACTCAAATAAAGTGCCGCCTGCTGCAGAAATGGCAAATCGACTTCGAGCCATCAACTCAGATACTTGGCTTACGCCTATTTGGCATTCAATGGTCTGTTGTCGGCAGTAGGCTTCAATTTCTTTAGCATTTTGCACGCCAGAGCCTACCATAACCAGCAGATATTCCGAAGGAAAGCCTTTTTCTAACAAGGACTTAATAAAAGGTAATGTCAATTCAAGCGGGTCCGTGCCACCAAAAGTTAACAGCAGTTTTTGCCGCTCTATTTCTTGCTGGGCTTGTTGACGAGAAAACTGCTGACGTAATAATGCAAACCGACCTCCCGTTAAAGGGCACTGCACGCTTTGCGTATAGGAAAGAAAAAGGGGGTTGAGCAGCCAACGGCAGTAAAAAGCACCGCGATTATTGTTATCGTCTAGCACCAGAAGGTTAGGGTTGAGCTGGAATAATTCATTAATCGCAGCCACATCATAGCCATAATGATCCAGTACTAAGAAATCTGCCTGGCGAGCCAATTCATGCCACTCTGCCTCTGACTCAAAAACAAAGTCACCGTCCTTAGCCAAGTCAGAGCATGAGGCATGCACAACAAAACGAACATCAGCACCTTGCTTAGAAAAGACCTCAGCAAGCACTTCACTACGCACACGATGCCCCATACCAATTTGCACAGAAGCATCGGCGCGTATGACAACTTTTAGTCGAGAATGTCCCATGATAATGGCTGACCTAACTGAACATCAGTTCTTAACGTACGACCAATGACTTCATTCCAGTGCTTTGGTGCCAAACCCAATGAAGGTCGAATGATCTTAATATGCTCGGGACGCAGCAAAGTGCCAGCGGGCAGGTCTTGGGCAATATAAATCGAGCGGCGGTATTTCTTGGCCTTTTGCTCGGCTTCCGAACCACCGTATTTGATCGAGCCAATCGCCGCATATGCCTGTTGGCAATTCTCAACAAGCGCTGCCATTTCTTCTGGCTCCATAGAAAACTCGGCATCCACGCCCCCAGCCGAGCGATCCAGCACAAAGTGCTTTTCAATCACACTCGCCCCTAAGGCAATCGATGCTACTGCAGCTCCGATACCGCGAGTATGGTCAGATAATCCTACTCGGCAGCCGAATCGCTGCGCTAAATCTGGAATGGTGGCAAGGTTAGAGTCTTCCATCTTTGCAGGGTACGTACTGGTGCATTTGAGCAATACCAGCTCCGCCTCACTGATATGACGAAAAGCCGCAACGGCCTCCTCAATCTCTTCAATGGACGCCATACCGGTAGACATAATAGTGGGCTTGCCAGTGGCGGCGATCTTTTGAATCAGAGGGATATCCGTCAATTCAAATGACGCCACTTTATACAGTGGCACATTTAGACTTTCGAGAAACTTTACGGCAGAGGCATCAAACGGTGAGCTAAAGGCTACCAGACCAAGCGAGTTTGCATAGTCAAACAATGGCTGATGCCATTCCCAAGGGGTGCAGGCTTTGCCGTACAAGTCATACAGGTTCTGACCTTGCCACAAACTGTCCGCTTCACCGATCATAAACTCGTCATTACGCACATTCAGCGTCATGGTATCGGCAGTATAGGTTTGCAACTTGATCGCATCGACACCCGCGTCTGCCGCCGCCTTAATCATCGCCTTAGCCGTGCCAAAGTCTTGATCGTGATTACCAGACAATTCAGCGATGATAAAGGGAGTAGGTAGAGTGAATTTTTTCAAACAGCCCCCTGCTACTTATTCTCTAAATCAGCTTTAGCAGCAACAAAGTTTTTATTTTGAATGCCCGTCATATCCACGGCATAGGGGTCAGAATAGAAGTCGTAGAACACATCTTCCATATACTCAGCCCAAAGGTTCCAAGCTTCTTTTAAACGAGACTCATATAGCTCATCTTTTGATGTATACGCAAGCTTCAACAAAAGTGCAGACACAAAATTCATACTTCCCCAAAACATAAAGAAAAAGAGCGAGCTTCTATCATTCAAAGTCCTATGAAATAGCTCTATCTGAGTAGTGAGAATTTCCTCGAGCTCAATCTCAGACGTTGGGCTCTGTTGTTTAATCCAAGCCAAATGGGTGTCTACATCCCGCTTCAAATGCCCAATATTAAAGATCTCTTCGAAGCCCTTAGCTAATTTGGAAACATTGTTAGGCGTGTCACAAACTTTATTAAGTAAATCGTTTAGTACATCACTAGAAGATCTTTCTTGTTCAGCCAAACAGATTTCTTGAGGCTTTAGTGGGGTAGCACCTAGTATTCTAGCGCCATCACTGCAATTAAAACATTGTACAGAAGGAGAAACAGCCAACACCCTCTCAATATTTTGTGCAGACACTCTAAACTCATGCTTAGTAAATACCTGTTCTTGAAAGTTACCAACAACAGGAATAATGCCATTAGCTTTAGCATAATCATAATCAATCGCAGAATTACCCCCTTCTTTAGGGGATTGAGTCGCACTCCTAACATAATAATCAGACTGTTTCGAGTGATGATACTCTATCTCTTTAAAGCCAAGGTCTACACCAAATAAATACAATTTTTCCATACCCAAGAAACACATAATCGAAACAACAAGATTCGACACTGTAGGATAAGAAAACTCTAGTTCTGGATAATCCTGCAATGGGCAAACTGTCGTTGTATAAGCCCTAGTAGATGCCTCTCCTGCTTTAAGAATTATCATTGTTTTAGCAAATAGACTAGCCGTATCGGGATGCACACCATTAACGGACAGCAGAGTGATTTTCTTTAAATAATCACTATCCGCTGCGTTACTAATCCAGTCATACGTAGCTCGATTCTGCTCAATCTCAGCATGAATATCTGGCTGAATACCATAATTGTATAGAGCTCTAAGCGCGGTCCCACAAGAAACCACAATAACTTTATCTCGATGCGCTTTGATGTACTCAAACGAACTATCTAAAGAAGGACCATTACCAACAATAAACACTGGGCAATCTACTAAATCTGCATAGATATGCTGAGCCGTTCGCTTTACTAAATAGGTCGTTCCAGACATAAAAGTCTTCTGCGTATGACATACACCATATCTAGCATGTTCGAAGTACTCTCCCATGGAAACAATCACCTTAAACTCTTGCTTAAGATCAAATATTGCTTGTTGGATCGCAGGATGATGATATACGGGATATATGAAAGTGGAGACAATATTATATGGCCCAATATTATTTATTTTCTTAGTTAAATCATCTCTAGCATGGGAGCCATCATCACCTAGGTTTAGATACAGTCCCCCTTTCTGATCATCCAGTCTCTGAAGTATTGAGTTCCAATCTAGGACGTACAAAGATGCATAAAAAAAGTCAAAATTAGATTCATATAAGTAAATATTCGCTATTTCATGATTCTTAACGAGCTCACTTAACTGATAACCCAATCCCATGCCAAATAATATAATTCCATTAATTTTATGTGGCAGAGAAAAGTTTGAATCATTAGAAACATCTCTAATGATCTTTTTGATTTTATTAGTGATCCTATAATGTTTATAGTAATAAAGCTTTCCGCCATTGTTATTCAACAACGGGTCATCTTTTAAAGGATTTTCCTTATAAATTTCCAAATCTATATTAGACTCTTCTGCTCCATCATCACCATAAAACGCTGCATTACGTTCAATATGCAATAGATTCCATTTATTACTTTCAGATAGCACAAGATGCCATTTTTGCGGCGCGTAGTTTCTAAATGCTTGTGCGACTTCTGGGTAGTAGTAGTCTAACGCCTGTAAATTGAATAGAAAACGCTGCTGCGCTTCCATCCAAGAAATGCGGGAAGACACAGAGTCAGCAAGCTTAACTGACGTAGAAAGTGGCGGAATTTCATCACAAAAATCCGTAAACGGAACTAAAGAAACCTGCCCATCCAGCAAACTACGCCAAGAAAATAGCGAAGAAGTTAAATATTGATAGAGGGAGTCCATCTCTGGGTGATGGTAATGACGATAAATATAAGCTTCTGTAAGGCTAATCTCTGAAGCAATATGCTGTAAATCTTCAACCAATGTAGCTGCATTGTTACCAATTTGCAGATACACCTGCTGACCACTTTCAACTCGCTCCTCAAGCCATGAAGCCCAATCAAATACATCAACTGATGCTTTAAAAACTTCAATAGAAGGTTCATAAACTAACCAGTTATCAACCTCAACAAGATCCGATATCGCCTTTAATATATGACCAATGCCGACGCCAAATTGAATCAGCAATGGGATCTTGCCACCTTCAATATCTGTAGCTTCACCTTGCATAGAGCAAAATGACTCAGGTGAAATAAAAGGTGTTCCTTCAACGTGATCAATAAAAGGAGCGCTTTCTTGGACTTTTTCCAGCAACGAAATTTTAGCCACTTGACTCACATCACGTTTAAAACTGTTCTTTATCTCAGTCTCGGGGTCACCGCCATACCAACACTGGCCGGTTGAATAATCAACAATATTGGCCTTCCCCTGTTTCGTACAAAAGACTGAAAGCGTGTCATCACCAACTGCATTAAAAAAATCTAATAAGTGCGGTGCATAGATACTAAACGCTTGAATATTATTCTGTTTAATCGTCCGAACAGAGTCCGCCAATACTTGCTCTAGCTTCTGCTGTTCCGTTTCATCAGACAGGGTAAGTTGACCAATATTTTTCATAAGAAAGGTTCCATTACTGGAGAGAGGTTAGACATTGAAGCAGTCTTTTAACGTCTGTAAGTGCGAATTGCTTTTTGATTCCGAGTTGAGGAAAGTAGATCTTTGCCTAGCTTCGAACTGTACGCACGAATTAGCTCTAACCACGTATGGGTTAGAGCTAATTCATTATTCAGTCGTTCTTTGTGCTCTAATAATGAGTCTTGGTCTTGGCATAGTTGTCTCAGCAAACTGTCTCTTTCCGACCAGACAGCTAAGAGAGAATCCACTTCAGAGACTTCTTCACTGGATAAAAGAAGCTCTATTTCGTTATTTACCTGCTCAAGTCTATCAATAACTGACTGATTCATTTCATCCCTAATAGCTGCTGATTATTAGTTATTAGACCCAAAGCCTGGCAAAGAAGACAATTGACTCATTAAATATGTAGACGTTTGAGACATAGAGGCGACAACAGAGTCTAAGGCAGCATAACGTTTTCTTAGAGTTTCTTCATAACCACTGATGTACTGATCTAAATCTTCTCGTCGTTGAGCGATTGACTCTAACTGATCTTTAAGCACACCTTCCTGCGAGTCAAATAAACCTTTGGATTTTGTATAATACTCTAGTGATGTCTCAATTCGAGTTGCTATGCCATTATCGCCAGAAAATAGATCAGCAATTTTGTCAAAGGAGCCCTCTAAGGCCGCAGTCATTCGCTCAGAACCAGTCTGACCACCATAGGCGTTAGAGCTAGCAATCTCCATCTTACCAGTATCATTAATAGAGATCCCCAAAGCAAACAACGTATTTAATGAGGAATCAGCCCCTTGCACCGCGCCAATCACATCACTATTAAGTTGGTCACGAAGACCACGAATCATACTGTTGCCATTTAATGGACCACCGCCACTAAACGACTCACCATCAGCAGAAGCTGTACCGGACTTAGTTTGCTCTTGAATTGCAGTTATAAGGCTATTGTACTTAGAGACGAAATCATCAATATAACCACGAACAGTTTCAGTATCCGTGGAAACATCTAGAGTCGCAGCTTTGCCATTGGTTTCGCTTTTCAAATTTAAGGAAACGTTCTGAATAACGTTTTCCATGGTGTTTGAATCAGAGTAAGCATCCACACCATCGATTTTAACATGTGCCTGCTGTGAACTAATCACAGACATAGCTGTACCAGCGCCCGAAGCAACTGTCGATACCGCATCCAATTCTGCATTGTCGTTGGTAATGCTCAACTCTTTTGTAGCTGGATCGCCGGTAATAGAAGAGGTAATCACCAATTTTGACCCTACAGCAGGGTCGCCCGTATTGATGATATTGGCAGAAACACCAAAATTATCTGACTTGTCGTTAATAGCTTCGCGCAATTGCGCCAATGTCATCCCAGCAGTCACATCAACATCAAAACTTTTACCATCCGCACCAAAAGTCAATTTGCCGGCCGTGGTTGAAACCACAGCATCAGAACTAGCAAAAGAACCATCCGCTGAAGTCGCACGTGTACCAGAAGCAAGTGCTTCAACTGTGATATTATAGCTACCAGCGCTGGCGGACCCTGATGTGGTGACATCAAATGGTTTCAGATCATCTGGATGCGAAACCGTAGCCGCACGTTGCATTAACTTATCAGCAGACTTTAAAACATCTAATGAGCTCTGAAAGTTCCCCATTGCCGAACGTATCTTGCTTAACGCGGATAAGGAAACATCAATTGAGCTTTTCTGACTGTCAAGCTGTCGTACTTTTGGGGTGCGCTCAGCAGAGACCAATTGAGTTACTAAGTCTTCTAACGCTAACCCTGAAGCAACCCCTAGTGTTCCACCTATTGACATGTTCGTCCCCTTCTAGCAAACGCTAACAATCAATTTAAACTCGGCTGTCTACAATAAGACCTGTAGCCATACCCAATTCACTTTGTAATTCTTCAATTCTCGCCGCCAAACGGCGCACTTCTTCGGTAGGAATCTCACGAATCACATCTTCATTCTCAGAATCTAACACCGTAATGACTGGCTTTCCACTGGAGTCATCAACAGAGAATCTTAACTGCCGGTTTTTAGATTCAACCATAGCGTTAATATCTTCCACAGCCTTCTGTAACACCGCTGGGCTATCCTCTACAGAAGCTGACTCTTCTTTTTCAGCTGTTTGCTCTGATTCAGAATTTGAGTTGGTGCCCTTTAATTGTTGAGTCACTACACTAGCAGATGAAGCCAATACACTTCCATCAAATGCTAAAGGCATAGACTTATTTTCAATACTATTTAAAGACATACCCTCCCCCTTCATAAAAATGAAGCTAACAGAGCTAAACCACTCTTGAGTTTAGCTCATATTAGCTTGGGATATCGCTTAGCCTAGCAAAGATAGCGCTGTTTGTGGACGCTGGTTCGCCTGACTTAGGATAGAAGTACTGGCTTGCTGAAGAATCTGGTTACGAGTTAATTCTGCAGTTTCTGTCGCAAAGTCAGTATCCTTGATACGTGAACGCGCAGCAGTCACGTTTTCAACAATATTACTTAAGTTACGAATAGTAGAACTAAAGCGGTTTTGAACCGCACCTAGGTCTGCACGTTTACCATCTACAGCAGTAATTGCAGCATCAATCGTTGCTAACGCACCCGATGCACCACCCACTGTAGAGATATCAACAGCGCCAACACCTAAGCCAGAAGCACCGAAACCACCACCAGTTCGTGAAAGGTTTACACTAATATTTTGGTTAGCATTAGCACCTACAAGGAATTTTGCAGAGTAACCGCCTGTTAGAAGGTTCACGCCACCAAACTGAGTATCAGTCGAAATACGACTCATTTCCGCTATAAGTGCAGTCACTTCTTTCTGTAACGCTGCTCGGTCCGCACTTGAGTTGATACCGTTTTGAGATTGCACCGCCAATTGGCGGATACGGTGTAGCGCAGTTGTTGTTTCTTGTAACGCACCTTCCGCTACCTGAGCAACAGAGATACCATCGTTCGCGTTACGAATACCCTGATTCAAACCTTGAATCTGAGATGTCATACGGTTACTGATTTGCAAGCCCGCTGCGTCATCTTTCGCACTGTTAATACGAAAACCTGAAGACAAACGCTCAAATGAAGTGCTCAAGCTGTTACCAGAGCTCAATAACTGACGTTGTGCATTCAATGATGAAACGTTTGTATTTACATATAAAGCCATAACGACCTCCTAATGGGCATCTGACTGCCCAGCCTTAATAACCACCTAGGTGGGAGATATGGAACCCCACCTCTAGAGTTCCAAATCCTTTACATCTTACCTAATCAGCTTATCGGGTCACTTAAGGCAAACTTTAGCCTTTTTTTTTATTTTTTTTTCACGTTATGGCAAATAATTGCCAAGCCCATCTTTAAACAACAATATTATTGATACTTTTCAATAACTTAACCATTTGGCACGCATTATGCAATTTATCAGTAACTGGGACTACCTCCCCCAGTCGCTCCGTAAAAAGAGCAAAAAAAAGCCAAGCATTAAGCTTGGCTAATATAGTTAGAATGAGAAACTCTAATTATCCCCGTTGGTGGCTGGATGCCAAATCTTACCTCGACCTCCTAATCCACCCCAACGGGTTATTTTTAACCTCCCAACAACGACAACGCTGCTTGAGGACGTTGGTTCGCTTGCGCGAGAATAGTATTACTAGCCTGCTGTAGAATCTGGTTACGAGTCAATTCCGCAGTTTCAGTTGCAAAATCTGTGTCTTGAATTCGCGAGCGTGCCGCAGTTACGTTTTCCACAATGTTACTTAAGTTGCGGATAGTTGAGCTAAAACGGTTCTGCACCGCACCTAAATCAGCTCGTTTACTATCCACTGCAGTAATAGCTGCATCAATGGCAGCTAACGCACCAGACGCCCCCGTCTCAGTAGAAATATCTACAGTAGAAACACCTAGACCCGAAGCACCAAAGCTTGGGCCTGCAAGCCCTGTAGGACTAGAAATATTAACACTGATAGTTTGTCCGGCATTCGCCCCCACTAAGAACTTAGCAGAATAACCACCTGACAACAGGTTCACGCCACCAAATTGTGTAGTAGTTGCAATACGACTCATCTCAGCGATCAAAGCAGTCACTTCTTTCTGCAATGCCGCACGGTCCGCACTTGAGTTAATACCGTTTTGCGACTGAACCGCTAATTGACGAATACGGTGTAATGCGTTTGTAGACTCCTGCAAAGCACCTTCTGCTACCTGAGCAACAGAGATACCGTCATTTGCGTTACGAATGCCTTGGTTCAGACCTTGGATCTGAGAAGTCATACGGTTACTGATCTGCAGACCTGCCGCATCATCTTTTGCACTGTTGATGCGGAAACCAGAAGATAAACGCTCAAAAGAAGTTGTTAAAGCATTACCTGAACCCATCAATTGACGTTGAGCGTTTAAAGAAGAAACGTTTGTATTTACATATAGAGCCATGATTATATCTCCACTCAATTCTAACTTATTCGGTGATACATATTGTTTGTATCTCTTATGATTTAGTTATCGTCATAGGATGTTTTTACTTTAGGAATTTCTTCAATTTTTTTTCTGGAGGCGTAAGATTTAGCAAAAAGACAATATAGGCATCACATCCCAATGAAAGAGCTCAAGCTACAAACCATCTGGCAGCAGTCTGAACACAATGCATTCACAGACTTAGTGCATTTTCAAGGAGCATGGTGGTGTACCTTTAGAGAAGCCTCTACCCACACATCCCCAAACGGCACATTAAGAGTCCTTAAAAGTAACGACGGCTCTAATTGGATGAATATGGGAAGCATCAGCACTAAAGATGCAGACTTAAGAGATCCCAAATTAAGCGTCCGCTCAGATGAGGAGCTTATCTTGATTGGGACCGCCTTCTTTACTAAAGCTAATCCTCAGTATCGTCAGACCTATGCTTGGACAAAGACCAGCGATGGCAACTGGTCCGCTTCGATTCCAATCGCAGAACAAGACCATTGGCTATGGCGTATAACCTGGCACAAAGACAAAGCTTATGGCATTGCCTACGGCACAGCCCCCAAAGATGGTCTGCATTGGTATGAGATATCTTCCTCGCTAGACTCTTACAAGAGTCATCGTGTGGCCGAGTTCGACGGCAGCTATGTCAATGAGCATGGATTAGTATTCGATGATCAAGGGGCCGCATACTGTTTACTACGCAGAGACATCACACCACCAGAAAGCTCTACAGGCCTATTAGGGAAATCAAAACCACCCTATGATAAATGGGAATGGAACAATTTAGGATTTAGGATTGGCGGACCAGCATTAGAATGGGCACCTAATAAGAAAACTTTATTGGCAGGTTATCGCCGCCACAAAGATCCTAGTCAGTGGCTACCTCAATGGACAGAGATAGCGGAGTTATCTTTGGATGGTAATGTATTGCAGTCAATACATTTGGAATCTGGAGGAGATTGCAGTTACCCAGGACTAGCGCTTGATCAGCGCACCCTTAAGGCTGTCTACTATTCTAGCCATGAAGGGCACTGCAAAATTTACTGTTCGGATCTAGAGCTAAACTAACCAACCAGCATTGAGTTATTCGGAGACAGCAGCTTGCCTTTCCTGACGCATCTGTTCAGAGAGTTGCTTGTCTTCTTCACTGATTTGGTCCCAAGCAGACTTAATCGTCAGCATTAGCTTAATGACTTCATCCAACTTTTCTACATTCATAGTGACGCTGGCTTCCGCAATCAGGCCAATCATGTACTCATAAAGAGCATCTAAGTTATCACAGAGCTCTGGGTTCACTTCTCGATCTAAAGCACCACGTAGAGCATTGATAATCGCCGACGCTCTAGACAGCGCTTCTGCCTTACCAGCAATATCACGTCGCTCAATAAAGCCTTTACCCTGAGCAGTTTTTTCTAATACACCCTGCATCAGAAGCTGAATCACACGGTGAGGGCTCGCTTCCGTCAAATCCGCACTGATAGAGTCACGCTTATACGCTTGAATGCCTTTTTTTGCATACATAAAAAAACCACCTACTAAAAAATAAAGCTCTTTTAGGTTATCGACCGCTTTTCAAAAAGTTTAGAACAAATTCAGGTTAAATATTCAGGTGATCAGAAAATGACAGACCAAAGTCCGACGGCAGAACGATATTGACGACCCAGATATCATCATTTCGATCAATCGCCAGATCGATAGGAACAATAAAGCTCTTAGAGGTAAGACTGTAGACTTGTCGCACTAAGGAAGGCTGCAACTGGCTGTTAAGAGTCAAGACAAAGCCCAGTCTGCCATTGTTCAGCTCTACACAAGACCCCACTGGCACGGCTCCCAAACTTTGCGTAAAAATGGCCAGTAATTTACGATCAAATGCCAACCCAGCTTCCTTGGACATTTTTTGCAGTGCACTATTTGGGGTTAAAGGCGCTTTATGGGGCTGTTCAGAAGTCAATGAGTCATAGGCATCCACAATGGCACCAATGTAACCATACACACTGATTTCTCGATCTGCTTTTCCTTGAGGGTAACCCGCCCCATCCGGCCGTTCATGATGCTCCCAAAGCATTTGATAGATCACTTTCGGTACGTTACCAGCAGTAGCTAGAATCGTTTCACCAAACTGCAGGTGCTTACGAGTTAACTGAAATTCGGCCTCAGTTAACTTACCTGTTTTTTGGGTCATCGCTTCCGGCAACTTGAAGCGCCCAAAGTCGAATAATAACGCACCCATACTGATTACTTGTACATAACGTGGGTCTAGCTTCAACGCCTTAGCTAGGTGACAAGCAAGAATGGCACAAGCCACACTGTGCTGAGCCACATATTCATCGCCGTCTTGAATATGCCTAACAACTAATAAAGCGTAAGGGTTGCGATCGTAGGAGTCGTTGAGTTTTTGACAAAAAGTAGAAAGCTTATCAAGCTGCAAAGCCTCTCCAGATAATACTGCACTCACTTCTTGAGTAACGAGCTGCACACCTTGATTCATCAAGGATAAAGCTGTATCAATCTCTTTAGCAAAGGGCACCGGATCGATTTTTTTCGTCTGTGTCAGCACATTTGATTTTGCCGTTGACACCTCCGTTGCAGCATTCTCTTGGCTCGTAACGGACTCGGATCTCAACTCCCCCTGCGCACCTAACTTACCTGCTTTGTAACTGAGGACATAATCTCGCGTATTATCATTCAAAATCTGTCGAAAGTACTGATACAGGCTTTTCCCTTTGGCATAAAACTCTCGTGGTAGCTTAGCCAACTCATCCACATTTTTAAGATGCTTCACACTGACAATCGATTTCCCGAACGCCAGCGAAAAACAAATCAGAATAAATTTTTCCTCTGCCTCATAACGACGCTCGTAATCGGATCGCCCCATATTGAGATCTTGGCAAGCAGAATCATAAGCTAAGAATTTTGAATTAATAACGGGCTTTAAATCAGAGAGAAGAACTTGGCGGATGGCGATACTAACGATTCGATGCTTACGACCATGTTTCTTAATCAGGCTAACCACTCGATCGCTTTTGAGCACTTGATCCTGCAAACCAAGCACATCTATTAACTCAAACACATTGAAATAGGCAAAGTCGACATTCACACCATACAAGCTTAAAACATCAAACTTTGCCATGGCTATCCATTAATCCTAGAGCGAGTTAAATAAGGACAAAGAGCTAATACGTTGAAACAGTAATTGCGAAGCCTGAAGCGCTGTTTCGCTTAGCTGCAATTCAGTCGTAGCCTTATAAATATTCAAACCACCAATATTATCTTGCGCAGTTTGGTTAAAGATTTTCTTCGAAGCACTGTAATCAGTGCGATTTTCTATTGTATTCTGTCGCGCCCCGACAGAAGAAGAAGCCGTCGACATACTCGCTTGCGTATTATCGATGCTGGTAAATGCATCCAATATCGCTTCTTCTCGTTGTTCAGACGTCAAGTTCGGGTTACGCAACGCATCAATCGCCCCTTTGACTTGATTGAGCACATTGTCTCGTTCAGGTTGGTCCAGTGAAAACGCCAGCGAACTTCCTGCCGCCCCTGTTAAGGTAAATTCCATTCCATTAAATGAAATAGGCTCACCTTGTTGGTAAGTACCTGTTACTAACGTCGCAGAACTGCCATCCTGAATGGTATACCCACCAGCACCATCGGTCGTTAAAGTGAAGTTATTCTGAGCACTATCGACAGCACTGTAGCGACTCTTCATAAAACTATCATAGGAATCTTGATCGGCAATTTTAAATGAAAAGTCTGCAGCGCCAGAGGTCACACTAAAGGTATTTCTGGTCCAAATATCTTCAAATATCTTTTTACCCGAGTCATTGGTCGCAATAGCAATACCATCCCCAATCTGAGCTTTCCTCTGCGCCTCATCGCCTTTATATTCATAAAGGCCATCCGCACCCTGAACAAAAGGAGGGGAACCAGCATTGGTTCCAGCAAAAATATACTTACCATTAGAGTCTTGCGAATTCATCAAATCCGACATCGACAGCAACAGGTTTTCCATTTCTTCTGCTTTGGTGTTTAAGTCCGCTTGCGAGTTCGCACCGTTTTGACTCGAAATCATTAACACCCTAATAGAGTCTAAGGTGTTGTTCATGCTCTCTAGCGCAACCGACTCATACTCCAATGAATTGGTTGCTAGAGACATGTTTTTTTCATACTGCTCTATTAGCTTCGTATCAGCGCTGTAACGCATCAGCTGGCCAGCACCATTTGGATCATCACTAGGTCGCACAATTTCGGTATTCTGCGCGATTTTTTCCTGAACATTTAAATTACGCTCATTGGCTTTCGCCATAGAAAACGCAGATTGATTGTAAATTAAGTTAGAAGTTACTCGCATGAATCACCTACCTCAACGCACCAATCAGCGTTGAAAATGTATTTTGTGCGGCGGATAAAACCTGTGCTGATGCCGTATAAGACTGCTGGTAGCGCAATAAGTTGACCGCCTCTTCATCTAAACTCACCGCTGACACCTGATCACGAGCAGCAATAGACTGATTCATTACTACTTCGCTGGCACTAGAGTTAGTTTTCAACGAGGCAGTTAAGCTACCCACTTCCGTTACCAAGGAGGTAAATGCCGAAGAATATGAACGGACACCCCCTACCGTGGCTTTATTCTGTAAATCAGCTAGTTTCAGGCCATTATAGTTATCCGACTCCCCATTCTTGTTGTAAGCAATGGAAAAACTATCGCCCAGCTCAGGCTGACCATCCAAACTTACATCAAATCCAGCACTCGCAGCTAAACCAAATTGCTCTAAAATATTTCTGTAATCTGTAATGGTAGCAGGTGTATTAATAGGCACACCTGAACCGCTACCATCAAAAATCTCAACCTCTCCATTTGCGTTAATACTAATACTGTGCGGTGCATTCACATCCAATGCTTTATTTGCTGTAAAGGCACTTGTACTTGTATCAGTCACGCTTGAGATTGAAATCGCCACATCCGACAAATTTGATGAGCTACTTGATACCGCAATCGGAGCAGCCATTGCAAAATCATCACCAGAACGTGCACTCAACCTTAAAGTCGATGCAGCATCCTTAGTGGGAATAAATTGAAAACGATCGCCAGTGGTATAGTCTGCCAAACCGTTAAACGAGATATCAACACCGTAACCAGGCACTGAAATAAGCTCTCCTGTATAAGGAGATGGTACAATATCAACTGTATCTGATTCATTGGTAATGCGACCATCCAGATCATAAGTCACGAGTTGAAATTGGTTGGCTGAGGTCATAACCAACTCATAGGTGTTGGTCAGAACATCACTTGAAGCCCCTGGCGTGATACTGACAGAGATATTTGCATTAGGGTTACCATTACTTGAATTGGGTACGGACTTGATAGTGTCAGTGGCAAACAAATTAATGCCTAGATTTTGATTGACATCCAAACCCAGCTTATTTTGCTCGTTCATCGTATCCGCTAATACCAGTGCCTGCTGACCTAACATACGCTCTGCCGTGGCCACAAACTCGTTACGGAAGGCAATCAAACCGCCCATAGAGCCGCCCAACGCATCCGTCGGGATATTCACTTCATAGCGGCCAAAGCTCAACTCAATGCCTAACTCACCATCTGGGTTCTTAGGATTTGTGGTTAACGCCAGTTGATTGTTATTGCTTTGTAAAACAAGTGGCTGACCTGATGCTAGATTCACCGTCATTAACTTGTGATCATCGTATTTCACTTTAACATCAAGGTAAGCTGACAAATCCTTTACCAGCTGCTCTTGCTGATCACGAAGCTCATTCGCGGAGCTTTTTGTAGTCGATTCAAGCTTAAAGATCTGCTCATTTAGCGATGCAATCTGACTGGTGATGTTATTAATGGACTCAATATTATTGCTAATCTCATCACTCGCTAATTCTCGCTGGTCAGAGACATAACCCGCCAACTCGTTATATTGAGCAGCCAGTTCTTGAAAAGTTGAATAGGCATGAGCACGCGCCGCACTGTCTGTAGGATCGCTATTAACCGTTTGCAATGAGCCGAAAGCCGAATCCAAGTAATTACTAATGGACACACTTTCATCCCCCATGACCGTATCAAACGACGTCATCATAGAATGATAGCTTTCGTAGAAGTTGTGCTTTGAAGTGTCGCTCCAGACTTGCTGGTTAACGTATTGATTAATGATACGACTGGTATCTTGGACCAATACACCGCCACCAGAGCGACTCACCGTCGCAGTTGTCTGACGGCTGTAGCCTTCCGTATCAACGTTTGCCGTGTTTTGACCAGTCGTCGTAATACGTGCAGTACTCGACTGCAACCCCGACAAACCAATGGAATAAAGACTAGCCATGCGATTAACCTCTCAGATACCAAAACGCAAATGCGTATAACTCTATATCGTCAGCTGATGCAATTACTTTACCAAAAAGAAGGATTTCTCATATTGAATTTAAGAGAAATGATAAGGGCTTTTTAACACCTTGTTATAGAAGGGTTTTAAACCATTTACTAGATAGGATATTAGCGATCTTATCGGCGTAATTAGGATCCGTTGCATAGCCACCTTTTTGCAGATAAGCGGCAAACATTGCCGCATCATCGCCGGCTTGCAAGGCATTTTGATACCGTTCACTGGCTTTTAAAAAGTCTGCGTAGTCATCGAAGCTTTGCTCAAAGGAGTCGTAAGCGCGAAACGCAGCCTTTTCCTGCTGTGCGACGCCATCACGAAACTCCAAGGTATTCAATAAAGTGCGATCGCCTGACCAGCGCTGGTCCGCCTTAATGCCGAACAAGTTATAGCTCGGTGAGCCGTCATTTTTAGCCATGGGATACTTGCCCCAACCTGTTTCTAAGGCCGCTTGGGCAAGAATAGCCTTTGGATCCACTCCTAGCTTTTCTCCGGCTTTTTGAGCATGGGGCCACAAAGTTTCAACGAAGCTATCTGGCGTATCAAAGGCTACGTCTTTTACTGAAACAGATGCTTTATCGCTAATACGTTGAGCACTTTCGGTAAGATCTTGAGCTGCCTTTTTAGCGACATTTCGTACTTGAGCCATATCCAATACAGAAAGACGTCGCAGAAAATCCTGCTCAGAGGTACCACTATCATCACTGTTAGAAGCAAAAGATGATCCCATCCCCTTGCCTTGCAATTGACGAACAAGGGACTCAGCTAAACCAATGCCGCCCGCATTTGAAAGTGACTGAGCAAGCTGGGTATCCATCATTTCCGTGTATTGCTTTGTCTGAGTGCTATCAAACAAGCCGCCACCAATATTCTCATTAGCCTGACGCATATTTTTAAACATCATGTTAATGAAGATGGCTTCAAACTCTTGCGCCACTTTCTTGAGCGCTACATCAGGATCTTGCTGGGCTTGGCGTTTCAAATCCGCCAACGAATTAAAGTCAGCAAAAAAAGCATTGTTATCAATTCGACTCATAATTCCTCCAGCTTAGATCACCACAAGATCAGCGTTCAACGCGCCCGCTTGCTTTAAGCCTTCTAAAATCGCCATGACATCACCAGGCGCCGCGCCAACCTGATTCACCGCGCGCACGATATCATTTAGCGAAGCACCTTGAGTAAAGACAAACATATGACCACTTTCGTCATCGGTTGTAATTTCTTGACGAGGAGCCAATTCTTGCCCTGCACCCGGCAAGATATCCGGTTGACCAATTTCAGGATTGGACTTAATCGTTACCGTTAGACTGCCGTGGGTCACTGCGGCTGGAGATACGGTCACATCCTGACCAATGATAATGGTACCGGTTCGAGAATTGACTACGATCTTAGCGCGCTCTCGGCCAAGCTCGACTTCTAGATTTTCTAGGATAGAGAGGAAAGTCACTCGTTGAGATGGATCACGAGGCGCTGTCACTCGTACAGAGGTGGCATCCAGTGATTGTGCGACGCCAGGCCCCAATAGACCATTAATCTTGTCCGCTACTTGTTTTGCGGTCGTGAAGTCTGGACGATTTAAATTGAAAGTTAATGTATCACCGCGGTTAAAGCTGTTTGGCACAGCCTTCTCAACACTGGCTCCATTTGGGATACGCGCCACCGTTGGAATCGCAATCGACTGCCTCGAACCATCCGCACCACCCGCACCTAACCCCCCCACGACAAGATTACCTTGGGCAATGGCATACACCTGCCCATCGGCACCTTTCAACGCAGACAACAACAGGGTGCCACCGCGTAATGAACTGGCATTACCTAAAGAGGAGACCGTTACATCGATGTTTTGACCAGGCTTCGAAAAAGGCGGAAGGGTTGCAGTCAGAGATACTGCTGCTACGTTATCGGCATCCGTTGCAGCACCATCCGGCAAGTTGATACCGAATTGGTTCAACATGCTGATAAAGCTTTGGTTGGTGAAATCCGTATCATCACCGGTACCATTTAGACCAATGACCAAACCATAACCAAACAATTGGTTGTCACGCACACCTTCCACGCTGGCGATATCTTTTAAGCGTTCGGCATTCACCAAGCCACTAAAGATCATCATACATAATGCTAAGCAAAAGGTTTTCATGACATCAGACTCTTTCTAAATTAAAACGGCCACCAGCTGGTATTTAAGGCTCGAGTTAACCAGCCTTGTTCACTTCCTGAAGCCAGCTCCCCAGTTCCTGAGTAAGCAATACGAGCATCTGCCAATCGGGTAGATTCAACAGTATTGTCAGAGCTTATATCCTCAGCACGAACAAGACCAGATAAACGAATGTATTCCTGACCTCGGTTCAAAGTAATCCACTTTTCACCACGAACCGCCAAGAGTCCATTGGGATACACTTCATACACTGTGACGGTGATACTACCACTTAAGCTGTTACTTTGGTTGGCGTTAGCGTTACCAGTAAAGTTACTGTTCATCCCTGGCAGATCCGTATCCAAGCCAATCGGAATACCCAAGATGGTAGGATTCTGAATAGTGGCAGCAGAGGACTTCGAGACAGATGCAGCATTGGTCTTAGTAGAAGTAGTGTTTTCATCCAAAGTAATGGTCAGAATATCCCCTACTTGACGGGCTTTCTTATCACCAAAAAACACATCTCCCATACCTGCCTGATAGATACTGCCATCACTGGATTGAGTGTACTGCACCGAGGGCTGAATCACGGGCGCATAGTATGGATCATCGGAAACAGGCGCCGGCTCAACCGCCGCACACCCCACTAAAACCAAAGGAAACAATGCCAATAAGTAACGCATAAACACTACTCTTTATAATTGTTGGTTAACGAAGCTCAACATACCGTCTGCTGCAGAGATTACTTTTGAGTTCATCTCATACGCACGTTGTGTCGTGATCATATTTACCAATTCCTCAATGGAGTTTACGTTCGATGACTCCAACATACCTTGGCTTAAATAGCCTAAACCATCCTGCCCTGGAACCCCTACGATTGGTGCACCACTAGCAGTGGTTTCACCATATAGATTACTGCCCATAAAATGCAGACCCGTCGGGTTGATAAAGTTGGCGATCGTCAGCGCACCCACCTCTTCCATATCAGTCTGGCCTGCACGTAGCACAGAGACAACACCATCTTCAGCGATATTGATTTGCACCACATCCGAGTCAATCGTAATACCAGGATCAAGTAGCAAGCCACTTGAATCCACTAGATCACCTTGGCTATTCAACTGAAATTGACCATCACGGGTATAAGCAATCGAGCCATCTGGCTGAACCACTTGGAAGAAGCCACCACCTTGAATCGCCACATCAAGCTGACGGTCGGTGATATTGTAGTCTCCCACTTCAAAGTTCTTTTGTGTGCCCGTTACGCGAACACCTGCGCCCATCTGTAAGCCTGACGGTAGCTCAGTGTTTTGAGAGGACAGACCACCTGGGGCACGCAACTGCTTGTACATCAAGTTCTCAAATACGGCGCGATCTTTCTTAAAAGCCGTCGTGGAAACGTTGGCCAAGTTGTTTGAGATAGTGGCCAGCTGCTTGTCCATTGCTGACAGACCTGTTTTTGCAACCCATAGAGCTGAATGCATATCTACTCCTAATCTCTTTCAGTCAGCGAGCGATTAGCTACGCTGTAAAATTCGTGCGGATGCGTTTTCATTTTCGCGCACCGTATTCATAACTTTAATATTCATTTCAAAGCGGCGAGACAACTCCATAATGTTCGTCATCTCTTCTACCGCATTGACGTTGCTGCCTTCTAAGAAACCTGACATTACCTGAACATTATTATCAGCCAGCAGCATTTCGCCATTTTTAGTGCGCAGCATACCATCTTCACCTTTGGTTAAACTCTCAGGCTCAGCGGACACTAACTTAATGCGATTTAAAGTGGTAATTTGCGTACCATCGCCGCCACGAGGCACGATTGAGATGGTGCCATCCTCACTGATCATCAATTCATCAAGAGGCGGCAAAAAGATTGGGCCGGCAGAACCAACAATTGGCAAACCAGTTCCAGTCACCAATTGCCCAGAGACCGTAAGTTGTAGGTCCCCTGCGCGAGTATAGACTTCTTGGCCTGTGCCATCTAAAGCGGTAATAAAGCCATTACCTTGAATTGCAATATCCATATCACGCCCTGTTTCTTGTAACGCGCCCTGTTCAAAGTTCGTACCTGGGTTTTCAGTCATGGCGTATACACGCGAGGGGTAATAATCGCCATTCACCTGCATAGAACGAGCCTGCTCGAAATCAGAGCGAAAACCCGTCGTGGCAACGTTAGCAAGATTGTTTGCATGAATGGCCTGGGCATTCATCACTTGCGTACCACCACTCATGGCTAAATAAAGCGCTCTATCCATAAACGTACCTCACCGGCAAACTTTTGAAACAGTTGTTAGAGATTGTGTAACAAATAGCGTGCCAAGTTCTCACCATAGAATAGCAGGCACAAAAAAGCCCAGCTAATGAGCTGGGCTTTTCATCTAACCATTCACCTAACGAAGGTTAATAATCGTCTGTGTGACAGTGTTTTCGGTCTCTAGGGTCTTAGAGTTGGCCTGATAGTTACGCTGCGCTTCAATCAAAGCCACCAGCTCTTCAGTCAAATCTACGTTTGACTCCTCCAGAGCACCACCTTGGATACTACCAAAGGTGCCGGTATTCGGTCTGCCGATATTTGCCGCCCCAGACTCAGAACTTGCCACCCAAGCAGTATCCCCTGCAGGCGTTAAACCGTCCACGTTATCAAAGTTGGCTAAAGCAATCTGACCTAATACGGCAGTTTGTTGGTTGGTGTAACTCGCAATCAACAACCCATCCTCATCAAAACTTACTCCTTGTAGCTCACCCGCCGAAAAACCATCTTGACTGTATACATCTGAGCTAGATAAAGCATATTGAGTGGATTCACCTAAATCTATCTCAAGCTCCGCAAACAGATCAGTCGGGTCCCAACCAGTAATACTCAGCTGAGTTGGACTAGATACCGCATAAGGAGGATAACCACTGTATGTACCAGTAATATTACCTTGGGCATCAAACTGCACCACGGTATCTTCAGGCAAAAATGGCACTGGATTACCATTAACATCCACATCAGTCGGGTGATTCACTTCACCATCAATGGTAACCTTCATTTCCCAAGTATTCGCTTCGCCTTGTTTAATAAAGTAATAGCCAATGGTATGTTCTTCGCCTAATGCATCGTATACCGTATTGGTATTGCCATATGAATAGGATTCAGGATTTGCCGGATCAAATGAAGGCCGAGCAAAATTATCTGGCGTAGAAAAATCAGGGTTGCCGTTTGTGTCGTCATAATCAAACGTAACCGTACCACCATTGCTATCAGTAATACTTATAGCCGCCACTGCACTTGGTGCACTTAAATCACTAACATTACTCGGCTCAGTTGCACCAATATAGATTGGCGCAAAAGGATCAGCTGAAGCTCCCCCTCCAGCTGTGGCTGTAAAAGCCCCATCTGCATCATCAAATGTTATGAAGGTATCACCTAAAAAAGGTGTACCAGCTCCGTCAAATCGCTCACCATTTACCGTAGCATAAACTTGATAAGTATTAGGCGCTTCTGCTTTGGCATAATACAATGTCACAGCTTGAGGAACGGCTGGAGCAATCGCTGTTGTATTCGCAGTTTGCGTAAACGTATAAGTATCAGGATCACCTGGATCAAAAGTAGAAGAAATATATGGCGGCACATCTTCCAAACGAGAGTCCAAGTTTGACTCAATCGTTAAAGCCGTGCTCGCCTCTGGCGCAATACGCTCAGTCGGTACAATTAAGTCCTCAAGACTACCACCAATAATACCATTGACCGCATTATAGCCCTGAACATAAGCACCATCATTGGTGACCAAGTTACCTTCTGCATTCAGCTTAAAATCGCCGGCGCGAGTGTAGGCTTGCGTACCACCCACATCGATCACAAAGAAACCAGTACCATCTACAGCAAGGTCTAGGTTGTTATCTGTGTAGGAAATATTACCGGCAGAGAATTCCTGCGCGATGTTGTTAACACTGACACCACTACCAATCGTATTACTACTACCTGCACCGATAACGTTAGTATTGTACAAGTCACCAAATTCAACGCGCGACTTTTTAAAGCCCGTGGTATCCGAGTTGGCAATGTTATTACCCGTCGTGCTGAGAAAGTCAGCGGATGCTTTGATACCTGAAAGTGCTGTATTAAAACCCATATAATTTTCCTCAGCTTAACCGATAATCTCAAGTTCAGCGCTTAATTTAAGACTGCCGAACCCTTGGATATTAAGTGTAGTACCCTGCTCACCATTAATGGTGACACTGTTAATTCGAGCAGGTAGCTCTGTATTTAAAGTCGTCGCTTCACCGTCTGCATTGCGCGATGTCACTTTAAACTTATATTCTCCACTTGGAACCGCCTCACCTTTATCGTTTGTGCCATTCCATGTGTAGTTTTCATTCGTTAATTGAACACTCCTAACCACCTCACCAGATGCATTGGTGATCTGTAGTGTGTTCGTTTGTGCATCATCAGGGAATGACGTACGCAACTGGACAGAACCGCCCTCAGTCACATTAGTAGAATTACGATCCACAAAAACCGATTTTCCCACCAATGTGGATGCAGTCAGCGCTTGGCTCGACATCAAGGCTTCTGTCATATTCGACATCGCCGAAGCCATGCTGGTCAGACGTTCTAGAGAACTAAACTGCGCCATTTGCGACACCATATCACCGGTATCTTGAGGCTCAGTTGGATCCTGATTTTTTAATTGCTCAATGTAGAGTTGCAAAAACACATCTTGGTTACCAATACCTTCCGAGCTTTCTGTACTCGTTGTAGTATTGATGCCACTTTTTGCTTTTGCTTCTGCTGTACCGTACTGGGAAATTAACCCAGACAATGCCGAATTAGTATTGATATCAGCCATCACTCACCCCCTTAGGCCTGCCCTAAGGTCAACATTCTCTGCATCATACTTTTCGCAGAGTTCATAATTTCAACGTTGGTTTGAAACGAGCGCGACGCAGACATCATATCGGCCATTTCTTCTACCGGATTCACATTAGGATAGAATACATATCCTTCTTCGTTTGCCATGGGGCTATTTGGCTCATAGCGCGGTTGCAAGGGAGCATCGGACTCCACAATACCTGCCACATGAACCCCCATACCTGAGCTGCTTTCAAGGCCATCATCGGAGGCATTCCAGCCACGCTCACGCATCGCATCTGTCATCATTTGCTCAAACACTGGTTTGCGAGCACGGTAAGTTTGATCAGCGGAACTGGCAATGCTGTCAGCATTGGCAATATTGGAGGCAACCGTATTCAAACGCACAGTTTGAGCACTGAGGGCTGACCCGGAAATGGCAAAAATATTATTCAATGACATTATTATTGTCCTCCAGTCAGCGCTTTCTTCATACCGCTGATCTTTCTATTCAAAAGCAAAAAACTGGTATCGAATTGCAATGAGTTTTGAGCAAATTCCGCTTGTTCACGCTGCATATCTACCGTGTTACCGTCTAACGATGGCTGACTTGGGTTGCGGTACATCAGATCGTCCCCCATTGTCACTGAACTTTGCGCATGAATATGCTGATCATCATTACCCGCAAGCGCGAGACGATCTTTTTCTGCAGAAAGCATAGACTCAAATGAGATATCACGCGCCTTATAGTTTGGCGTATCCGCATTGGCGATATTATTTGCTAACACAGAAGCGCGCGCCGTACGGAACGTCAACATTTGATCATGTCCAGCAAACGCGTCTTTGAAAGAAATCGACATACCACCCTCATTTACAATCGAACAGTTTCTATTCGGATTATATAAAGCAAATTCAATGCCAAATAACAAAAACCTTATTTTTCAATTAGTTATGTTTTTAAGAACATAAAGGTGGCAATAGGCGGCAAACAAAAAAAAACGGCAACTTAATTTAAGTTGCCGTTTTTAAAAATCCGCAATGCAGGAGAGCTATTTAGCTTTATAAACGATGCCTGGATGACACTGCACAATCTCAAACATCGAAGACAAGCCGCTTAATGCTTCTGAACCACCCAAGAACAAATAGCCTCCAGGATTTAGCGCCGCATGCATTCGCTTCAAGATATCTAATTTCATTTCTGCCGTGAAATAGATCAGTACATTGCGACAGAAAATCACGTCAAACTTACCAAGCGATGAAAACGAGTCAATCAGGTTCAAGTGACGAAATTCTACTCGAGAGGCAATGTTTGGCTTCACCTTCCAAGTGGTAGCGCTTAACTTGTCAAAGTAGCGATTTTGATTTTCAAGACTCAGACCACGGGCAATCGCCAAACTATCGTATTCAGCCTGCTTTGCATGCTTAAGAATATTGGTACAAATATCCGTCGCCACAATCTTCTCACCTGACTTTAATTTGCCAGGCTTAGATTGTTTAAACTCGTCCAATACCATACTGATAGAATACGGTTCTTGACCAGTAGACGAAGCCGCCGACCAAATTCTCAGAGGCCGTTTGTCATATTGCGGAAGGATCATATCCTTCAAAATTTTAAACGGGTGGGCATCACGAAACCACAAGGTCTCGTTAGTGGTCATGGCATTGATCACTTCTTCCCTTAATTTAGAAGTACGACCCCCTCGCTCCAACGCGTCAACCAGCTCTTCAATTTTTGAGAACTTTTCACGCTCCAGCAGCTTCCCTAAGCGACTTGCAACCAAATATTGCTTATTGTCACTTAGAGAAATACCACTTTCTTTTTCAAGGTATTTACGAAATCGATCGTAACCCTGAGGCGAGATAGCATTCGAACTACTCAGCATTCATGCTCCTTAGCACTGCCATTCTTAGCCAGCTTAACAAACTAAGCTTCTTCTGTTGCTGCAACCGTCTCAATTGCGATTCGAGCCAATTCATCCGGCTGGAATTTGGCCAAGAATCCGTCCGCCCCCACCTTCTTAACCATGGCTTCGTTAAACACGCCACTTAAAGATGTATGCAATAAGATAAACAAGTCTTGTAGGCGGCTGTCATTACGAATGGCTGTCGTCAAGGTGTAACCATCCATCTCAGGCATCTCAATATCAGAGATCACCATAGAGAAATGCTCGGTCACATCCACGCCATCTGCAACAAGATTCTGTAAGTAAGTAAGCGCTTCTTTACCATCACACAATACGGTGGTTGAGAAACCCACATCTTCCATACAACGCTTAATCTGTTTACGTGCAACGGATGAGTCATCGACGATCAAAATGTGGTGCTGTTTCGCATTTTCATGTACATCTTCGGTGACAATGCCTGCCGAGATATTCTGACGCATTGGTGCCACTTCAGACAGAATCTGCTCAACATCAATGATCTCAACCATTTCCTTATCCACCTGACAGACAGCGGTCAGGTAGTTGTCATTCGACAAACCTTTTGGTGGCGGCTGAATATCACTCCAGTTCATGTTTACAATACGTTCCACACCACGCACCAAGAAACCTTGAATGCGGCGGTTGTACTCAGTAATGATCACGAAGCAATGTTGGATATTTTCAATTGGGCTAGCCCCTGTTGCTAGACCCAAGTCTAGAATCGGAATCGTGCCACCACGAATATGTGCCACGCCGCGAACTACAGGACTGCTGTGTGGCATGCTAGTAAGCTTAGGGCATTGCAACACTTCCTTCACTTTGAAAACGTTGATGCCATAGATTTGCTTACCGTTTAAGCGAAACAGCAATAATTCAAGACGGTTTTCTCCGACGAGTTGGGTTCGCTGGTTTACGCTCTCGAGAACTCCGGCCATAAAAGCCTCCTAAAATCTGCGCTCTATATAACAGGGGAAACCCTATTATTATGAAAATCCCTCATCAAATGATAGAGTGATTCCGTTGTTTTTACTAACCCAAGTCGACATCCTTGGAGATTTACAATGGGTCGCGTCAAGCTTCTGACCATATTACTCTTTTTTCTTTGCAGTTGGAGTAGTGCGTCACAATTAGAAACTCAAATAGAACAATTTATTCAACAAGTTGAATACAAACGATTACAAAGCATTTATCCCAATGCTCGAATCAACATAGCCGTTCAAAATAAAGTCGCACTAGATTACTTGCCCGATTGCAATCAGCCTATTGCCATTGATAACCAGCGCCCCGAAGCCGTTAACCGCACTACCTATGCCATCAGTTGCGAAGATCCGGTATGGAAGTCTTATGTACCCGTTGAACAAAGTATTTTAATAGAAGGCATAAAAGCCATTGCACCAATCTCTCGTGGCGAGCGCATTAGCGAGCAAAATACCGACATCGGCGAGATTGATCTGGCGACTTTAAGAGGTCACTTATACACCAGCGCTAACCCTCCTTACGGGCTGGTTGCTTCACGCAACATTCGTATCAATAACTTTATTACCGACCAAGTCACCGAGCTACCAGACCTGATTAAGAAAGGCAGTAACGTACTGATCACAGCACAAAGCAACAGCATTGTGGTAAGAATGAATGGCGTAGCACTAGAAGATGGCGTGAAAGGCCAACAGATTCGCGTTCAAAACGTCAGTTCTGGTCGAATTGTGTACGGAAAAGTTGTCAGTGATGGTGAGGTTTTAGTAAACTACTGACTAATAGCGACTTGCTATCTTCAGTTAAAAATAGTTGAAAATAATTTCTAAAGTTTCAACGCGCGCGACCGATAACTGAGTTAGCGGACTAATTCTGGAGGCAAGCACCATGGCAATGAACATTTCGGGCGTTGGTACACAACCAACTCTCTCATCGACTAAAAACGATCGTGTTAAGAATGACGAAACGAATACTACGTCGTCTAACACAGGCGTTAGCAGTAAAGAAGGTCTTTCTGAGGACACTGTGCAACTAAGCAGTGTGGCTCAGTCTCTACAAGTCAAAGGCTCTGGCTCTGAAGCGAGTGTGGACATGGATAAAGTAGAAAAAATCAAACAAGCAATTGCCGCAGGCGAATACAAGATAGATACCGAAAAGCTTGCTAGCAATATGATGGCAATGGACGAGTTGTTTAGCTAAGTAAACACTCGCTCTCATTATGATCCCGCTTGCCCCCCTCTTTACTCAGATCAAAGAGAACCTTGAACAGTTGTCCGAGGTTCTTCTTCGAGAGCGCTCAGCCTTAGCAACCGCAACACCTGACGACATCCTTCAACTTGCCTCCGAAAAAAAGGTATTGCTCGACAATATCGATGCCGCCAATGAGAAACGTCAAAGCATGCTAATCAAATTTGGCATTCTCAATCCTAAAAAACCGTCTGACGCAGATTTCCTAAAATGGCTCGACAGCCAAGACGGCATGGACGAGCTGAAAGACCTCATCAATGAATGCAATGGCTTGTTAGACCGCTGCAAACGGGAAAACAACACCAACGCACAGATCCTAGGCACACTGCAGAAACGCAATAAAGACATGTTTGAAATGCTGCAGGGCCATAACCGCAAGAATAAAGTCTATACCGCCTCTGGTGGCACTCGCCCAATTAGTAGTAAACATACCATTGGTAGAGCCTGAACCTTTCCGTTTCCAATAAAGCTTTACAAAACAGTGAGCTAGCGACGCATTAACTTGGTATCCAAGGCTCGAATTGATATACTCCATCTATCGTGTCTCCATAGGTAAACGGGATATACCTGCTGCCTCCTAAGCGGCGATTCCAGGTTCGAGTCCTGGTGGAGACGCCATAGACACAACAAAGCCGCTCTCGAAGCGGCTTTGTTGCATTTGGGAAATAGATTCATTAGGTAGTTATGGGCGCATAGCTTCTACCATACTCACGAATTGTTCCACGCCACGTTTTACTTCTTCCAAACCTAACGACACATTATTGATACTTTCTTGGCCATGTAAGGCAATGCCTGAAACAGACGTCAACGACGTATCAATCTGCTTAATCAATTGATGGTTAAGCTCAACCACTTTGGAAATTTCAGCGGTCGCAACTGAAGTACTACTGGCCAGTTTACGCACCTCATCGGCGACAACAGAAAAACCACGCCCAGCATCACCCGCTCGTGCAGCTTCAATGGCTGCATTCAAGGCAAGTAAATTGGTCTGATCTGCAATAGAACGAATGGTCACCACAATATCGGCAATATTTTTAAACTGCTCCATTAGCTGATTACCTACAGACGTTGCATGACTTACTTGCTCCGCAATGGTGTGTGATGTATCCACCGCTTCACTCAATACCTGTACCGCATTGGTAGTAATTTGGCTGGTTTGCTCTGATGTCGCTGCGGCCATATCTACTGCATTCATGGCGATAGACACCCTTTCAGTAATATCGGAAGCAAACTTCACGACCTGAAGCACCTTGCCATCTTCATCTAAAATCGGGTTATAGGTCGCCTGCAGCCATATTACATTGCCCTGGCTGTCATAGCGCTTATAGCGCCCTTTCGATAATTGCCCGCTTGACAATTTTCTCCAGAAATCAGGATTTTGACGATAGAACTCATCATCACAGAACATACGATGATGCTGACCTATAAGCTCATCACGGCGATAGCCGACGGTATTCAGAAAGTTATGGTTGGCATCAATAATAGTGCCGTCGGGCTCGAACTTAATAACAGCTTGAGAGCGATCTAACGCATCTAAAATCGCATTTCTAGCGATTAGTTCTTTGTGCATTTCGGTCACATCGGAACAAATTTTGATGATCTCTATGACTTGCCCGTGATCATCTCGAACGGGAAAATAATTGGCTTCAAGATAGATTCGCTCGCCGTTTTTCTTAACACGAGTAAATTCACCATTCACCGCGTTTCCTGAGGCGAGCTTAGACCAGAAACTGCGATAAGCATCACTCGCGACATAGCTTGGCAAGCAAAACATTTTATGATGCTTACCAACTATCTCATCCAATTGATAACCTACAGCAGAGAGAAATAAGTCGTTTGCATTCAGAATATATCCATTGGGATCAAAGCTAATGAAAGGGGTGTACGATCGAATGGCTTCCAGTTCCTGTTTTAAGTTACTCAGCTTTTCACTTGCCTCATCACCCGATGATTTAGCCTTATTGGCTTTACTACCCATAAAAAACATATCCATCCCACCCTTTATGTCCCATGTCACTGTCTTTACTTAGCAGCGTTAATTTACAAAACCTAATTTAGTTCAATAATTAAGCAGGCACTGTTAAATTAGGTTAGATAGTTGTTACTTTTCTTACTTAACTATGCCGCCTGAAAACAAAAGTAAACACTTCATAGCAGTTAACCACCACACCATATAGTTGACAAAATCAATCACATTACTCTTTTCGATACGACAAGCTACCAATGTCTGGCAAGACATTACTAAACCCCACCCAGTTCGAGTCATTTCGCTCACGAAACGACCATAAGGGTGGTAGTTTTAGCGTAATTCGCTATCATGCCGCCTTTGATTTAGAAATAGAGACCATTGAGTGAAACAAGTCATCGTTATTGGCGCAGGACCAGCCGGTTTAATGGCCGCAGAAATCATTCAAGCTGCGGGCCATCAAGTACATGTTTATGATGCCATGCCAAGTGCTTGCCGTAAGTTTTTGCTGGCCGGTATTGGCGGTATGAACATTACCCATTCTGAGCCCTACGACGACTTTATTACGCGCTACTACGACAAGGCAAAATGGCTTGAACCGGCCATTAAAGCCTTTGATGCCGACGCCCTTCGCCAATGGATTCATGAGCTAGGTATCGAAACCTTCGTCGGCACTTCTGGACGCGTGTTTCCTGAAAAAATGAAGGCCGCACCGCTACTGCGTAACTGGCTGAAACGCCTAAAAGATGCAGGCGTTGAATTCCATATGCGTCATAAATTGATCGCGTTGGATGGCTTACAGGCCACTTTTAATTACGAAGGTTTGGATAAAACCAAATCTGCTGATGCGATTGTTTTAGCCTTAGGCGGTGCGAGCTGGCCAAAGCTTGGTTCCGATGGCAAATGGGTCGGTTTCTTGTCCCGCCAAGGGGTCGACATTACTCCGCTTGAAAGCACCAACTGCGGTTTCTACAGTCACTGGAGTGAGCATTTACAGACAAAACTCGCTGGAGCACCATTAAAGGGTGTCAGCTTTACCATGAAGCTGGCAAATGGTGAAATTATGGAACGCAAGGGCGAATGTATCGTCACCCGTGACGGTATGGAAGGCAGCCTGATTTATGCGTTTTCAAAATACTTGCGTGACGCCATCAACCTACGTGGTCAAGGCAAACTCACGATCGATTTACTGCCTGATTTAACCCGTGAGCAATTGGTGCAAAAGCTAAGTAATATCAAGCCAAAAGAATCGCTGGCTAAGTACCTGAAACGTACCATTAAACTGGACAGTATCAAGTCAGCGTTGCTCTACGAAGCTTATGACAAAGAAGACTTTGATACGCCTGCCAAGCTAGCACGTTGCCTGAAATCCATTCCCGTTTCCTTCTATAAAACCAAACCGGTAGAAGAAGTGATTTCCAGCGCTGGCGGGATTAGCCAAGCCAGCGTCAACCAGTACTTTATGCTCAAAAAACTGCCTGGAGTGTTCTGCGCAGGGGAGATGTTGGACTGGGAAGCGCCTACTGGCGGCTACCTTCTGACCGCCTGTTTTGCCACTGGCCGCATGGTCGGTGAAGGCGTTAATCGCCTGCTAGCGGATTAAACGAAGCGCTATAAAGCATTGTCTTTGAGCGCTTGCCAGAACTGCAACACGTTGGGGCTCTGGTTGGATCGTGCTTTATAAACTCGAATTTCCAAGGGTACGTTCCAATTGACCGCCCCCGCCAATGCTAGGGAGCCATAGTTTAGTGAATCCACCACTAAACGCTTAGGCAACCAGCCAATGCCAAAGCCTTCTTTGACCATTGCCTTAATACTGGCGGCATGCAGGTTACTGGCCAGAATCTGCAACTGCGGCACTTCATGCTGACGCTGTAAATGATGTTGCACCGCAGGTGCCAAAAAGGTGGCATCGTCGTAGGCAATATAAGGAATCGGCTGCTTCCGATTACCCGGCAATTCAAAACTAGGTTGCCCCTGTTTATCTGTGGCAACACAAGGTACTAGTATTTCTCGGCCGATGGTGACGCTGTCAAAGCTATCTTCATCCAGTTCTTTCAAAAAGCCCATGGCTGGATGCCAGAAACAGAGCATTAGATCGGACTCGTTTGCCGTCATGGCATTGATAAAATCCGCCCCCGCCCACGAGCTGGATTTCATATTCACATCAATTCGCAGCTCTAAACGCTGACAGAGCGGTTCAACAAATTCACGGTAGTAACCTAAGAACAGCGACTGCGTGGTGATAAAGCGAATCTGTGATTGTTCCTGCTCTTTAATTTCCAGACAGCGCGCTTTGGCATCCCTTAACTGACGGGTGATCTGTTCCGCACTCTGTAAAAAGATTTCTCCCGCTGGCGTCAATGATAACGGCAGCGTATTGCGATCAATCAAGGTGACCTTCATCTCTTCTTCTAACAACTTGATGCGACGACTAAAGGTCGGCTGGGTCACGTTCTGTTCATCCGCGGCACGGGAGAAATGACGTGTTTTGGCCAAGGCAATAAAGTCTTCTAACCACCTTATTTCCATGCACGCCCCTCCTCTACCGCATGGCAAGCCACCTGACTGCCATCGGCTTGTAACTCAAGCACGGGAATCTGCTCAAAGCAGCGCTGATTGGCCAACGGGCAACGACCACAGAAACTACAACCCATCGGTTTTTCCAACGGAGTTGGCACTTCACCAGACAAGTGGATCGGCTCAAGTGCTAGATTATCCAAGCGCGGGATCGACGACAGTAACGCTTTTGTATAAGGGTGCTTGGGCTTGGCGAATAAGGTCGCACGACTCGACACTTCGCAGATACGCCCTAAATACATGACCGCTACGCGAGTGGCAAAATGCTCTACCACAGCCAAATCATGGGTGATAAATAGATAAGTCAGCCCCAGCTCTTGTTGCTTATCCATCATCAGGTTCAGTACCTGCGCTTGCACCGAAACATCCAACGCCGCCAAAGGCTCATCCGCAACAATCAACTCAGGTTCCACCGATAGCGCCCGCGCCAATGAAATACGCTGACGCTGTCCACCGGAGAATTCATGGGGGTAACGGTCTTCTGCATCTTTCGTTAAGCCCACCGACTGCAACAGCGCTTCTATAAACTGATCGACCTGTTGTCGTTCCCATGACGAATGATGCAAGACAATGGCTTCACGCAATGTCTGATACACCGTCATACGTGGATTTAACGAGGCATAAGGGTTCTGAAACACCATCTGCATTTTCTTGCGATAAGGCATACGCTGCTGATCATTAAGCTGATCAATGCGCTGCCCCGCGTATTCGATTGCACCCGAGTTTGGTTGCGCTAAGCCCATCAATAACCTAGCAAGCGTCGATTTACCACAGCCAGTTTCGCCCACCACACACAGGGTTTCACCGCGCTCGATCTCTAGGCTGACGCCATTAATGGCAAATACACGTGACGCAGTTTTGGCTTTTTTGCCCCCCAGAAAACGTGGCCAACGCCACTCAGAACGTGTGCGAAAGCTTTTCTCAAGTTGCTGAATACGAATTAAAGGCTCAGACATCGGGATCCTCCTCATCGTATTCAGCAAACTCTGCCAACATGTCCTCTACAACGTAACAGGCCACGGTTGAAACACCGCTGTAGACAAAACCGGGCACTTTCTGGCGGCATTTTTCTTGCGCATACGGGCAACGTGGGTGAAAAGCACAACCACTGGGTTGTTCACTCAACGGCGGCATATTGCCTTGTATTTGGTTCAGTCGCTGGCCAGGCAAGGCCATTTGCGGCAAGGCATTAAGCAAACCTTGGGTATAAGGGTGTTGCGGATCATTGATGATTTCTAAGGTCGGTCCTTGCTCCACAATGCGCCCCGCGTACATCACCAAGGTGCGCTCTGCGATACGCGACACCACGCCAAAGTCATGGGTAATCAAAATCAGTGCGACCCCATGGTCAGCGCAGATTTGTTTCAGCAACTGTAGAATTTCCGCCTGAATGGTCACATCCAGGGCCGTGGTCGGCTCATCGGCAATAATGATTTCAGGATTCAGCAATAAGGCAATGGCAATGATCACCCGCTGGCGCATGCCTCCGGAGAGTTCATGGGGATACTGATCAAAGCGTTGCGCAGGGGCTGCAATGCGCACATGGGCCAGCTTTTCAATCGCCAGTTTACGCGCGTCTTTATAAGCAATCCGAGTATGACTGCGAATCGCTTCCACCATTTGTTCGCCGATGCTTAACACAGGATTTAAGGTAATCATGGGATCTTGGAAGATCATGGCAATCTTCTTTCCGCGCACTTCTTGCCACTGTTTAGCACTTAGCGTCGTCAGCTCTCGCCCTGCTAATGTCACCGAGCCAGCGGCAATATAACCTGGCTTGCTGAGCAAATTTACAATGGCGTAGCCAAGAATCGATTTACCAGCGCCCGACTCGCCGACGATGGCCAATCGTTCCCCCTTTTCAAGGCTAAAGCTCACCTCATGCAAGGCAGTCAACTCGTCATGACGTCGCTTAAATTTGACGCTTAACCCATTTACCGACAATAGACTCATATTAGCCCCCTGCCGCTTGTGGGTTTAAGTGATCGCGCAACCAATCACCCAGCAGGTTCATGACAAAAATCAATATGATCAAGGTGACGCTGGGGAAGACACTGATCCACCAAGCCCCAGAAAATAGATAGTTAAAGCCAGAGGAAATCAAAGCACCAAGGGAAGGCTGTGTTGGCGGCATGCCCAAGCCAAGAAACGACAATGCGGCCTCGGCGACAATCGCATTGGCAATCTGGATAGTCAGAATCACCAAGATCGGTGACATGGTATTGGGCAAAATATGACGTAGCATAATGCGTGCCTTACTGACCCCCAACACCCGCGCCGCATCCACGTATTCTTTGTCTTTTTCCGCCAACACACAGGCGCGAACGATACGGGCAAAGATCGGCCATTCAGCAATGCCCAATACCAAAATCAGCATCAACATGGCCAGCTGCTGATACACCGCATTGCCAAACAGAGTCTGAAACACCGCCAACACCACAATCGCCACCATCATGGTGGAGAAGGACAATTGAATGTCCGCGGCACGCATTAAAAAGGCATCCAAGCGACCGCCAATATAGCCTGACAACAAGCCAATGCCGATGCCCATAAAGAGCTGAATCAGAACCGCACAGACGCCGATGGTAAGCGACAAACGCGTGCCATAGAGAATCACCGACAACAGATCGCGGCCTTGGGTATCGGTGCCCAATAGAAAACGCCCATCCCCCGTTTGCCAATAAGGCGCCAGCTCGGCGTTTTGCAAATCCATAAAGTCCACGCTGTTAACGTCGTATGGCGCTAGCAAAGGCGCCAATAACGCGACTAAGCAATAGAGCGCAAAAATACACAGGGCAAACAAAGCCAATTTATCGCCGCGCATGGCCGAGAGCAGATGACGAACTCGCGTCGCCTGCTCTGACGATACCTGAGGACGAGGAAAAAGATTCATGAGCCATACCCCGGCAAACGTACCCTTGGATTCACTAGGCTATAAACCAGATCGACTAGGGTATTGGTGACCACAAAAATCACCCCCACCACCATTAAATAGGCTGAAATCAAAGGCACATCTACCCGTGTCACCGCTTCCATAAATAACAGCCCCATACCCGGCCATTGGAAAATACTTTCGGTCAAGATGGTGTACGCCACCAAGGTCCCCACCTGAATGCCACCCACGGTGATTACTGGCAACATGGTGTTTTTTAACGCATGTACGAAATAAATACGCGGCGCAGATATGCCTTTGGACCAAGCATAACGAATGTAATCGCTTTGCAGTACATCCATCATTTCCGCGCGGATCAGACGAATAAACATGGGCGTTAACACAAACGCGAGGGAAAAACTTGGCAACAGCAAATGCAACAAGCCATCTTTGTTAAACAGTCCAGACTGCCAGAGACCCAGCACCTGTGTGGTGTCACCACGGCCAAAGCTTGGCAACAGGCGCCACTCAATGGCGAAGAAATACATAAGAAAGACGGCGACAATAAAGATAGGGACTGACAAGCCTAAAGTACTGAACATTAAGATGGCTCGTGATAACAGGCTTTTCGGCTGAATGGCCGCCAACACACCAAGCGGAATCGCCAGTAACGCCACCAGCACTAAGGCGCTGAATGACAATTCTAAGGTGGCGGGCAAGCGACTGATAATAATGTCTAACGTTGACTCTTTGTAATAATAGGAAGTGCCAAGGTCCCCTTGTAAGGCACGCCCCAGGAAACGCCCGTATTGCACCAATACAGGATCGTTTAATCCCAGTTCCTGCTGCAGGGCGGCACGCTCTTGCAGGGTCACGGATTGCCCTACCATTTGCTGTACAGGATCCCCCAGTTTGCCCTGAATCATAAAGCTGACAACGCTGATGATCAGTAAGACAAACATGGCCTGCAGTAGCCGTCGCCCAATAAATCGTAACATGGCCCTATTCACTCACCTCTAGATCGCCCCAGTAAGGGAAATTCAAAAAGTTTACCACGCCCTCTAAATCCACATGCGCTTTCGCCGCCCAAATAATCGGTTGCCAATACAAGGGAATTAGCAACGCCTGCTCAGCCACATGAGCTTCAATACCTTGTAAGATGCGCTCCCGTTGCTCTGGTTGCATCTCATGGTTGGCAAGCTTCACCCCTTGATCAATCAGGCCATCGCAAAAGCCCCCTGCGTTGTAGGCACCGAGTCCCGTGTGCTGATCGCGACAAGCTAAGATAAACTCAAAAATGTTATTTGAATCAAAAGTATCCGACTGCCAGCCAAGCATCATCACATCCGCCGCACGCTGATCAAACAGTTGGAAGTACTGGGCTTTAGGGAAGGTTTTTAAGTCCACTTGGATATTAATTTTCTCTAGCATGGCCGCCGCCGCTTGCGCCACCCGTTCATCACTCATATAGCGGTTATTGGGCGCCATCATGGAAATCCGAAAGCCCTGCTCATAACCCGCTTCCGCCATCAGTTGCTTAGCCTTTTCTAAATCGTATTTAGGCTGGAGTGTGGCAATATGACCGGCAAAGGCATCGGCACTCAGCTGTCCCGCCGCTTCGCCGTAGCCGCGTAAGATTTTCTCTACCATCAGTGCTTGGTTAATCGCCAGATTCATAGCTTGGCGTACTCGCACGTCTTGCAACTCCACTCGACGAGATTGGTTTAACTGCAGCATCACAATGCGAGTGCCCGTCAACGCCAGTAGCTTAATTTCAGGCGTGCGTTGCACTCGCGCAATATCAATCGCTGCCACCGGCGAAATCACATCCACATCACCAGTGAGCAAGGCCGCTAAACGGGTGGAGTCCGAGCGAATGGTAATAAGTTCTAACGTTTGTAAGTTACCCGCCGAGCCTGTGTCCCAATACTCAGGATTTCGCTCCAGCACTAGCTTTTGACCGGCGGTACGCTCTTTAACGCGAAAGGGCCCCGAGCCCGACACATTTTTAGAGGCAAAGGTTTGGCCAAATTTGATGATCTCGGCACGACCTTCGTAAAAGGTTTTATCCACCACGAACACATAGGCCAAACTGTTCAGTAGCAGAGGATAAGTGCCAGAAGTGTGGATATCGAGGGTATAATCGTCGATCTTGTCCACATTTTGCACAATACTAAACAATCCTTTGAAGTCGATGGAGTTTTTTAAGCGCTCGATTGTGAATAACACATCGTCTGCCGTCATCCGGTTGCCGGAGTGAAAATGCACCTCTTGGCGTAACCTTAGTCGTAGGGTGTTCTCATCCAGCATTTGCCAAGCGGTCGCTAAACGCGGTTCAAACGAACCGTCTTGACGCCAGCGCACCAAGGGATCAAACACTGCATGGGAATACTGAATCCCCGCCTCAGACAGCTGTTCATGGGGGTCTAATGAAATCGGATCGGCATCGACTGCAATACGCAATTGCGCCCCATAGACAACACTCGCCAAACAACTTATCCACCAAAGCAGAAGCAGACGACGTAACATTGAAGTTCCTTTTGTCAGAGCACAAAAGCCTCTACGAATGAGAGGCTTGCAAGTGCACTTTTTTATAAGCGTTATAATTTGACCACCTGGTCATTTAAAACAGTATAGAAAAGCGTCAACGCTTCGACTAGCAAAGAATCCAGCGAAGCAGCCTACGCTTGATCTCAACGGCTCATGCCGCCCCCGCCAGACTTTCTAAACGGCTTTCTTCCACGGCATGGCAGGCAATCAAATGACCCTGATCAGTACTACGTAACGCCGGCGCTTCACTGCGACAACGATCATTGGCGTACTGACAACGACCATGGAAAGCGCAGCCACTTGGCGGATTTAATGGTGATGGCAACTCCCCTTTTAGCTTAATACGCTGACGACGTTTCTCACTCGATAGCTGTGGTGTACTCGATAAAAGCGCTTGAGTGTAAGGATGTTTGGGGTGAGTAAAGACTTCCTCACAAGTGCCATGCTCGACCACTTTACCGAGATACATCACCATCACTTCATCGGCGATATGCTCTACCACAGACAAATCATGGGAAATAAACACATAACTCAGGCCAAACTCTTGCTGCAGATCCATCATCAGGTTCAACACCTGCGCCTGTACCGATACGTCCAAAGCCGACACGGGTTCATCGGCAACGATCACTTCAGGGTCTAGCATCAAACCTCGAGCAATGGCGATACGCTGACGCTGACCACCCGAGAACATATGCGGGTAGCGATCATAGTGCTCTGGTTTTAGACCTACTTTGGCCATCATTTCCATGGCCTTCGCTTTACGCTCGGCTTTACTCAGCTTGGTATTAATCACCAAGGGTTCTTCTAAAATTGCACCAATTTTCTTACGCGGGTTTAAAGAGCCGTAAGGGTTTTGGAAAATAATCTGAATGCTCTGACGCAGCTCTTTTTGTTGCTCCTTAGAAAGCGCGAGCAAATCTTCACCACGAAAATTCAACTGACCATCGGTCGGCGTTTCGATCATGGTTAGCATGCGACCCAAGGTCGATTTACCACAGCCAGACTCCCCCACCACCGCTAGGGTTTTGCCTTTCTCAAGGGTAAAACTCACACCATCCACGGCTTTCACTGTCGCATCAGGCTTTAAGAAACCCTGCTTCACTTGGTAGTGTTGCTTCAGGTTATGGGCGTTTAATACTAGTTCTTGGCTCATGCGGCAGGTCTCCCCTGAATATTCAGTGGTGTATGGCATTTCACTTGGCGCTCTAACGAGCCTTGGCTGGCAGGCTCCACATTACGACAATGATCGGTAGCGTACGAACAACGTGGGCTGAGCAAACAGCCTTTGGGTCGATCGTATTGTCCTGGCACCACACCAGGCAGTGCATCTAAGCGCGCTTTACCGGCCGCAGACTCTGGCAAAGAGGCCAGCAATGCCTGCGTGTACGGGTGCTTTGGCGTGCTGAACACTTCGCTCGCAGGACCACTTTCAACGATTTGACCGGCGTACATCACAATCACCCGATGGGCCACTTCGGCCACCAGCGCCAAATCGTGGGTGATCAACACCAAACCCATTTGCTTCTGCTTTTGCAGGTCGATCAATAGATCAATGATCTGTGCCTGAATGGTGACGTCCAGCGCCGTGGTTGGCTCGTCGGCAATTAACAGCTTTGGATTACAGGCAATGGCGATGGCAATCATCACCCGCTGACTCATACCACCGGAGAGCTGATGTGGATATGCGCTTAAACGCGTTTCCGGTGCGGGAATTCCCACCAGCGTTAATAGCTCAATGGCACGATTTTTCAGCTCTTTCTTAGTGCCACCTTGGTGGGTTTTCAGTGCTTCAATGATCTGATAGCCGACGGTAAAACACGGATTCAAACTGGTCATCGGGTCTTGGAAGATCATGGCAATATCAGAGCCAGTGATCTTACGACGCTGAGCTTCTGGCATGGACAGCAAGTCTTGCTCCATAAAGGTCAGCTGATCAGCACTGACTTTACCCGGGTAATCAATCAAGCCCATCAACGACAGTGAGCTAACACTTTTACCTGAACCGGATTCACCCACAATGCCCAACACTTCCCCTTCGTTGACGCTGTAGCTGATCTGATCCACGGCGCAGAAATTACCGAAGGTAACGGATAAATTTTCTAACTTAAGTAATGACATATGCGCTCCTACTGCTTCAACTTAGGATCTAAGGCATCGCGCAGGCCGTCACCCATTAGGTTAAACGCCAATACGGTCAACAAGATCATCAGACCTGGGAAGGTCACCACCCACCAAGCGCGCTGTACGAACTGCAAGGCGTCCGCCAACATGCTGCCCCATTCTGGGGTTGGGGGTTGTGCTCCTAGACCTAGGAAGCCCAGTGCCGCCATATCTAAAATAGCACTCGAGAAGCCAAGCGTGGCTTGCACGATCAGAGGTGCGACACAGTTCGGTAGGATGCAGATAAACATCAGACGCAGCGGGCTCGCACCAATCACTCGCGATGAGGTCACATAATCACGGGACATTTCCGCCATGGTCGCCGCTCGGGTCAAACGCACATAATGTGGTAAGGAGACAATCGAAATCGCCAAGGCCGCGTTAACAATGCTCGGGCCTAATACCGCCACGATAGCAATCGCCAACAATAGACTCGGCATGGCCAGCATGATGTCGACGATACGCATAATGATGGTATCCACCACGCCTTTGCAGTACCCCGCCACCAAGCCAAGCAAGATGCCCATAAACAAGGACGCAGTCACAGCGACTAAGCCAACGGACAGGGACAAACGGGCGCCATGGATAATGCGCGATAAGATGTCACGACCTACATCGTCAGTGCCCAAGACATAGGCCCAGCTACCGCCATCCATCCAAGCGGGTGGTAATAGCAAGGCATCACGGGCTTGATCCGATGGCGAATGCGGTGCGACAAAGTCAGCAAACAAGGCCATAAAGCAGATCACGATGATAAACACCAAACCGCTCACCGCGCCCTTGTTGCCTTTAAAGTAATGCCAGAACTCTTGTAACGGTGTACGTGGCGCTGGCGCTTGTAAAGTTGCAGTTGTCATAGCGCCTCCTTAACGGCTGTGTCGAATACGTGGATTGACAATGCCGTAGGCAATATCAACCATGAGGTTCACGACAATGATGATGCTGGCAACGATCAAGATACCGCCCTGCACCACCGGATAATCGCGGCGACTGATGGATTCAATCAACCACTTACCAATGCCCGGCCAAGCGAACACAGTTTCGGTTAGGATCGCACCGGACAACAAAATGCCGACCTGCAAACCAATCACGGTAATCACCGGAATCAGTGCATTACGCAGCGCGTGAATGATGATCACACGCCATGGGGCAATGCCTTTGGCACGGGCGGTACGGATATAGTCTTCGCTTAACACTTCGAGCATTGACGAGCGCGTCATACGAGCGATTACCGCCATCGGGATAGTACCCAGTACGATACTCGGCAAAATCAGATGCGCGACGGCGGAAGAAAAGGCCCCTTCTTCACCAGACAGGATGGCATCAATCAACATAAAACCGGTGACGTTATCGATCCAATACACTACGTCGATACGCCCCGATACGGGCGTCCAACCAAGGGTCACCGAGAAAATCAGCATCAATAGCAATGCCCACCAGAAGATCGGCATGGAGTAGCCGGTTAAGGAAAAGGTCATCACTGAGTGATCAAATAAGGTGCCGCGCTTCACAGCGGCGATCATACCGGCGGGAAGTCCCACAAAAATAGCGAAGATGGCGGCACAAAAGGCCAGCTCAATGGTCGCAGGAAACAGGGTAAGAAATTCACTGAGCACAGGCTCTTTGGTGACCAAGGAATTGCCTAGATCGCCTTGCAAAACACCTGTGACGTAATGGAAATATTGCACATACAGCGGCTGATCAAAGCCTAATTGTGCGCTGAGTTCAGCATGGCGTTCAGCACTGACACCGCGCTCACCAGCCATGACCTCAATCGGGTCACCTGGGATCAAACGAATCAGAGTAAACGTCAGCAGAGTAATCCCGATAAAGGTCGGAATCACGAGACTTAAACGTCGAAAAATAAACTGGAACATGGACTGGCTCTCTTATTGGGTTGAACGAAACAGGCCTTGTGAGCCTGCCCGATCAGCAGAGCTTGGTTCACTTCCACGTTTACCAAGCTCTGACAGCAGCGCCTTACTCGAAGATAAGCAAAGCGCTTAGACCTACTTCTCTAGACTTACGTTGTAGAAGTAGTGACCGCCAAGCGGGTCAATTTTGTAACCTTTCACTTCCTGACGAATAGGCTCGTACACCACCGAGTGAGCCACTGTCACCCAAGGCGCTTCGCGCTTGAACACTTGTTGAGCTTCTTCGTACAGCTTGGTACGTTCGGCTTTATCTGAGGTTTGTTTCGCGGCTTTTAGCAGGCCATCGAACTCTTCGTTACACCAGTGCGCACGGTTTGAACCGCCGACACCGTCACAGCCCAGCAGCACGTACATGAAGTTATCTGGGTCGCCGTTATCACCGGTCCAACCTAGCAAGACGGTATCGTGCTCACCTTTCTTAGAGCGGTTTAGGTACTCACCCCATTCGTAAGACACGATCTCGGCGTCCACACCGACTTTCTTCCAGTCTTCTTGGATGATTTCCGCCATACGACGGGCATTGGGGTTGTAAGGACGCTGTACTGGCATAGCCCAGATATTGGTTTTAAAGCCGTTTTCGTAGCCCGCTTCTTTTAGCAGTGCTTTGGCTTTGACTGGGTCGTAGGAGTAATCCTTCACATCATTGTTGTAAGACCACATGGTCGGTGGAATGGGGTTCTTCGCCACTTTACCAGCGCCTTGGAACACCGCATCAATGATGGCGTTTTTGTTGGTGGCGTAGCTTAGCGCCTGACGTACCTTGGTATCGGTAAACGGGGCTTTTTGCGTGTTAAACGCCAAATAACCGACGTTTAAACCTTCTTGGCTCATCAAGTTGATATCGGTATCCGCTTGCATTTGCTCTAGGTCAGCAGGGTTCGGGTATGGCATCACATGACATTCGCCCGCTTTTAGCTTGGCGTAACGCACTGACGCATCCGGCGTGATCGAGAACACTAGGCGGTCGATGCTCGCTTTACCTTTCCAGTAATCTTCAAACGCTGTGTAGCGGATCAAAGAGTCTTTTTGGTACTGAACTTTTTGGAATGGCCCCGTGCCCACCGGATTAATATCCAGCTGCTCTGGCGTGCCTTTCTTCATTAGGTCATCCGCTTGTTCAGCCGAAAAGATCGAAGCAAAGTCCATCGCCAAGTTGGCGACAAATGGGGCTTCCGGCTGGTTCAATACAAACTTCACCGTGTAATCGTCTACTTTGACGATATCTTTGATCAGGTCCTGCATACCCATACCGTTGAAGTACTCGTAAGAGCCGCCCGATACGCTGTGGTAAGGGTGTTCCTTGTCCCACTGGCGTGCAAAGGTAAAGATCACATCGTCCGCATTAAAGTTGCGGCTTGGTTTGAAGTCCTTGGTGCTGTGGAATTTAACGCCTGTGCGTAAATGGAAAGTGTATTCAAGACCATCCGCCGACACGTCGTAGCTTTCCGCTAAGCCTGGCTCGGTTTCGGTGGTGCCAAGCTTGAACTCAAGCAGACGGTTGAACATGTTTTTCGAACTGGCATCAAACGTGGTACCGGATGTGTAGAACGCTGGGTTAAAGCCCTCTGGACTGCCTTCTGAGCAGTAAACCAATGTTGAAGCAGCGTGAGCAGAGGTGGAAATCGCACCCGCAGCCATCAACGCAAGAGGTAAAGCGGCTAACCGTTTTTTCATCTTAACTCTCCATTTCGCATAATTATTGTCGCTCTTTCGAGCTCGCCCCCTTAGCTGTTTCTGGTCACCTAAGGAGTGCTGTTCTTTTGTGATGCTGGTCTGTGGAGGACTGCCAATGCGGTTTAAAAGCGGCCCCGTTCAAACGCTCTTTTCGAACGGGGCGGCCCTTCCCCTTCCTTGAGGCCCCCTACACGTTTTTGCGAACTTGGTAAAAAGTGCGCAAAAACAGCGTATTTGAAGAGTACTGAACGGTGTTTAATTGACCAATCGAAATAACGATATGCCCTATACGTATGCCGTATTAAGAATTTACATAAAATAAAAAAGCTAAATTTTTCATAAAGTTAGAAAATACAAACCACTAAAATCACGGCATTTTATTTTCTAAATGACGCTCTCAAGGTTTTGTTGGCAGCGGCTTTTAAGCGAGTAAGGCGGGTCTTCATTTACTTTTTAGATAAGCCATTAGATGAGTAAATACAGGCTAGATAAATCATGGCGAAGATCAATTTTTTTGACATAGAGCGGTGTTTGTCCAAATTTCATGCTAATTTGGTTTCGAGGGCATTCTGCTCTGGGTATACTCCCGCCAATCAAATATTTAACTGGCCTAACTTTGGATCGAGGAAAAACATAGTGAGCTCGCTGATCAAATCTATTCATCGCAAACTGTTTACTCTAATCAGCATTGCAGGTTTTGCTGCAGTAATGAGTTCATCGGTTAGCGCTATCGGACAAAGCCCGGAAGACATCGCTGCTCGTATCGCTCCGGTTGGTAAGGTATGTATCGCAGGGCAGGAATGTGAAGTGTCTTCTGCGGCAGCGGTAGCAGCCAATGACGGCCCACGTTCTGGTGAAGCGGTGTACAACCAATTCTGTACGGCTTGTCACTCTATTGGCGTCGCTGGCGCACCAAAATTCGGTAACGCAGGCGATTGGGCACCACGCGTTGCGAAAGGTTTCGATACTCTGATGAGCAACGCCATTAACGGTATCAATGCCATGCCACCACGTGGTACTTGTGCAACTTGTAGCGATGATGAAATTAAAGGCGCGATCGAATACATGACTGAGAACAGCAAGTAATTCGATGAATCAAAAAGCAAGACATAAAAAATGGAGACCTAGGTCTCCATTTTTGTTTTCAGAGAAAAACTCGAGTTAAGAATTGAGCATGGCTTTTAGAGCGGATAACGAGGCTTTACCACGTTCTTTCTTCTGCGCATCGCTCTCATCACCACGCCCTTCCCACACCAAATCCTCTTCTGGCAGCTCGTCGATAAAGCGACTTGGCAAGCAATCAATCTCTTCACCAAACTGACGACGCTTTGCCGCCATGGTAATACACAAGGTTCGCTTAGCGCGGGTAATGCCCACATAAGCCAAACGACGCTCTTCTTCGATGTCATCGTTTTCAATGCTGTTACGATGTGGCAGTAGTTCTTCTTCACAACCGATTAGGAAGACGTGAGGATACTCCAGACCCTTAGAGGCATGCAGCGTTAGCAGCTGAACTTTGTCCTCGTCCTCTTCTTCCTCTTGGCGCTCCAGCATGTCAATCAGTAAAAGTTTAGAGATCGCATGATCAAGGCCCGCATCGGCGTCTTCTTCCCAAGCGCTTTCCATCATGCGCTGGATCGAGTCAATCAAGAAACGCACGTTTTCAATTCGGCGCTCAGCAGCCTTAGGCGAGCTGGCTTGCTCCTGTAACCAACCAAAGTAATCCATATCGTGGATCATTTGTTCGATCACAGGAATCGGTGAGCCTTTTTGCAAACGCTGACGCAGGTTTTGAATCCAAGACTCAAACTCGCGTAGACGCTGTAACGGCTTGCCGGAGACAGTTTCATCCAAGGCTTTATCGCCCGCGGCTTCGAACAAACTCACATGTAAGTGGTTAGCGAGGTTACCGACTTTTTCCAGTGTCGCTGGGCCAATCTCACGACGCGGCAAGTTAATCACGCGTAGAAAAGCATTATCATCCGCAGGGTTCACCAATAGGCGCAAATAGCCCATTAAGTCTTTTATTTCCGCTCGTGAGAAAAACGAAGAACCGCCGTTCATCTTATAGGGAATGCGATAGGCCTGTAGCTTGATTTCCAATAGACGTGCTTGGTGGTTACCACGATACAAGATGGCAAAATCTTTATAAGGAATATTATGGCGCAGATGACGTGCTTGAATCTCCGCTGCCACCCGCTCAGATTCCGCGTCTTCATTACGGGTCACCATCACACGGATCGGATCACCGACACCTAAATCCGACCACAAGGCTTTATCGTACACGTGCGGGTTATTGGCAATCAGGGTATTGGCGGCTTTCAAAATGGTGCGCGTGGAGCGGTAGTTTTGCTCCAGCTTCACCAATTTTAAGTTCGGATAATCGACCGACAAACGTTCCAAGTTTTCTGGGCGCGCGCCACGCCAAGCATAGATCGACTGGTCATCGTCTCCTACTAGAGTGAAGCAGCGGCGAAAGCCTGCCAGCAAACGAATCAGCTCGTATTGGCTGGCGTTGGTGTCCTGACACTCATCCACCAATAAATAGCGCACCTTGTTTTGCCACTTTTCACGCAAGGTCTGATCCGAGATCAAGAGGCTTACTGGCAACAAAATCAGATCGTCAAAATCCACCGCATTGTAGGCACGGATATAACGTTGATACTGACCGTAGACTTGGGCCGCCAATTGTAGCTCTTCTGTGTCCGCTTGCGTGAGCGCCTCTTGCGGTGGAATCAGGTCGTTTTTCCAGTTGGAAATGGTGTGCTGACAAAAGCCCGCCGCGTCCATTTGACCGTTAAATTCTTTGTCGAGGATTTCTTTGACCAGTGCCAGACCATCTTGGGCATCAAACAAAGTGAAACCTTCTTTTAGGCCCGCTTTGCGATACTCTTTACGTAAGATGTTTAAGCCTAACGTGTGAAAGGTCGAAATGCTAAGACCACGGCTTTCTTCCTTGCTTAGCATGCCGACCACACGCTCTTTCATCTCGCGCGCCGCCTTGTTGGTAAAGGTCACCGCAACGATGCTCGAGGCTTTAAAACCACAGGTTTGAATCAGGTAGGCGATCTTGGTGGTGATTACACTGGTTTTACCGGAGCCCGCACCGGCCAACACCAAGAGCGGCCCATCAATTTGCTTCACCGCCTCAAGCTGACGCTCGTTTAGAGTGCGCATTCGCTGGGAAATAGAAGGTAAAGACTGACTCATTGTGTGCCACCGGTAGTTCAAAAATAGAGGCGTATTCTACACCAGTTCACGATCCATGTTGATCGCTAATCTGGCGAATAAAAGCACAAAAAAGGGCCGCGATAGCGACCCTCTTGAGGCTTTAAAAGCTGAAAGCCATCAGTCTTTAACTGGTTTTTTGCTCCAGAAACTCGCCAATAGCGAGCCAGAAATATTGTGCCAGACACTGAAGATCGAACCTGGCAAGGCCGCCGCTGGGGTAAAGAATTTAATCGCCAACGCGGATGCTAGACCAGAGTTCTGCAAGCCCACTTCAAACGCGATAGTGCGACAGATTTTTTTATCAAAGCCAAGCATGGCCGTTACCCAGTAACCTAGCGTCAAACCGATACCGTTATGCAATACCACCGCAGCAGCCACCATTAGGCCAACCGAGGCGATCTTATCAGCACTCAAGGCCACCACAATGGCAATGATCAGAACAATGGCGAACATAGATACGTACGGTAGTAGTGGCTCCAATTTACGGGTAAAGCCATGGGCGACTGTATTTAGCACCACACCAATCGCCACTGGCACCAGCACGATTTTCACCAAGCTCATCAGCATAGAGCTCACTGGAACGTCCACCGAGGTACCAATCATCCATGACACCAATAGTGGTGTTAATACCACTCCTAGCAAGGTAGAAATCGCTGTCATAGAAATCGACAGTGCAGTATCGCCTTTCGCAAGGTAACACATGACATTAGACGAGGTACCACCGGCTACACTACCGACCAACAACATGCCGACAGTCAATTCGCTATCAAAGCCAAACAGCGTAGCAATGATCAATGCTGTAATCGGCATCACTAGAAACTGTAGCAACACGCCGACACCCACAGCTTTGGTGTTTTTACCGACTTTTTTAAAGTCTTGTGGGCTCAGCGTTAAGCCCATCGCCAGCATGATGGTCATCAATAAAGGCAAGATATAGCCTTTTAGATCAATGAACGTAGAAGGCTGAAAATACGCTAAAACGGACAACAACAGTGCCCACAGCGGGAAGAGCTGGATGATCATGAAGGGACTCCCAATCGTTATTATTTGACCGCGCAGACTTCCCAACTTGAATAGGTTGGCCACAGCTCTGGGCGGGAGCGATAGTTTACAGACTGTTACATTCGCCCAGCATTGTTTTGGCTATGTCTTCCCTCGTTTATCCTTAATAACCCCTGCACTGAACCTCTTATTCCATAAGGCACTTGATGAATTAGCGCTTTATCGAAGCCACTTATGCAAGATTTGTAAGTTGAATAAGAATAACATTCGCTTTCAAATGCCTTTGAGAAACATTATCATTAAATGAAATATTTATGATAAGAGTTATCTCGCTATGCTTATATCTGCGTTAAAGCGCCTCAGTTTCATGGTGTGCGCGGCCCTGCTGACCACTTCAGTACAAGCCGTTACGGTACAAGACAGTAAGGGATCGTTTTCTTTGGACTACGAACCTAAGCGTATTGTAGTGCTGGAGTTTTCCTTTGCCGACGCACTCGCCTCAGTTGGCGTCGCCCCAATTGGCATCGCCGATGATAAAGATAAAAGCCGTGTCTTACCGGCGGTACGAGAGGTGATTGGCGATTGGCAATCGGTGGGCACGCGCTCTCAGCCAAGCCTTGAAGTGATCGCTTCCCTTAAGCCTGATTTGATCATTGCCGATATTTCCCGCCACGAAGCGGTCTATGAGGATTTACAGAAAATCGCGCCGACACTGATCCTGCCTTCCCGTCGTGAAACCTACCAAGACAATCTAAAAGCGGCCGCGATCATTGGTAAGGTAGTGGGCAAGGAAGCGCAAATGACACAACGTCTAGCGCAGCATCAGCAGTTTATGAACGACATGGCGGCCAAGCTACCTGCTAAAGCAAAAGTACAATTTGGCGTAGCCCGCGCGGATGCGCTGTTTCTGCATACAGGCGACTCTTACGCTGGTGGCGTGATTCAAGCGCTCGGCATGCAAACACCGGATTCTGACCGCGATGATTCCGCCTACCGTCAAACCAGCTTGGAACAATTGCTAGCCATTAACCCTGAGTACTTTGTCGTGGGCAACTACGTGCATCCAAGCATTGTCGAGCAATGGCAAAACGAGCCCTTGTGGAGTTTGCTGCAAGCCGTCAGTCATCAGCATATTTTCCAAGTCGATCCTAATGTGTGGTCACGCTGCCGTGGCATTATGGCAGCGGAGCATATGGCTTCTGATCTAGTACGCATTTTCGCCAAATCATAATCTTTATATGTCTGCAATTTTTAGATCAATCAGCCTAGTCCTATTGTTGTTTCTGGGCTTAGTACTGATTAGCTGGTGGAATCTGTTTGCTTGGTCGGTCGTCCCCGTCACTGGGTTAGATGTATGGCATGCCATCACAGCATTTGATAGCCAAGTGATCGCTCAACGCATTGTGGTGGATTTACGCCTGCCGCGCTTGCTTAGCGCCCTATTAGTCGGCGCCAGCCTTGCCGCAGCGGGCACCATTATGCAAGGGCTCACTCGTAACCCCCTAGCAGCGCCTTCAGTGTTAGGCGTCAACGCAGGGGCCGCATTGGGGATGGCATTAGTTTCCACCTTACCGTTTTTGTATGGTGCTCTGACGACTTCAATTGCCGCCATGTTAGGTGGCGGTCTTGCTTGGCTATTGGTGATGTTATTAGGCAGCACGTGGCGTATGGGCGGTAACGAACATGGTCGTCTCGTACTCGCAGGCGTGGCCATTTCGGCTCTATGTGCTGCATTAACCAAGGCCGTGGTTATTATGGAAGAGGATCAAGCCGCGGGGGTGATGACTTGGTTGGCAGGCAGTCTAGCCGACGCCCGCTGGCAGACTTGGCAAAGCTTCTGGCCCGTGGCCGTGATTGGATTGCTCGGCGCGCTATTGCTGGCACCCTCGCTGAATCTGCTGCAATTGGGTGAAGACAACGCCCGAAATCTTGGTATCAATTTATTGCGCAGTAAGCTGATCGGCAGTGTCTTGGTGCTGGTGTTAGTCGGTGCTTCCATCAGTGCTGTGGGCAGTATCGGCTTTGTCGGCTTAATCGTACCGCATATGGCACGCTTACTGATGGGACAAGACTTTCGCATCTTTTTACCCGTGGCCATGTTACTTGGCGCAGCGTTAGTCACCTTGGCCGATACCTTAAGTCGCGCTGTGACCTACCCCATGGAAACCCCTGCTGGGGCCATTCTTGCGCTGCTCGGCGCGCCTTTCTTTATTTACTTGGTGAGAAAACGCACCCTATGAACGCGCAACGTTTTTTCCCTCTGGCCATCATTTTACTGATTGTCTTGAGCCTCGCTAATTTGCTGTTTGGCGCAGTGTCTTTGTCTTTATCAGAAGTCTGGCAAGGCTTGTTTGTCGGCTCAGAGCAGCACTTTACTGTGTATGAGTACCGCTTACCGCGCATTTTCCTCGCCATTTTAGTGGGCGCGGGCCTTGCCTTATCCGGCGCGCTGGTACAAGGGGTGATTCGAAATCCACTGGCTTCCCCGGATGTCTTGGGCGTGAGCCATGGGGCTGGGCTGGCGGCGGTGTTTTACATGACCTATTTCAGTGGCGCCTCCACTGACTGGCTACCAGAAGTCGCTTTGGCCGGCGGTATTCTTGCAGCCTTGGTGTTATGGTATTTATGCGGCGCTCGTAGCAGTGCCATTAAACTGGCCATCACCGGGGTTGCTCTCGCGGCCTTTTGGGCCAGCTGTATCGACTTTTTGATGCTCACCAAGCCACTTGAAATCAACAATGCTTTGCTTTGGCTGACGGGCAGTTTATGGGGCCGCGGCTGGCCTCAGTTACAGGCGCTGTTGCCTTGGTTTGTATTAATCCCCCTAGCGCTAGGCCTAAGTAAATATTTAAACCTACTGGATCTTGGCGACGACAGCGCCACCAGCCTTGGTATCTCGCCACAGCGACTGCGTTTATTGAGTTTAGCCATCGCCGTCGCGCTCACCGCCGCTTGTGTGTCCATCTGTGGCCCGATTGGCTTTCTCGGTTTGGTCGCGCCCCATCTGACTCGCAAACTGGTTGGCGGACGTCATCAAGCCCTGTTACCAGCCACCATGCTCACCGGCGCTTGCTTGTTGCTCGCTGCAGATTTGGCTGCCCGTACCCTTGATCCACCCATTGAACTGCCTGCCGGTATTTTAACTGCCATCATTGGCGCCCCGTATTTCCTATGGCTACTGTTGAGGATGAAATAATCATGTCCCTAAGCGCTCACCAACTCAGTGTTGGCTACCATGGCCACACCATCGTCAAAGAGATGGATTTAACGCTGCCCGACGGTCGCTTTATTGCCTTACTAGGCCCCAATGGCTGTGGTAAATCGACGTTACTTAAATGCTTTGCGCGCATTTTACCAGCCATGTCTGGGGAAGTCCGTTGGCAGGGCCATAACCTACACGATTACCCATCTAAGCAGCTATCCAAACAACTGGCACTGTTGCCACAAACCCAGCCCATTCCAGAAGGGATTAAGGTCAAAGATCTAGTCGCCTATGGCCGTAGCCCTTATACCGGTTTTTGGGGCAAGCTAAGCCAGCAAGATCATCAGATCGTTGAGCAGATGATGCAGCAAACCGGCACCTATGAACTGCGTGAACAATTAGTCAGTGAACTGTCTGGCGGTCAGCGCCAACGTGTTTGGCTGGCCATGGTGTTAGCCCAAGATACGCCTTATTTATTGCTCGATGAGCCGACCACCTATATGGACATCAACCACCAAGTGGAATTGATGCACCAACTGCAACGCCTAAATAAACAAGGCAAAACCATCATCACCGTACTGCATGACATCAACCAAGCAGCACGCTACTGCGATCACCTCGTGGTGATGAAAGCGGGTGAACTGAAATACCAAGGCTCCCCCGAAGAGGTGTTGACCTCAACCATGCTCAAACAGGTGTTTTCCCTAAACGCCCAAATCCACCGCGATCCCGTCTCCGGCACACCCATGTGTGTGGTGGAAGATTGATCCGACACTGCTATTCACTTCAACTTGTAAAAGACTAAGGTGCCATGAAATATCCGATCCTTTCTTCTAGTCTGTTATTGCTGTCTTTGCCGCTGATCGCAGCGCCCAACGCCAGTGATGATGTTTCTGCCGATCAGCAACTGGACACGCTGGTGGTCACAGGACGTGCCCTGTCACACTACAAGGAAGATAGCGCCAGCATTGGCACACGAACGGATACGGACATCGATAGAACCGCGCAATCGGTACAGGTATTAACCGACACCCTGATTGAAGACCAAGCGGCGCACCAAGTCACCGACTTATACCGCTCCATTTCCGGTGTTTCGCAAGACAATGTATCGACCGTGACTTTCCGTGGTTTCCATCAAGATGAGCAACTGTACGATGGCATGCGTGGTAACCCTTACAAGGAATTCTTTACCGTGCCGCAGTTGATCAACGTGCAAGAGGTTCAGGCGATCAAAGGTCCTGCGGGCGCATTGTATGGTGCCGGAGAACCGGGCGGTGTGATCAATTATGTGTCGAAAAAGCCGACCTATGAGCCAAAAAACTTTATTAAACTTGGCACGGGCAACAAAGGCTATCACTCAGAGCAACTGTCTAGTTCAGGCCCAGTCAACGAAGACTCGAGCCAACGCTACCGCGTGTCTTTATATCAAGACAAGAGTGATTCCTACCGTAACAACGTTGATCAAGATAACCAGAACATCGACCTTGGCTATGCTTGGGATATCAACGATGATTCCACGCTGACGGTGCAGTACACCAATATTGAACAAACGCTGCATGGTGCCCGTTTACGTGGTATTCCGACCGACGACGATGGCAATTTCTTAGCGGACGATAGCTGGAATGCGAATGAGCCTGGAGATCAACAAACCTTAGACGCTGAAACCTTCCAAGCCAAGCTCGAACAGGTGTTAAATGATCGAGTGTCTTGGGATCTAGGCATGCGTTACTTTAAGGGGACAGAAAGCCAAAATTATCACGAGTCGCTTGGCTTAACCGATACCGATGATGATGGTGTGGATGATGCTGTCCGTCGACAATACCGCGATCAGCTGCGTACCAACGAAGGCATCAGCGTCTCCAGTAACTTGGTGTTTGACCTGAATGATCACACCTTATTAGTGGGCACAGATTACACCCGCAATACCTATGATTATCTGTATTATCGCTCTAACGATGCCGCAGCCTTAAGCCTAGCGAATCCTATCTACAATGCCGATATCAGCATCTACAACTTATCGCTTAACCAAAATAATCAAACGCTTTCGCAGCAGTTAGGACTCTTGGTACAAGACCAATGGGCGGTGACGAATCGTTTAGATTTGGTGGCTGGCGTGCGTTTAAACCACTTTGAAGAAGACTTCACCGATCATCGTAATAACGCCAACAATGCCAGTTACTCCGATCAAGGTGTGGATACTCGTGTCGGTGCCACTTACCAATGGTCTGACAACATCAAACCTTACACCTCGTTCTCAACCGGTTATCAGCCACAAAGCGCCAGCGATCAACAAGCCGCTGTCGGCGGTCCATTCGATCCAGAGCAAAGCCAGCAACTGGAAGCCGGCGTACGTACTTACTGGTTGGATAACCGCTTGAACGTCAACTTTGCGGTGTACCACATTGAGCGTGAAAATGTGTTGCAGGAAGATCCAAACGACAGAGATATGAAAATCGCCCTCGGCAAGGTACGTAGCCAAGGTGCTGAGATTGATGTGCTGGCAGACATTACCGATCGTTGGGTTGCCAACCTAAGTTATGCCTACAACGATACCGTGATTAAGGAAGACAACGACGATGGAATTCAGTTTGCTGCCGGCGATTCACGTCGCTTCTCAAACTCCCCGTTGCATCAGTTAGGCTTGTGGACCCGTTACGATCTGCCTAGCCTATCTTCGTCTGTATCGGTGGGCGCTGAGTACGTTAGCGAACAGTACAATCGCGATCAGCAAAAGGTGAAGCCTTACACGGTCTACGATGCCACTTGGCAAACTCAGATCGACGCTTGGACACTGCAAGTCACCATTAAAAACCTAACCGACGAAGTTTACGCCAGCTCTGGTTTTAACCGAAATATCGGCTCAAACCTTGGCGAGCGCCGTCGCCTTTACCTAAGCGCCCAATACGATTTCTAAATCGATCCACAAAATAGTGTGTGGCCTGCTCCACACACTTTGCTTTTTTCACTCTTACCCTCTCCCTACTATCCTCCCCCTACCACGGCGGCGAGGGTTTTCTCCATTTTGCGATAACTGAGCGATTCCATTAAATGTTTACGCTCCACCGCTTTGCCTTCTAGATCAGCTAGCGTCAGCGCTACGCGCAATACCCGATGATAGGCGCGGGCAGAGAGTTTTAAGCGCTCCAATGCCTGCTGCATAAAGTGCTTGTCGGCATCACTTAGGGCGCAAATACGCTCCAATTCACGACCACTTAAATGGGCATTTTGCACACCTTGGCGGGTACGCTGACGCGCCACCGCTGCCTCGACTCGAGCTCGAACGGCCGCACTTGCTTCCCCCACTTCATCTTGATTCACCAGTACATCGGTGGGCAGTGGCGGTACCTCCACATGTAAATCGATCCGATCAAGAAACGGTGCCGAGAGTTTGCGCAGATATTTTTGACTGGCGCTGGATTGATAATAATCCGCGCCACCACTGTAGGCTTCATTGCTCGCATTCATCGCCGCCACCAACATAAATCGCGCTGGATAGGAAATTTGCCCTCGGGCGCGGGACAAATGTACTTCACCATTTTCCAATGGTTCGCGGAGTACTTCTAACACCTTACGGTCGAATTCGGGCAATTCATCCAAGAACAAGACACCGCAATGACTTAAGGAAGCTTCGCCAGGCTTAGGGATAGAACCACCGCCGACAAGTGCTGCGGCTGAACTAGAATGGTGCGGGCTACGAAAGGGACGCTCAGACCAATGCCAATCAACGCCCATTTTACGGCCAGAGACGGATTGCACCGCGGCGACTTCTAAGGCTTCCGCTTCGGTCATGCGAGGCATAATGCCGGGTAGACGGGACGCGAGCATGGTTTTACCGGTACCTGGCGGCCCAATAAACAACTAATTATGTTATTATCCTACCAAGTCGAAAAACACGGATTTTACAATGAAAAAAGCTTATTCATACATACGCTATTCATCGCCTCAACAAGCAAAAGGCGATAGTTTCAGACGACAATTTTCAGCAACACAAGCGTATTGCGAAAAGCACGGTTATGAGCTTGATACTGAATTAGCTGTGTATCAAGAGCTTGGCGTGTCTGGTGTGGACGGTGATCAAGAGAATCTTAGAAGATTCATTGAGGATTGTGAAACGGGAAAAGTAAAAAAAGGATCATTGCTGATCGTTGAAAACTTAGATCGCTTGTCTCGTAAAAAGATAAATAAAGCAATGCGTCAGTTTTTGCACTTGCTTGATTATGTTGATATTTACACGCTTCAAGATCAAAAGCTTTACTCTAACAATGACAATATTGATAGTGAAAGTCAGTTGTTAGATGTTATGACGAGCTTGATTATTATGAGTCGAGCTTATGAAGAATCTGCGACAAAAAAGAAGCGTTTAAAAGAAAGTTGGAACTCTAAAAGAGATAATATTACAAGCAAAAAACTCACTTCAATGATTCCGCATTGGCTTGAATTATCAGAAGATAGAACTGAATTTCGCTTGAAAAAAGATAAAGTAGAAATTATTAGATATATCTTTCAAAAGTCGATAGACGGTATGGGTAATTCACAGCTTTTAAGACACTTGAACGAGAACTTAACTCAATTCCCTACCCCAACCAAAAATAGCAAAATTTGGGCAAGAACAAGCCTCACACGCATCTTAACAGATAGATCTGTTCTTGGTGAGTATCAACCACATATCGGCAAACACAGTGGCACTGGTGAAAATAAACGTAAGCCTTTTGGCGATCCAATTCCCGATTACTACCCGCAGATCATTGATGAAGAAACATTCTTAAAAGCCCAAATAGCAAGAAAAAGTAGAGCCATAGGGCGGGGTAAAGTTAATCGAGATAAGTTTTCTAACCTGTTCCGCAATATACTTTTTTGCGGATATTGTGGCGGGAAAGTCGAATATACTGATAAAGGGGATGGTCCGAAGGGGGGTAAATATTTAACTTGTGCAAATGCTAAAAGGGGCGGAAATTGCACTCATAACAAACATTATAGATATTTACCTCTTGAACAAATGCTCTTGCATCTAACAACAGAAAATGGATTTATGCCAAAATCCGAAGCCCCAACTGAGCTAAGTTTAAGATTATCAAAACTTCAAGATTTTAAAGAAAAAGCAGAATCACAACTTAATTTTCTATTAGAAGATGATTTTTCAATACCTGCGATCAAAGACAAAATTAAAACTCTATCAAAGGAAATAGAGCGATATAATTCAGAGATCGAAGAAGTTGAAGATAAACTTTTAACATACAAACAAGAATATACATACAAAGATTTATATCAAGATGTAATTCTTGAAGAAGATTCTATTCTATTGTCGTCCAATAGAATGATCTACAACACTTATTTGTCTAAAAAAATTGAGTCTGCATATTTGTATGATAATTACAGCAACTTCATAATGTTTAAAATGAAAGATGAAAATATTCATACTGTTATTATTGATGAATTGTACAATTTCGGGGGTTGTTCGCTGCCAAATGGCGATATAACACACAAGCGGTTAAACGGTGAAGAAACTAAAATTGATGCGATGATCTGGCAGATACAAGAGAATTTTTTAAGATTGATTAAAACAAGCGAAGATTTAACAGACAAGAAGATTCATAATTATTTAAATAGAATCAATAAATTGATTAGTAAAATAATAATTAGTCAAGATATTGAGCTATTCGATAAAGTCATTTATCAGATAAAGAAAGTTAGTTCGATATTAGAAAAATAACTAAACAAGACGGTGTAGACAAATAAAAAGAAAGAATAAAAACACATTCTTTCTTTTTTGTCGATTTTAAAATCTAAACATACTTTTTATAAATATGAACACGACTTTCTTGTGCTTCAACAATTAAGTCAAATAAATAATCGTATAAACTTTTAATGTATATTAAAAAAACCTCAACAAATCTTTTTTGTTTATCATTAAGAAAGTCAATTTCTTCTGTAATAGATGAATCATCTTCGATTATTTTATCTAAATATTTTATTGCATCTTCTGCCTTAGCGCTTATCAAATAAAATAATTCTGTATTACTATTAGCTATTGTCATAGCATCAGAATCATCATAATAATTATAATTATCTTTATAAACATAATTATAATTATCATATTCTTGAATATTGTATTCTAAATCATCTGAAAATTGTTTGGTTATATAATTAATTAACATATCAAAATCAAATTTAATTTTTAAATTTTCAATATAATTATATTCTTCAAAGCTTTCATACAAAAATTCAAGCACAGAAAATCTATCGCATATTTCTTTCAATGCTTTTTTTTGTTTACTAAGTAAAACTTCTTTTTCCATAAAACACTCCATAAAAACTCTTTAAATCACTTAATTATAAAAACGATAGACAAATAAAAAGAAAGAATAAAAACACATTCTTTCTTTTTTTTCGTCGTTATTTTTTATTGAGTTCACAGTCAATTCTTTTTAAGTAATTAATAATCCTAATAGCTTTATAAGCTAATTTAATTCTTTTGTTATCTGTTTCTTTAAAAAAACAATCAATTGCATCAGTTTCAAGTATTTTAGAAAAATCGAAATTATCTATAAGACTATTAAAGAAACTATATTTAAACACATCATTATTATCTTTTTCTAATGCGCTTATAATATTGCCCAACTCATTTATTTTAAAATCTCTAAACTCTATAAGAGCTTTTTTAAAATCATAAAGATTAATTTCATAACAATTATAATTTAATTCTAATTTTGAACTTGATTTATTATGCAAAAAGTAAAAATCAACACCGTAATATTTTAGTCTATTTTGACTACATAACTCAATACCCAACTCATTTTCTAATCTATCTACATCTCTCATTTATAATCTCCTTTTTTATTTTTTTGGTATACCTTAATTATATTGATAACTATATAGATACATCAAAAAAACAAGCTGTCAAATATATGAAATCAAAAAAAGATACAGCTATATAACTTGACGTCTAAAAAAATTATGTTAAATAAAATATATGAGCAAATAATATTTGCAAGTAGGAGGTTTGGCGTCAAGACACCTAAACCAACTTGATTTTTCTAAAGAAAAATATATCAAAAAACATATAACCAAGAACCTAAAATTAAAATATCTAAAACGCATTACATTTGTTGTTAGAAAATTAATTTTTTAAAAAAACCGCATTACATTTGGAGAATAATTATGAAAGAAAATATGTATGAAAAAGTATATTTAAAAGAACGTCAAAAAGTTTTTAACGAAATAAAATCACTATTAGAAATATACGAAAACGAACAAGAAAATATAGCAACTCAGGAGAATAGAAATGAGCCAAAACAAAACAAACAAATCAAATAGAACTGAAAGAATAACTGTAAGATTATCAAGCGAAAATAAAGCATATTTAGAAAACCTAAAAACTCAATTCGACTATGATACTTTTGAAGATTTAATAATGAGCATAGTAAATGAGCAATTAGATACAATAGAAAAAAATAAAGTTTATATAGACAAAAATGGCGACTGTATCAAAGCAATTAATCACTTGAATAAATATGCTACGAACTTAAATCAATTAGCGAAAATAGCAAATAAAAATGGCAGTTTAACAAGCGAACAACTTCAAGAGTTTCAAAACTATCAAACTCAATTAATAAGAGCAAAAAATCACATTTCAAAAAATGTAAAAATATTAAAAGGGAGGATATAAATGGCAGTCTTTAAAATATTGCACGAAGGAGAAAATAAAACAGCATTAAGAAAAGCTGTTCGATACAACTCAAAGAATAAAAAAGACTTTAATAATGACAATAACCCACGCTTAATAGCTGTTGAGTCTAATTGCGGTTTTTGTCTAAATGTCCAAGATGAAAGCGAATATAATCAACTTGTCGAAAACTTCATAATGTCAGTTGAAGCTAATGCAAGTCTTTCAGAAAATAGAAAGAAACAAGCTAAACTTTACGAACATTCTGTTTTATCTTTTTCAGAAGATGATGATAAAAAATACACACTTGAAGAGCTTCAAAAAATGGCTCTTGAAACGTGTTCTTTATACGATAAAAACTTCGAGAATACGCCCTATATGATGTGGCCTCAAAGAGACTCAGGAAAGCTACATTTTCACGTTGTGAGAGGCTTTCACGATGACGAAGGCAAATATCATCGACAATATAGAAGTGGTAAAAAGATGGAAGCGGCTTCCCAAAAAATCGAGAAGCTACACGACCTTACACGAACCGGAAAAAATAATAAAAACAATTGGCATACAATAGATGGTAAAAAAGTTTATGTACCACAGCATAAGCAAAAAGAGCTTGTTTTTGCTAAGAATAAAAACTTAGATTATTCGATAGAGATTAAAGAAAAAGATAAAGTATTGAGCAAAAAAATAAAGCATAAAGATACTTTAAAACAAAATTTCTTGGATATAGAAAAAAACGAAAAATCAAAACAAGAAACATACAAAAAAACTCAGAAAAAAAATATTTCAAAAATATCTGAATTAGAAGAAGAAAATAATAATTTAGGTTTTTTCTCGAAACATTTCACAAACATAAGAAAGTTAAATGAAGAAGAAATAAACGCATTAAATAATAAAAACATTGCTTTAAAAAATGACTTTAATAACTTCAAAGAAAAAAGCGAAAAACTTAAAAGACCAATTATTTCAAACATCAAAAAAATCAACACGGAAATAAATAAAACAAAATCTAAAAAAGACTTATTAGCTAAAGATAAAAAATCATTTAATCAAACAAATATCGAATTAGATTTTTTAAAAGAAACAATTTCAAGACTGTATAAAGAAAATAATAACCCAGTAGAGTTTTTAGAAAAATTAAATAATGAAGGCATTCAAGCCACTTTCACTAAAAGAAAAAATGGCCTTGGTGGGATTACATTCCAAAGCGGTGATTTATCTATTTCGGGCGGGAAGGTAAACTCTCAATTGACGTATGGAAAGCTAAAAAACAACAACCCTAAGCTTTTTAAACTTATTACTGGAATTGATAATTATGGCTTTGATTGCGCTGAAAGAAATGAAGTAGAAGATTTTAGAATAGAAAGTTTAAATAAGCTTTATAAACAAGCAATTTCAAATGATGGTGATACATATATCTACTTTAATAAAAAGAATAATTCCCAATATCCAAATAACTATAATCTTAGAATATCAAAAGATAAAGATATGATTTCATTCACTAATATTAATAATAAACACGACCTAAAATTAGCTTATGAAACATCGAAAAAGCTGGGCTGGTTATCTGCTACATCAGAGTCAAAAGAGTTAGTTTTAAACTCAATGAAAGCAGTTTATGAAGAAAATCAAAACGACCTATTCTTTTATAGAACCAAAACGCCAAGCTTAACTATAAAAGAACTTAAAGACATTGTTGAAGATGATACTTTATCAAAAGACAACTTAATAAAGCTTTATGATAAAAACATAATTATAGAAGAAGACAAAGATAATCTTAAAAAATATCTGACAGAGCAATTCAAGAAAAAAGGCTATAATTCGAGCAAGATTATGCAACATTTAGATAGTGGTTTAAGTTTAAAAGAAGCGCTTGAAAAAGATGATATAAAGTCATCTGGGGCAACATCTAATACATTAACATCAAGTAATAAAAGAACTTCAAATAATCGCTCTACATTAAAACTAAGTCGATAAAAATAAAAGCTGAAACAATCAGCTTTTATTATTTTCTTTTAATAATTCGTCAATATCATCAGTCGAAAAAATATCATCAATCATTTTGTCAGTCATTTCTTTATTTTCAACGAATTCGTTCTTATCTAATTCTTTATTATCTTCTATTTCATAGAAAAACTTAAAGTCATTTTCATTAGATGAATATTGATTTTTAGGATGTATGTATTCATATTTAATTTTAAGTATTTCAAACAATTCTCTTATTTTTTCAATCTTGTGTTTTTTTCTTGAAATACTATTCAAATCAAGAACTTTAAGTAAAAAGTTTAAGTGCAAATATCCTGATTTTTTATTAAGACCAATAATAAACTTTAATTTTAAAGCTCTTATATTTCTACCCATGTTTTTTAAGTCTTCCAATTCAAAAACATAGCTTTTATCGCTAATTAATTCTCTTGCGTATCTTTTACTTAGTTGAAAACTTATAATTTTTCTATCGTAACTTATTTTTTTAAAGAAAATTGGATTATCTTTGCTGCATTTATTTATTTCTTTTACAAATGATTCAATTTTAGTGTAGTTCATTGATTTTCTGTTTATATAGCTTGAAGAAAATAAATCACTATCTAATTCAAATGAGTGTGCTGTTGTAATTGATTTATTTGTTAGTTTTGCGTTTGTTTTTGCAATCATTGTAGATTTAGCAATAAGATATAAAAAGAGCTTAAACTCATTAATATCGTTGTATTTAAATAGTTCGTAAAATAGTTCGTCTTTTTTGCTCATAATGCTTGCTGGTATGGATATGTATTTAATCATTATTATTCCTTGTTTTTAATGTTTAAAACCTCCGAAATAATAATCATTATAATATTATGTATTGACTAAAATATATTTAGTTGTATATTGAGATTATTACTTCTTGCCACGGAAGTTATTTTTTAAAAAGTCGCATTACAGTGCGGCTTTTTTTTCGTCTGTAATATTTACTAAAACACGAAAAAAATTAATGTCAACTTTCTATGAATGCCTCTAAGTGTGTCCACCAAATGTCTATAAGTGTGTCCACCTTGTGTCTCCAAGTGTGTCCACCATATGTCTCTAAGTGCGTCCAGCAAATCATACTCAAAGCTATACGTGGTAAGGGCTACAGCCGCTCTTTAATAAAAACTTCTTTAATAGTAATTATCTTTAATAAATACATCTTTTAATAAGGAGTGATTTTAATGATTTTCCGTAAACGAAAAATCTTCTGAGGTAGGGCCGTTTTGAGCTTGCGAAAAATGGCTTAATAATTCATCAAATTAGAGTAATTTACTAATCATCTAACTAATTAGACACAAAAAGCAAAATCTTAGCAATTTGAGCTATTTAAAGAGTTGTTATAGAGATATTGAGTTAAAGAATTGTCTTAGAGCTATTCAATAGATGGAAAGAACTCTCTCTAATATCAAAATTGGCAAAATTAGAGCATTTCGTGAGATGGGTATGTAAATAGACGTACAAATAAAAATCTAAGCAATTTAATGCATTTCTGATGCTTCATTTTCTAAATATTCTAAAATTATAGATTTTATTTTTTTAGAGACCTTGATAGGAGGAACTTTAAAAATCTCCATTCTTGTTTTTTGAATATTTTTATGATGAATCCGAACACCTGATTCTTTTTCATATTTTCTTATTTCTTTTATTAATTCTTTATATGTTAGAAGCTCTGATTTTTTATTACCAAAAACTAAGTAATATCTAAGTCTATACTCTGAAAAATATGAATGAAGTTTTCTTTCATACCCAGCGTCATTTATCGCCATAGAAAATTCAAAATAGTTATCAAAAACACCTTTACCGCTATTTATGCTTTTTATTCTATTTTCTAAACTTGATTTTGTTTGTCCGACTTTCATTATTCTTTTGTCTTTTGATAAAAGAATATATGTCCACCCTTTTTTACTTGGTCGATAATCAAGCAAATCATAAATGATAATCTTATCTTTCGATTTCATCTATATGCTTAAAAACACAAGTCAAAATTAAATCTTTGATACTTATTTTATGCTTCACAGAAAAAGCTTTTATTCGGTAATGGTCTTTTTCTTCTATTTTTAGATTTAAGGTTTTAAGAGGTTCTGCTTTTGTTGCAGTTCCAGAGTTTTTATTTAGAAGTGGTCCCAACCCTAAGTCTGATCTTCCATAAAATGAAATAAGTTCACTTTCTTTAGTAAAAGCATCACTTTCATTGTCAGATTTAAAAACAATAGCTATTTGAGGAGATTGCCCCTTAGCCCTGATATTTTCGACTAACTTTGCAACTTCTGGATTATGTGATTTGAGATAGCTTGAATCTATTCTGTCCCTTGACCCTTTACCAACATAAAAAGGGCTACCATTAGGGTATCTAACTTCGTAAACGTAAAACACTCGTATTCCCTGATGTCAGAATTAATAAGCTGTATTACATCACGGATATGGGCAGAGTTGAAAGTACAAAGTTTAGGCTAATAAATGTATAAACTTTAATCCGGTTTGCCATTTCATTTCTTAAAGCAGGTAATTGACATAAGTATAGTAGGTTATGAGAACCGGCGGCGGCGACTTCTAAGGCGCGCCTTGCTTGATATTGACCTTTTACATCGGCCATATCTTTTAACAAGGAGATGTCTTCTGCGGGAATAGTCTCGGACTTGCAACGCTGTAGCTTGGCTTGCTTAATCAGCGCCGCCGTCACTTGCGTTAGGTGATGAGCGAAGTAAACCTCATGATCTACCAGTCCTGCTTCATTGCGGTTATCCGCTGGCACGATCATTTTGCGCTGTGCGTCTTTGGCCGCCATCGCCGATGGCAAAACACCTGGAATGCCGCGCAGATCGCCAGATAACGCCAACTCACCAACAAATTCCGTATCGCGCAGCTCCATTTCCCCAAGCTGCCCTGAGGCCAGTAAAATGCTGATGGCAATGGCAAGGTCATAGCGACCGCCCTCTTTGGGCAAATCCGCTGGCGCTAGGTTAATGGTGATACGTCTAAGGGGAAACTCGAACTTGCTATTAATGATGGCGCTACGCACGCGATCTTTCGCTTCACGCACCGCGGCTTCGGGAAGCCCGACAATATTTAATGCGGGTAGACCATTGGAAATATGGGTTTCCACGGTCACTAAAGGCGCCGACACACCCACACGGGCACGGCTATAGATAGTCGCTAGGCTCATTATCACTCCTTGATTATTCGCCAACGCATCCAACTTTCGTTCCCACACGTATCCTTATGTGGAGGTAGTTATGACCAAAAAGTTGAACCCAAATAAATTATTGCTCTCGAAATGGACCACGGCTGCGCCCAAAAATAAAGAGAAGCATTTTATCATTACCGAACTGATCCGCGATGAACAAGACGCGGTGATCGATATTATCCTAGAAGCAGTGTACACCAAGAATGCCTACCAGCTACCTTGGCAAACACTGCTTGATGATCTCTGGCAACAAGGCTGGAAGTAACCTTAGGTTACTTCTGCTCGGTTTGTTCCAGTTCTGCCAAGCGCGCTTCGAGCTGCGCAAGCTTTTCACGGTACTTTTGCAGCATGGCAGCTTGCACTTCAAACTCTTCACGGGTTACCAAATCCATTTTAGTAAGCGTGTCTTTTGCTACCTGTTGCAGCTGCGCTTGGATTTCTTCCGCAGGAAGCTTACCTAGGGTACTCGCCGCTTGTTCCAAGCCTGAACCAAGTTGCTTAATAAATTGATCAATCATTGCTGCCTCATTCGTTTGCAGGGTTTATCTCTATTATAAAGGGCGCACCAGCGTTCTGTCTTTACACAATTCCGCCCCACAATAGTGAGCAATATGCGTTGTTAGGGTGCAACTTCAAAAGGCTATGTTCATTATCTGAACGTCTAAAAATGGTTTGCGCCCACCATTAGGGCAGACAATTATTCTGTATATTCAAGAAAAACAACGAAATAGTTCTGTAGCAGCCCTTAATATTCCACTCCAGAGATCAAGCGCACTAAAAAAGTGCGCTCGCACCATATTATTTAAACTCAGCCATACATGCGCAAATGCGCATCGACCTTCGCAGTTTCTTTACAAGTCTTACTGGATAAGGCTTTGCACGGTTTTGTAGCAGAATTTTCAAAGCTGGCACACATATTGAATATACCCAGTTACCTGCGATACGACATAAGACAGACTTAAATCTAAGGAGACTGTGGGTATGAAGCTTATCACTGCCATCATCAAGCCATTCAAACTGGATGATGTTCGCGAAGCACTTTCTGAAATCGGTGTACAAGGTATCACTGTCACAGAAGTTAAAGGTTTCGGACGTCAGAAAGGTCACACTGAACTGTACCGTGGTGCAGAGTACGTTGTGGACTTCCTTCCAAAAGTAAAAATTGAGCTAGCCATTGCGGACGACATGGCCGACCAAGTTGTGGAAGCAATTTCTAACGCTGCCAACACTGGCAAAATCGGCGACGGTAAGATCTTTATCGTTAATCTTGAGCAAGCGGTTCGTATTCGTACCGGCGAGACTGGGGAAGACGCAGTTTAATCACTGCTTCAATCTTACAAGCCTTTAGGGGGGCGAAACATGCAAGATCAAATTTTTCACTTACAATATGCCATGGACACCTTCTACTTCTTGGTGTGTGGCGCACTGGTTATGTGGATGGCTGCGGGCTTTGCGATGTTGGAAGCAGGTCTAGTACGTGCTAAAAACACCACAGAAATCCTGACTAAGAACGTCGCGCTATTTGCGATCTCTTGTATCATGTACTTGGTATGCGGTTACGCGATCATGTACGGCGGCACTTGGTTCCTATCTGGTATCCAAGACGTAGACGTAGCTTCTACTTTAACTGACTTCGCTGGCCGTGAAGGTGGCTTCGAAGGTGGTTCTATCTACTCTGGCGCTTCTGACTTCTTCTTCCAAGTGGTATTCGTTGCAACCGCAATGTCTATCGTATCGGGTGCAGTGGCTGAGCGTATGAAACTTTGGTCATTCCTTGCCTTCGCGGTAGTAATGACAGGTGTTATCTATCCACTAGAAGGTTCTTGGACTTGGGGCGGTAACGACGTATTCGGTATGTACAGCCTAGGCGACATGGGCTTCTCTGACTTCGCGGGTTCAGGCATCGTACACATGGCAGGTGCTGCAGCAGCCCTTGCTGGTGTGCTAGTACTAGGTGCTCGTAAAGGTAAATACGGTCCTAACGGCGAAATCCGTGCAATTCCAGGTGCTAACCTACCGCTAGCGACACTAGGTACCTTCATCCTATGGATGGGTTGGTTCGGCTTCAACGGTGGTTCGGTACTGAAACTTGGCGATATCGCTAACGCTAACTCGGTTGCCATGGTGTTCCTAAACACGAACGCTGCCGCAGCGGGTGGTGCCGTAGCAGCCTTGATGCTTGCTCGAATCCTATTCGGTAAAGCCGATCTAACCATGCTGCTAAACGGCGCGCTAGCAGGTCTAGTTGCCATCACAGCTGAACCATCTACTCCATCTGCACTGGGTGCGACGCTAATCGGTGTAGCGGGTGGTCTGATCGTAGTAGTGTCTATCCTAGCACTTGATAAGCTTAAAATTGACGATCCAGTGGGTGCCATCTCGGTACACGGTGTAGTGGGTCTTTGGGGTCTGCTAGCCGTGCCACTAACGAACGACGGTGCGTCTTTCGGCGGTCAAATCGCTGGTGCGCTAACCATCTTTGTTTGGGTATTCGCTGCAAGCTTGGTGGTATGGTTAGTGATCAAAGCCATCATGGGTGTACGCGTCTCTGAAGAAGAAGAGTACGAAGGCGTAGATATCTCTGAATGTGGTATGGAAGCGTACCCAGAGTTCAGCAAAAAATAATCACTAACGATTATTGTCTCTCCTTGGAAAACCCTCGCCGATGCGAGGGTTTTTCATATTTAGGCCCCATAACACTTGCCTTATCGCCATCAAAGTACGTTATAGTCTTAGGTATCGATAGCACCTTTATGGAGACTGTATGTTGGAAGATCTACATTTAAAGATCCGCAACTTAACCTTGGATGACTACCCACAAGTTAAAGAATTAATGGACCGCGTCTACCATGACATCGGTGGCTCGTGGCCAAAGCACACGATTCGAAAACTGATCAAAGACCTGCCCGATGGCCAAATTTGTTTGGTCGACCGCGAGAGAATCGTCGGCGTTGCCCTAGCGGTTAAAGTGAATTACCAGCGTTTTAGCAACCCGCATACCTACGATGATCTAGTGGACCAGCGCGAGCGCATCCACCACGATGAAGAAGGTGATGCGCTCTACGGTTTGGATGTGTTAATCGATCCTGACTACCGCGGTTACCGTCTTGGCCGCCGTCTTTACGAAGCCCGTAAAGAGCTGTGTCGCCAAGAGAACCTGATCGCTATTCTTGCCGGTGGCCGTATTCCGAATTACTACCAGCACGCGGATGAAATGACGCCTGCGGAATACCTAGAAGCCGTAGACCGTCGTAAGATTTATGACCCGATTCTAACGTTCCAATTGTCCAACGACTTCCAAGTCACACGTCTTTTGACTAAGTACCTACCAGAAGATGAAAAGTCTCGTGGCTACGCGACCTTACTAGAATGGAAAAACATCTTTTACGAGCCAGAGAAAAACACGGTATTGGAATACCGTAAAACTCAGGTACGTATCGGTGCCGTACAGTGGCAAATGCGTGAAGTGGACAGCGTCGAAGAGCTGCTGAAACAGGTGGAATACTTTATCGATGCCCTGTCGAGCTATAAGAGTGACTTTGCCCTATTCCCTGAGTTCTTTAACGCTCCGTTGATGGGACTGGCACCAGACCAAACCAACCAAACCGAAGCGATTCGTTTCCTAGCCTCGTTCACCGATCGCTTTGTTAGCGAAATGTCACAGCTTGCGGTGAGTTACAACATCAACATCATCACTGGTTCAATGCCGTTGATCGAAGACGATGTGATGTACAACGCCAGCTACCTATGTCGTCGTGATGGCACCATTGAAGAACAGCGCAAGATCCACATCACGCCACACGAACGCCGTGACTGGGTCATCGAAGGTGGTGATGAAGTGCGCGTTTGGGAAACCGACGCCGGCCGTGTGGGTATCCTGATTTGTTACGATGTAGAGTTCCCTGAATTGGCACGTCATCTGGCCTCGCAAGACATGGACATTCTATTCGTGCCGTTCTGGACCGATACCAAAAACGGTTACCTACGTGTACGCCGTTGTGCCCAAGCTCGCGCCATCGAGAACGAATGTTACGTGGTCATTTGCGGTAGCTGTGGTAACTTGCCTCAGGTTGAGAACTTGGACGTGCAATACTCTCAGGCGGCCGTGTTCTCACCATCTGACTTCCAGTTCCCGCACGATGCCACCATGGCAGAAACCACGCCTAACACTGAGATGTTGATGTTCTCAGATTTGGACTTGGACAAACTGAAAGTGGTGCGTAGTGAAGGTTCGGTCAATAACCTGAAAGACCGTCGTTTAGATTTGTACTCCATTACTTGGAAAAGCAAATAATACGACTCTTTGATACCATATCAGTATCAGGGACACCTTATAACAGCCGCTAACCCTAGCGGCTGTTTTGTTTCCATCGTTTATCGGTCAATGAATTTAGGAAGTAACCCGTCATGGCAAAAGCAAAATCCGCCTTTGTCTGCAACGAATGCGGCGCAGACTACGCAAAATGGCAAGGCCAATGTCAGGCCTGTGGTGCATGGAACAGCCTACAAGAGTTTAAAGTCAGCACTGGCAAAACCTCTGCTCGTGTCGCTGCGACCCAAGAGGCAGGCCGCAAAGGTTATGCTGGTGCCACCACAGGCATTCAAGATCTATCCGAAGTCGATCTTGGCGATATGCCGCGCTTTAGCTCTGGGGCAAGCGAGTTTGACCGTGTACTGGGCGGTGGTTTAGTACCCGGAGGCGTGGTGTTGATTGGTGGTCACCCAGGGGCGGGGAAAAGTACCTTGCTGCTGCAAACCATGTGTTGGCTCGCACAGCAGCAAAGCGCTCTGTACGTGACCGGTGAGGAATCCCTACAGCAGGTAGCCATGCGTGCCCATCGTTTAGGCTTACCCACCAAAAACCTTAAGATGCTGTCCGAAACCAGTGTCGAAGGCATCTTGGCAGTGGCGGAACAAGTACGTCCAAAAGTGATGGTGATCGACTCCATCCAGGTAATGCACCTTGATGGCATTGAATCGGCCCCTGGCAGTGTCTCGCAAGTACGTGAAAGCGCGGCGGTGTTAACGCGCTTTGCCAAGCAAACGCAAACGACCGTACTGCTGGTAGGCCATGTGACCAAAGACGGTACTCTGGCCGGCCCAAAAGTATTGGAGCATATGGTTGACTGTTCGGTACTGCTAGAAGGCTCGGAAGACTCCCGTTTTCGTACCCTACGTGGTATGAAAAACCGTTTTGGTGCGGTGAATGAATTGGGCGTTTTCGCCATGCTAGAAAACGGTCTAAAAGAAGTGAAAAACCCAAGTTCGATCTTCTTGAATCGCTCTAAGCATCCTGCAGCGGGCAGCTTGGTGATGGTAGTTTGGGAAGGTACGCGTCCGCTACTGGTGGAACTGCAAGCCCTTGTCGATGACTCGGCACTTGGTAACCCACGCCGTGTTACCGTGGGCTTTGATCATAATCGTCTCTCGATGCTATTGGCCGTACTGCATAAGCACGGTGGACTCATGACCGCTGATCAGGATGTCTATTTAAACGTGGTTGGTGGTGTCAAAGTTCTGGAAACTTCAGCCGACTTAGCCGCCATTGCCGCGGTAGTCTCAAGCTTCCGTGATCAGGTGCTACCACACGACTTAGTAGTGCTAGGGGAAGTCGGTCTATCGGGGGAAATCCGTCCTGTGCCGTCTGGCCAAGAGCGTATCAGTGAAGCCGCCAAGCACGGTTTTAAACGCGCGGTCGTGCCGAAAGGTAATTGTCCGAAGAAACCTATCGAAGGTATGACGGTAGTTGGCGTGGAGCGCTTATCTGAAGCCTTAGATGCTATCTTTGGCTAATGCTATTCAGCTTCGGTGATCGGGGTGGCGAACAGATCTTGCACATCTTCGCCTTCCATCCCGTACGGTAAGTCTTTATCCGATTCCGCTTGCAGGCGATCCTGCTTAGCTTTCAAAATACGTTGCCAGCGACTGCGGCACAGCTGAATCACTTGGCGCTTTTCCGCATCGTTCATTTCATGCCAATGAAAGCGCTCTTCGCGGCTACGCAAACAGCCTTTGCAGTAGCCTTTACTGCTCGACTCACAAATGCCACGACATGGGCTTTCGATCTGAAATAATTCAATCTGCTCCATGCCAGGCTCCTCATTAAGGTAATTAATCGGTTACTAAACGATAATCGTAAATCTCTTCTGGGGACAAGAAATAAATGCGCTCCGCAGGCGAGGCATCCAAGGTAAACCAGTAAAAGCGCTCCGGCACGCCCATTTCCAGATAGAAGTTCACATAACTGGCGTGCACCGGATCGGCCAGATTGATGTCATCGCCCCAGTTTTGCGTATCACGCCAAGAATGTACCCCCACCCCTGCACCGGCGCCTATGCTGCGATTCACACCGCCCAAAAATAAATCGACGCCACCGGAGAGTACATAGCCTGTCTCGGCAATGTGGGTATTGAGTCCTAAATGACGAATCATGCGTGCCGCTTCCATGGTCGCCAGTTGATCGTTAGAACCAGGTACATCCACCAAAACTAAATCCGTCACATTAGGGTGTTCGCTTAACGCCTCTTTTAACTGCTGTGGCAATTGGCTGGTCAATAGGCCAGATAAATAAGCCACATCGCCTTCCACATAAATGGACACATCCTCACCCTGTTTTGCCGCTTGATGAAGAGGCTTTTGTACTTCACTGCTGGCACAGCCAGTCAGCACCAGTAAAGCAAAACACATTCCATACAATACACGAGCAGGCTGGACCAGCATGGCGGTAAACTCCTTATTTAATCACGGCCATTCATTTCGATTAGTAACGATTGCATTCTGTTTGTAAAGGGTTTCGGACAGACTTTACTGAAACAGGCGTCAGATGGCTCATTTTAAGTAAAACAGGTGTCCCCTGCCGTCAAGAAACAGAGAAGGTTTATCCTCATTGTGTAAAGGTCTATTTGGTACACAAGTCAGACCATCTGAACAGTCCTATCTTTCCCCAAACAGCTATAATCACAATAACTATCAGATAGAAACAAATATAACCACAAGGACTATCTAGCATAGCGCGCGGTCAATTTATAACTTGACCGCATGGATATAAAATCAAGTTATTCTTATTTTAATCTAACCATCTCTCATGGAGGGTTCATGGTACGTCCATTCAAGGGCTTAACGCCGCTCGTTGTAACATTCGCTGCCACGGCTTTTTTAGTTGGCTGTTCTTCGGAAGAAAATCTCGACACTGCACAAGCGGTGATCCGCCCAGTGAAACTGTATAGCATTGATGCCACAGATGTGGTCAGCATTCGTCATTTTCCTGCCGAGTTAAAAGCCAGTGATGAAGCCGACCTTGCCTTTCGCGTAGGTGGACAAGTCACCCAATTAAATGTCAAAGAAGGCCAACGGGTAGAACGCGGCCAACTGCTTGCCTCGCTTGATCCAACGGATTACCAACTGCAAGTCGAACTCTCGCAAGCCAACTACAAGCTAGCTAAAGCGCAATTTGATCGTATCAAAACCATGTTGGCGAAAAATGCCACTACCCAAGCCCAATTTGATGAAGCCAAAGCCACTCTTGATCAAAGCGAAAACGCGCTTGAGACCGCCAAAAACCAGTTAGGTTACAGCGAGTTGCGCGCACCGTACGATGGCGTGATTGCTTCACTCAGTATTGATAACTACGAATACGTGGGCGCGACGCAGACCATTCTGCACATTCAAAACATTGAACAAATGGATGTGGAGTTTCAGATTCCAGAGCGCTTAGTGGCCAATATTCAAAAAGTAGCGCTGCAATATCACCCACAAGTGTCGATTGATGCGGTACCGTCACAAACCTTCGAAGCCGTATACAAAGAACATCGTACTAGCCCTGATGTGACGACTAAATCCTACGACGCCACCATTTCTCTACTGAACACCGAAGAGGCGCCAGTCAATTTGCTGCCGGGGATGACGGCGACAGTGGATTTGGACATTAGCCAAATCAGCGGTAAACCGACGCACATTACCGTGCCGATCGAAGCGGTGATGCGCCGTCAGACCAGCACAGGCGACAGCCAGAGCGTGGTCTGGGTGTACAACCCAGAAGCGGGGACCGTAAACCCACGCGAAGTCACTTTGGGCGATATGACCAACGACAGTATCGAGATCATCAGTGGTCTGAATCCTGGTGAGCAAGTGGTAGCGGCAGGCGTTCATGATTTAACGCCAGATCTGCAAGTACGCCCTTGGACACGCGAGCGAGGAATCTAACTTGAATATTGCCGGCTATTTTATTGAACGCAAAGTTTCCAGTTGGCTTGTGACCTTGATTCTATTGATTGGTGGCGCCTTGGCCTTCACCAATCTTGGTCAATTGGAAGACCCTGAATTTACCATCAAAGATGCCTTGGTCATTACCCAATACCCAGGTGCTAGCCCAGAACAGGTGGAAGAAGAAGTCACCTATCCGATTGAGCTAGAACTACAGAATTTGCCTTATTTGGACGAGATCAAATCGACCTCTAAAGAAGGCTATTCCAAGGTTCAAATTACCATCAAAGATACTTACCGCGCCCAAGAGCTGAAACAGATTTGGGATGAAGTACGTAAGAAAATCAGCGATATGCGCGGGCAATTCCCAGCAGGCGTATCCACCCCGATCGTGGTCGATGACTTTGGCGATGTGTACGGCGTAATGCTTGCGGTACATGGTAAAGGCTATCCCTACAAGGATCTGGAAAATTACGTCGACTATGTGAAGCGTGAGCTAGTACTGGTTGACGGCGTCGCGAAAGTGGAAGTGGCTGCTGAACAGGCAGAACAAGTGACGATCGAGATTTCTCGCTCCAAGCTAGCCACCATGGGCGTGTCACCGACTCAGCTACAAAATCTATTGGCCAATCAGAACATTGTCTCCAATGCCGGTAAGGTTCAGGTAGGCACGGACTACATCCGTATCAGTCCAACCGGTGAGTTCAACGATATTGCCGAGCTTGAAAACCTAACGGTCGGCACCCCAGGCGATGGCAATCTGATTCGTCTGAGTGACGTGGCCACGGTCAAACGTGAGTACCAAGATCCGCAAAACCATATGGTGAACTTTAACGGCGCTAGCTCGCTGTTATTAGGTATTTCCTTTAGCAACAACGTCAACGTAGTCGATGTGGGTAAACACATTGAGGCGCGCTTACAGGAGCTTGAATACCAGCAACCGATCGGCATCAGCATGGATACGGTCTACTTCCAGTCAAAAGAAGTGGAGAAGTCTGTTACTAACTTCCTGTCCAACCTGGCCGCGGCGGTGGGCATTGTGATCTTGGTGCTGTTGGTGTTTATGGGCGTACGCTCAGGCATCCTAATCGGCTTAATCCTGTTGTTGACCATCCTTGGCACCTTTATTGTCATGGATTACTTCAACATCAACTTACAACGTATTTCATTGGGTGGTTTGATCATCGCCCTAGGGATGTTGGTCGATAACGCTATTGTCGTCACCGAAGGCATCTTGATTGGCCTTCATAAGGGGCAAAGCAAGTTTGAAGCGGCCTCAAGTGTTGTCAAACAAACCAAGTGGCCACTGTTGGGCGCGACCGTCATCGCCGTAACCGCCTTTGCGCCAATTGGTCTATCGCCAGACTCGGTGGGTGAGTTTGTTGGCTCTCTGTTCTACGTCTTGCTGATCTCTTTGATGCTCAGCTGGGTGACCGCGATTACCCTGACCCCCTTCTTCTGTGATTTGTTTTTCAAAGAAAACAAAGCCGCGATGGCTTCTGAAGAAGAGCAAGATCCGTACAAAGGCTTCTTGTTCGTGGGTTACAAATGGCTGTTAGACAAAGCCATGCACTTCCGCTGGTTAACCGTGATTGGCTTAGTGATTTCGCTGTTTGTTTCTGGCTGGGCGTTCCAGTTTGTCAAACAAGCCTTCTTCCCACCTTCGACCACACCGATGTTCTACCTCGATATCAATTTACCAGAAGGGACGCACATTAATGCCACCTACGATAAGGTCAATGAGATCGAAGCGGACTTGTTGGGCGATGATCGAATCGACTTTATCACCAGCACCACAGGGCAAGGTGCGCTGCGTTTTATGTTGACCTATGAAGCGACACAAACCGACAGCAGCTATGCTCAGTTCATCGTGCGTGCCAAGTCAGGGGATGAGATCCCAGCGCTGATGAATGACATTTATCAACTAATGTCGAATAACTACCCCGATGTGGAATTCAAGCTCCAACGCCTGCAGTTAGGCCCCTCAACTGGTGCTAAAATCGAAGCCCGTTTCAGTGGCCCAGACCCACAAGTTCTGCGCCAACTTAGCGCTCAAGTTCAGGATATTTACCGCGCGGATGGTGGTCTAGAAAACATCAAAGACGATTGGCGTCAGCCAGTAAAAGTGCTTCGTCCGATCTTTAATGATGCCCAAGCGCGCCGTTTAGGCATTAATAAAAGTGACCTAGATGAAGTGTTATTAACCAACTTTACTGGTTCAGAAATCGGAACTTATCGCGATGGCACGGATCTACTGCCGATCATTCAGACCGTGCCGGAAAATGAGCGTGTGTCGATTGATCAGGTCCGTGACTTGCAGATCTACAGCCCAGCCAGTGGTGCCTATGTCTCAGTCTCGAACTTAGTGGATGGTTTTGAAACGGTTTGGGAAGACCCCATCATTGAACGCCGAGACCGTAAACGTACCATTACCGTGAAAGCAGATCCCTTAATTTTAGGGGATGAAACGGCCATGGCGGTGTTCAGCCGTATCCGCGAAAAAGTGGAAAATATTCCTTTATCGCCCGGATATAGCATGGAATGGGGGGGAGAATATGAAAGTAGTACGGATGCGCAAGCAAACATCTTTACGTCGCTTCCAATGGGCTACCTATTCATGTTTATTATTACGATATTATTGTTTAACTCTGTGCGCGTACCATTAGTGATTTGGTTCTGCGTCCCGTTGGCCCTGATCGGTGTTTCTTCTGGATTGCTGATTATGGATGCCGCCTTTAGTTTCATGGCCCTACTCGGTTTCTTGAGCTTATCGGGCATGATTGTGAAGAACGGTATCGTACTGGCCGACCAAATCAATTACGAACTCGCACAAGGAACGGAAACCTACGAGGCGATCTTCAAATCAGCGGTCAGTCGTGTTCGACCTGTATGTATGGCAGCGATTACGACGATCCTAGGAATGGTACCGCTGCTTTACGATGCATTTTTCGAAGGTATGGCTGTGGTGATTGCGTTTGGTCTGGGTTTTGCAACCGTACTAACGCTGATCGCAGTGCCTGTCTTCTATGTCATTTTGCATCGCGTGAAGTATCGTAAAATGAGCGATTTTAACGCATAAAATCGCGCACAAATGCCTCGCTCTTTGAAGAGCGAGGCGATATGGATTGGATTTATGCAGATTGATGATTTACTAAAACTCGATATCAAACTCTTGGTGTCATTTGAAGTCATACTAGAAGAGTGCAGCGTTTCGCGTGCCGCAGAACGTTTAGGTGTGACACAGCCAGCCCTCAGTAAGTCGTTACAGCGTTTAAGGGAACTATTCAAAGATCCGCTGTTCACTCGTCAAGCTTATGGTTTGAGCCCCACTTCGCGCGCCTACGAATTGCATGAGCAAATTACGCCGATTCTAGGCTCCATGTCGAACTTGCTACAACCGAGTCATTTTGACCAAGGCACCTTAAAACGCCGTTTCAGTATCAAAGCTGACGAAGAACTGTTACTAACGTTTATCGAACCGTTATTGGCGATGCTACATTACCAAGCCCCCAATATTCGCCTAACCAGCAGTAACTGGAGCGACGACGGTTACGATGATCTAGTCAATGGCGTTGATCTAGGCATTATCAATGCCGAATCCACACCGAATAATATTCGTAGCAAGATGGTCGGTGGCATGGATGGTTGCGTCATTTTAAGTGAAGCACACCCACTTTACTTCCAAGACGAAGTGACCTTAAAAGAGCTACTAGAACACAAGATAGTGGTGTTCAATATTCGTAACTTCCAAAGTGCCACCACCAGTGTCACGATTGAGAAGTTAGAACAATTAGGCTACGTGATTGAGCCTAAGATTGAGACCGACAGCATTGCGGTAACAGCAGAAGCAGTGAAGCGTGGTATGGCGTTAATCGGTTCGGCGCAGCTTGGCGCCTTGTTTAAAAACATCTCTTGTCGCGACAACTACACCTCGATCAAGGTACTGCCGCTACCTGCAGATGCAGTTGAGGCCGACCCATACAGTGGCCGTCATCCGGTACAAATCTGCTGGCACGAACGCTACGACAAGGACCCTGCACATCGCTGGTTCCGTGAGCAAATCGCCACCTTTATGCAATCCTCACCTTGGATTCATGAAGAGTAAGCTCAATCGTTTTTAACCCGTATTGCGTCAAAGAGAGCTTCTTCGGAAGCTCTTTTTTTATGGCCAAAGCCAGATTCCCATCCAACTAGTCAGAATTTGATATTTATTCAGTTCAATCCCCAAAACTTAAGATAATGCGACCTTTATTAACGACTTTTGTCCTATTCACTTGAAAAAAATTGCCATCCCAACCCCGAAAGTTAGTATTGCCCGCACTAAAAATTATTAGAAAGAGAGTATGAAAGGACAACATCATGTCAGATAACCTAACCCCATCTTTCGATGCCGTGACACCACGACGAGCCAATATTTGGCTGTTTATCGTACCATCCCTGCTGGGTCTGCTTTTGTTTATGACCCCAGTTCCCTATGGCGACGGTGTCACCATTCCGATTGCCGTGCTGGCTGGTGAGTTTAAAGGTTTACTGGGGGACAAAGCGCCCTTGGTGGTCACCACGCTGATCTGTTTAGCGGCCGCCCTGTCCATTATTACCACCTTCTTTAAACCGCTGCACAACACCACGCTACTTCGTACTCTGTTTCTTACCAGCCTGCCTTGGCTCACCTTACGAGTATTAGGGGCACTCTTCGCCATCATGACGTTGAACAATGTCGGCCCTGCCATGATTTGGCATGAATACACTGGCGGCCTGGTATTACATGAGCTGATGCCGACCCTGTTGGCGGTATTTTTGTTTGCCGGCTTATTGCTGCCATTGCTATTGGACTTTGGCTTATTAGAGCTGACGGGCAGCTTGATGAGCAAAATCATGCGCCCGCTGTTTAATTTACCGGGGCGCTCTTCGATTGACTGCGCCACCTCTTGGCTCGGCGATGGCACCGTGGGCATCATGCTGACCAGCCAACAGTACGAGCAAAACCTCTATACCAAACGTGAAGCTGCGGTGATCGCCACCACTTTCTCAGCGGTATCGATCAGCTTTGCGCTCGTCGTAGTCTCACAAGTAGAACTAGAACATTTGTTTATTCCGTTCTACTTTGCGGTCTCATTAGCGGGCTTTATTGCGGCTCTGATCGTGCCGCGCTTACCGCCCCTGCGTCGCATTGCCAATGACTACTTAAATGGCCAACCAGCCGAGCCCTGTGAGCTGGCCAGTAAACCAATCAAAGAGCTGTTCGCCCTAGGTATTCAAGGGGCAATAGCCCGTGCGGAAAATAGTCGAGGGGTGAAAGCAGTATTGGTGGATGGTGCGAAGAACGCGGCGGAAATGGTGTTCTGTGTTCTACCTGTGGTGATGGCAATTGGTACGCTAGCCCTAGTGGTAGCCGAAAACACCAGTATCTTCAGCATCTTAGGGACACCCTTTGTGCCGCTGTTAGAGTTACTACAGATCCCAGAAGCGGTGAAAGCCTCTGAAACCCTAGTCGTGGGCTTTGCCGATATGTTTATTCCATCGATTATGGCGGCGTCTATCGACAATGAAATGACACGCTTTGTCATTGCCGCGGTGTCTATCACGCAGCTGATTTACCTATCGGAAGTGGGCGCCTTGATCCTTGGTAGTAAAATCCCGATCAACCTATTAGAGATGTTCATCATCTTTATTTTACGTACCTTGATTACTCTACCTGTCATTGCCGGTGTCGCGCATTTGATCTTCTAAAAACCTGTGCTCCCAGCCGATAAAGCAAAAGGCCCTTGCGCGCAAACGAAAGGGCCTTTTGTGTTATTGATCGATCTGATCACGCAGCCAATCGAAACGTGGGATCACTTCCCCTTCGATTTCCACCGTCTCTAGAAACATGGATTTGGGGCGTACCCACCAGCCAAAATCACCGTAGAGGGCTTGATACACCACCAATTCTTCCTCTGTTTCACTGTGACGAGCGACCCGTTCAACCCAATATTCAGCGCCCTTGTAATGACGATACACACCAGGTTTGATCTTTGATTTTTTCATGATTTACCTAAATTCGACTTAATATGTCTCGGTTTTTGAAGGCTAGGTCGCATTTACGAAATTGCTAACCTACCCCAATGACAACCCTTTAACGATAATACAGATATTGTCTGTTTTCGAAAAAGGAGCGTCTCGGTGTATTTAGTTCGACCTGCTGATTTTCCCGACTTGCCAGCGCTAGAACGCTTAGCACGTAATGCCGGTATTGGTATCACTAACTTTCCGGCCAACAGAGAACGCTTAAACGATAAAATTGCCACCTCGCGTCAATCCCTGTTGAGTGACATCGTACAACCCAGCCATGAATCTTACTTGTTTGTCATGGTAGAGCAAGCCAGCCAAGAAATCGTCGGCACCTGCTCCATTGATGCCATGGTCGGAGTGGACGCACCATTTTACAGCTATCGCATCGACGAAGTCGTGCATGCCTCGCCGCAATTGCAAATTCACAACCGCATTCCGGCATTGTTTCTATGCCAAGACTACAGCGGCATGTCGCGCCTGAATGCTTTGGTGCTCGATAAAGCCCATCAAAGTGATGAAGCCTTTGCCCTATTGTCCCGTGCGCGCCTACTGTTTATCGCCCGTCACCCAGATCGCTTCACTTCAAAAGTGTTTGCTGAAATTCGTGGGGAAAGCGATCACAAAGGCTATTCGCCATTTTGGGAAGCCTTAGGGCGCCACTTCTTCAGCATGGATTTCAAAAAGGCCGATTACCTATCCGGCATCAGCAACCGCCAGTTCATCGCCGAACTGATGCCGCGTTACCCAATTTATGTGCCGACCCTGACACAAGAGGCGCAAGACGCCATTGGTGTGATTCACGAAGATTCAGAAAAAGTGGCCAATATCTTGCTGGATGAAGGCTTTGTGTTCCGTGATTACGTGGACATTTTTGATGCCGGGCCAAGTATCGAAGCCCGTGTACAGGATCTGAAAACCGTCACCGAACAGCGCATTGGCAAAGCATTGATTGATCCTAATTTAAGCGCTGATGAGCGCTACCTAGTCGCGGCAGGTCACCTTGAGGATTTCCGCGTGACCTGCGCCCCAGCAGATTCACAAGTTGCAGGCTTAGTCATGCATCCAGGCATTCAGGAGCAGTTGAATATTCACTCCGGCAGCCTAGTGCAATGGTCTAAACTTTAATGACACAAGGCGTCGTATCGAGCGCCCTTTACGAAGTATTAAGAGGAACACCGCTATGATGGTCATACGTTCAATTCGCAAAGATGATTTAGAAGAGCTTTATCGTCTGGCGGCTTTAACGGGAGTTGGCTTCACTTCCTTAGTGGCTGATGAAGACATTCTAACGCGTAAAATCGCCTTGTCAGAACGCTCATTTCAAAAGGAAACCATCCCTGAACCGGGGGATGAATCTTATTTATTCGTGCTAGAAGACACGGAAACGGGCACCATTGTGGGCACTTCAGGTCTGTTGGCGGCGGTCGGTTTAGACGAGCCATTTTACAGCTACCACCTCAGCACCATCACCCACTCCTCACGAGAGCTTGGCGTACACAAGATTCACCCAACCCTGATTCTCAACAATGACTTCACGGGCTTAAGCGAAGTGTGCACCTTGTTCTTGCAAGAGGACTACCGTCATTCACGTAACGGTCAATTGCTCTCAAAATGCCGTTTTATGTTTTTGGCGCAATTTCCTGAGCGCTTCAATGAAAATATCTTCGCAGAGATGCGTGGCTACTGTGATGAAAATGGTGTTTCGCCCCTGTGGGAAAGCCTTGGTCGCCAGTTCTTCTCCATCGACTTTGAGCACGCCGATGAGCTGACTGCACAAGGCAACAAACAGTTTATCGCTGAGCTGATGCCAAATAACCCTGTGTACGTCAACTTACTGCCACAGGAAGCCCGCGATGTGCTGGGCAAGGTACACCCTAAAACGGAGCCGGCACGTCGCTTGTTAGAACAAGAAGGTTTCCGCTACGAAAACTACGTCGACATCTTTGATGGCGGCCCGACGCTAGAAGTCCGAGTGGAAGACATTCGTGCCGTGCGCGACAGTCGTCTGGTATTGGCCACCATTGGTCAACCGAAAAACTTGGGCGACGGCCTGCATTACCTAGTGTCCAATGCCAAGCTAAATGACTTCCGCTGTATTTTGATTCAACGCTCTTCACCACCAGGAAGTGGCTTGGTGCTGAGCCAAGACGAAGCCGATGCCTTACTGGTTAACCACAAAGAGCCGGTTCGTATCGTCGAACTACTTCCGCACACCCGCCATTAAGCACAGGAGAAGACAATGAAACAGCAACAGTTTATTAATAACACTTGGCTAAATGGCGAGGGGACAAGTTTTCAATCGATTGATCCTGCGGATGGCAGCCTAGTTTGGCAGGCTCATAGCGCCAGCGCCGAGCAAGTCGATCAGGCGATCCAAAGTGCGCGTGCTGCTTTTCCAGCTTGGGCCAATCGCCCGATCGAAGAGCGCCTAGCGATCATTGATCGCTTTGCTGAGTTGGTCAAAGAAAATACTGACGCCATCGCAACTCTGATCAGCCGTGAAACCGGCAAACCGATCTGGGAAACACGCACCGAAGTGGCCGCCATGATTGGCAAGGTAGGCATTTCAAAACAAGCCTACAATGAGCGCACGGGGACTAAATCGACGGATATGCCGGGTGCCACCGCTGTGTTGCGCCATCGTCCCCATGGCGTGGTTGCGGTATTTGGTCCCTACAATTTCCCTGCGCATCTACCAAACGGCCACATTGTGCCTGCACTGATTGCCGGTAACAGCATCGTCTTTAAGCCAAGTGAACTGGCCCCCGCGACCTCGGATCTGGTGATTCAATTGTGGCAACAGGCCGGCCTTCCTGCAGGCGTGTTAAACCTTGTTCAAGGGGAGCGCGACACGGGAATCGCACTGGCCAACCACGATGGCATTGATGGTCTGTTCTTTACCGGCAGCCCTGCCGTGGGGCATGTGCTGCACCAACAGTTTTCTGGCCATCCTGGCAAAATTTTAGCACTGGAAATGGGCGGCAATAACCCGCTATTAGTGTCTGAAAAAACACAGGATATTCGTGCCGTCGTGTATGAAATCATCCAATCGGCATTCTTATCGGCTGGTCAACGCTGTACTTGTGCGCGCCGTTTGTTGCTGCCCAAAGGCGCCCATGGCGATGCTATTCTGAGTCAGCTGGTTGCCGCGACGAAAGCCCTCAAGGTTGATCGCTTTGATGCTGAGCCGCAGCCTTTTATGGGCCCGGTCGTTTCAGCTCAAGCGGCAGAAGGCTTGTTCCAGAATTACCTTAAGCTCGTACTGTTAGGGGCGCAGACTATCCTGCCGATGGAACGCGGCGAAGCCCATACCGGCTTTGTTTCACCCGCCATCGTTGATGCGACGGATATTCAAGCCAAACTACCTGACCAAGAGTATTTTGGCCCGCTGCTGACGGTAATTCGTTACGACGATTTAGAACAAGCGATGAAGATTGCCAACCACACCCGCTTTGGTCTATCAGCGGGCATCTTGTCCGACGATCGCGCCGAGTATGAGTGGTTCTTGCAGCACTCCCGTGCTGGCATCATTAACTGGAACCGTCAAACTACCGGTGCGTCCAGTGCGGCGCCTTTTGGCGGCACTGGCGCCAGCGGCAACCATAGAGCTAGCGCTTACTACGCGGCGGATTACTGCGCTTACCCAGTGGCCAGTATTGAAGTGGAACAGCTTCATGTCCCAGACACTTTACCGAACGGCTTAACCCTGTAATTTGAGGAACTCCCATGCATTCTGCAATCGAAGCAAACTTTGATGGTCTAGTTGGGCCAACCCATAACTACAGTGGTTTATCCTACGGCAATGTCGCCTCATCGCTTAACTCGGCTAAGCCATCGAACCCTAAAGCCGCAGCACTGCAAGGCTTAACCAAGATGAAAGCACTCGCGGACATGGGCTTTGTGCAAGGCGTACTCGCACCCCATGAGCGCCCACACATTCCGACTTTGCGCGCACTAGGCTTTAGCGGAAGCGATGCACAAGTCTTAGCACAAGCGGCCAAGCAAGCGCCGAAAGTACTCGCAGCGGTCAGTTCCGCTTCGTGTATGTGGACCGCAAACGCGGCTACGGTTTCTCCCAGTGCCGATACGCAAGATGGCCGCGTACACTTTACGCCTGCGAATCTAGTAAACAAATTTCACCGCTCAATTGAGCATCAAACGACCGGTCGAATTCTAAAAGCAACGTTCCCAGATGAGCAGTACTTTGCCCATCACGGGGCACTGCCGAGTGTCGATCATTTTGGAGATGAAGGCGCTGCGAACCACACGCGTTTCTGCAGTGATTACGGTCAAGCTGGGGTGGAGCTATTTGTCTATGGTATGTCTGCGTTTAATTCTGCGGCGCCACGTCCACAACGCTTTCCCGCACGCCACACGCTAGAAGCATCACAGGCCGTTGCCCGTATTCATGGTTTAGCGCCCGAGCGAGCAGTCTATGTGCAGCAACACCCTGATGTGATTGATGCCGGTGTGTTCCACAACGATGTGATAGCCGTCGGTAATGGCAACGTGCACTTCTACCATGAGAAAGCCTTCCTCAACACTCAGCAAATGCAGCAGGATCTGCGCCAAGCATGGGGCGAGCAAACTAAGTCACTGTATTTTGTCGAAGTGCCTGACAGCGCGGTCTCAGTAGAGGATTGTGTACAATCTTACTTATTTAACAGCCAGTTATTGAGTCGAGCAGATGGCACTATGACCCTAATCGTGCCTGGTGAAGTACAGCAAAATGAGCGTGTTTGGAGCTATCTGCAAGATTTGATGCAACAATCGACGCCGATTAAAGAGGTGCAGGTGTTCGATCTAAAACAAAGTATGAGTAACGGTGGCGGTCCAGCCTGTTTGCGTCTGCGTGTCGCTATGACTGCCGCAGAGCTAGCGGCCGTAAACCCTGCTACCTTGATGAATGAGTCACTGTTTAACACACTTAATCAATGGGTCGAAAAACATTACCGTGATCGTTTGCTAGAAGCAGATTTGGCCGATCCAAGCTTATTAATAGAATCTCGCCAAGCTTTAGATGAGCTCACCCAGATTTTACAATTGGGCAGTATTTACGAGTTTCAGCAAGGCTAATAGCTAACACTCTGTTACAAAAAAACCGTATCCAAGTGAACCTAGATACGGTTTTTTATAAGATCAGAACTGCAAAATGCTCTGTGCGCAGTTAGAAGTGCTCACCATTTTCAAAGTAGTCGCTGCCTTTAAGATCTCGGAACAAGGTGGTGATATCTTGGCCCGCATCAATCAAGGGGCGGATCAGATCGTCGATCGCCTGTGCCACTTTCGCTTTCACTTCCGCACCGCGATCAAACCAAAGAATCTCAATAAATGGGTAAGCTGGTGATGCACCGCCCACCACTAAGTAGATTGAGGATTGATACTCTAGGGTAAAGTGCGAATTGGGCGTATCGGTCAGCTCAGCAAGCGTCTCAACCAAGGTATCAGAAACCGACTCAAGGTCTTCTAAGGGTAAACCGCGTACACGAATATGTGGCATAAAATTCAACCTATCGAAATAAATAACGCGGTTATCTTATCATTCATCCACGTAATCAAACGAGCGGCTTTCCAGTACTTCACCATCTTTTACAAGGTCGACACTCCATTTACCATCAAATCCAGGCATTAAGCGTTTGGTCGACCAAATTCGCCAACGGTCACTGCCAATATCAAAAGGCACTTCCGCCTCAACCACACCATTCAGCTTCCATATATGGGACACTTGGCTGCCATCCATATCACGCAGGTCGGTAAAGAAATAAACGCGCTGAATTTCACCGTATTCAACTTTGATCACATCGCCAAGCTCATCAATCGGCTCACGATCCAAGATGTCCGAAGAAAATACAGCACGAGCGACGGAGCCTTCAGCCATCACGGCAGGGGCGGAAATAAAGCCTAGGGAAAGCAACATGGAGCGAATAAGCGTGTGATGCATAATGATTCCTACACTGTCAATGGGATCAAATCCCCAACTATTGGGAGAACGCCGCAAGCATTTTAATTTAGCTTATTTTTCACCCAATCACGCGCTTTTTTGTGTAGCAAATTGCAATGTTTGAGCGAGGGCGCAAGTGTATACAAGGCGCCCCCTAAAACTCAAAGACATTTACAAATCTCAGTTTTTTTGACGGTCCGCTAGCGGTGTAGAGAAGGTGTATTCCATGTCCCATGGGAAGCGAATCCAAGTGTCTTGGCTCACTTCTGTAATAAAGGTATCTACCAGTGGTTTGCCAGCTGGTTTGGCATAAATGGTAGCAAAGTGTGCTTTCGGTAGCAGCTTACGGATTTCACGTGCGGTCTTACCGGTATCCACCAAATCATCAATCAAGATATAGCCCTCACCATCGCCTTCCACGCCTTTGAGAATACGCAGATCGCCTTGTACATTTGCAGTACCGCCCTCTTGAGTTGAGTCGTAACTCACCACACAGATGGTATCGATCAGACGAATATCCATTTCACGGCATAGAATTGCGGCAGGCACGAGACCACCACGGGTGATGGCAATAATGCCTTTCCAAGGACCTTGCTCTAGTAAACGCCAAGACAGCGCGCGGGCATCACGGTGCAGTTCATGCCAAGAGACGGGGAAATCTTTTGAGTAGGGGTTCATGCTTTGCTCCTAAGCTTTCTGGTCGGGCCAATCCCCCCTTTTTTGAGGAGCATCACAAGGCCTAATCGGTTAAGCGGCGTATTCTAGACCAATCGGTTAAGTTTTTTCCATAAAAAACTATGACGAACATATTCAAATATTGAGATCACTTGCTCTGTGTCGACTTTAATTGCATCGGCAAACCCGCCGTAACAAAGGTCACTTGCTCACATAGTTGCGCCATACGCTGGTTCAATACACCAATTTCATCGCCATAACGACGCGCCAAAGCATTCATCGGCATAATGCCTAAACCCACTTCGGCACTGACCAAAATTACTGGCAATGGATAGTTGGCCAGCACCTCGAGGAACTTCTCACGCTCGGCTTCAAGCTGTGGCTCATCTTCGGCACATAACAAGTTGGTCAGCCAAAGTGAGCAACATTCGACGATCACACCAACTTCGGGCAGCTCATTGGCAATCTTGGTCAGAGTCGCTGCCAGCTTGAACGGCTCTTCAATAGTTTGCCAATGCTCAGGGCGGTACGACTGATGCTTCGCCACGCGCTCCGCCATGCTGCCATCCCACACTTGCGAGGTGGCGATATAAACGATTTGCTCACCTTGCTCTGCGATCCAACGCTCGGCAAATTGGCTTTTGCCACTACGAACGCCCCCCAAGACTAAATGCTTCATCCCAGCTCCTTTAGTTGATGTCCTTGCAATAATCTCACCAAACCATGGTTCAAACGTTGCATTTCATGACCTGCCGGCAGCGATAATCGCACCCAGCCTTGGCCCAAGCGGATATGAATGCCTACTGTATGCAACGCTTGAAACGCTTTCGCTGCCTGCTCTTGGTCCAACTGCCAAGTATAAAACAGCGCGCTATGTTGCATGTCTTGGGAGTCAAATAAGGTATTAAGCTTTGGCAGGATACTGTCCATAAAATAAGCGTGACGCTCGGCTAACGACTCTAATGCCTCGGCTTGCCATGCACTATCCTTGAGCGCTTCGACTACCAAATGCAAAGCCGGTGTTGCCACTGGCCAAGGGCCAATTAACGATTGAATCGAAGCCTGAAACGACGACTGTCCGAAGATAAAGCCAGCCCGTGCACCGGCTAAGCCAAAGAACTTTCCGACTGAACGCAGAACAAAACAGCCACGTGGAAGAGACTGATTGAGCCAACTGTCTTCTGGTGTCGCATCTAAAAAAGCTTCATCGAGAATCAAATAACGCTCAGAGATTTCGAGCATTAGCTTTAGCTGCTCGGATTCTGCTGAAGAAAGAGACTGACCAGTTGGGTTGTTGGGCGAGATCACCACCGCAATATCCCACTCGGATCCCAAAAGCTCGCTCACATTTTGGTATTCGCTAACCTTATAGCCCCATTTACGCCAACTGTAGCCGTGCTCCTGATAACCAACCGCTGGTACGAGCACTTTTTTACGCGCTACTTTTTCAAGTGCTCCTTGTTCCAACAACAGGGCAGGCAGTATTTCAATAAACTGCTGGGTACCTGCGCCAATGGCTAACGGCGCTTGGCCGAAATAATCGGTGGCCGCTTGCTGTAAAGCAAACGAGTCTGGCAGTTCGTACCAAAGCTTAGCGCTATTTTCTAAGAAGGATTCAGGGATCGGCCAAGGCTCACGATTGCACGCAGAAGATAAATCCAACCAGTGAACCGCATTTTGATCTTGGCGTTGCCACTGTTCTAAATCGCCACCGTGCTTTGGGGGCTCTAATGTAAAATTCATCATTTATAGTAATACCAAAATCAGCAACGCCCACAAATAGACGCCTTTATCCACCAAGCGCACTGCTTGATCTAAATCTTTTACTTTAGGTTCAGGGCCTTCGCCTAATGTTGGGCGCATCTGGGTTTCACCAAAGTAGACCGCCGCACCGCCTAGAGACACTTGAATTGCGCCCGCGCCCGCCGCCATAACAGGGCCTGCGTTGGGGCTCTTCCAGCCACGCCCTTGATACCAAGCACAGTGCAAAGCACGTTTTGCATTACCAAGCACCGCATAAGTCAGCACCACTAAGCGCGCTGGAATAAAATTCAATACATCGTCCATACGCGCCGCACACCAACCAAAATGTAGAAGCGCTGGCGTTTTATACCCCCACATAGCATCCAAGGTGTTCGACAATCGGTAAAGAAGCGCGCCAAACGGCCCTAATAGCAAAAACCAAAAGATCGGCGCAAAGATCGCATCACTGCCATTTTCCAATACCGATTCCATACTCGCCTTGGCGATTTGGGTTTCATCAAGTGTCGAGGTATCACGACTGACAATGCGCCCCACCGCTTCACGGGCTGTCGGCAAATCTTGCTCATGCAAAGGTTTGGCAATGGCGATGGCATGTTCACGTAAGCTTTGCCACCCCACGGTGAAATACAAAATCACCGTACCGACCAACCATTCCAGCCAGCTAGGTAATAGCCAAAGCACTATCGTCAGCGCCATTACACAAGGCAGCACCGCGACACTCCAAGCCAGCACACCATGAATGCGCTGTAGCGTTTTTGGTGCGCTAGGATGCAATTGCCAAGCTTGACGACAGCGTGTGGCCCAGTTACCAAACCAAATCAGCGGATGCCAAGACTGCGGCTCCCCGAGCCAACGATCTAGCAACAACGCACCAAGCAAGGCTAAAGCGGTACTGGAAACAGTTTCAAAAAGAAAATCCATCAGGTTATCCGCGACATCATTCAATTAAAAGGAAGTGAAATACGTTAAAATCGCCCCATTGTAATCAATCGAACGGACAAACCCACATGCGTTTTTTTAATCTTATGGTGCAAGGCACTACTTCAGATGCTGGCAAAAGTACCTTGGTCACTGCCCTATGCCGCTTGATGAAAGAACGCGGAATCAATGTGGCACCGTTCAAACCGCAAAATATGGCACTTAACAGCGCTGTCACCGCGGATGGTAAAGAAATCGGTCGCGCCCAAGCGGTACAAGCTTATGCCGCAGGCCTTGAGCCGGATGTGCATATGAACCCGATTTTGCTGAAGCCCAATACCGATATCGGTGCGCAAGTCATTATCCAAGGCCACTCGGTGGGTAATATGAATGCGGTGGGTTATCACGAATACAAAACCATCGCCAAAAACGCCGCACTGGATTCTTACCAACGTTTGGCCGATCAATACGACTGCGTACTAATCGAAGGTGCCGGCAGTCCCGCGGAGATCAACCTGCGTGCCCGCGATATTGCCAATATGGGCTTTGCCGAAAGCATTGATTGCCCGGTGATTATCATCGCCGACATCGACAAAGGTGGTGTGTTTGCGCACTTAGTCGGCACTTTAGAGCTGCTTTCACAGAGTGAGCAAGATCGTGTGATTGGCTTTGTGATTAACCGCTTTCGTGGTGACATCGCCCTGCTGCAATCGGGCCTTGATTGGCTCGAAGAGCGCACAGGAAAACCCGTTTTAGGCGTGTTGCCCTACTTGATGGGCTTTCACTTAGAGTCCGAAGACGCCGTCGCTGCCAGCCCCACTAAAGAAGGCTCTGACACCAAACTGCAAGTGGTAATTCCAGTATTACCGCGTACCAGTAACCATACGGATTGGGACGCGCTGCGTTTACACCCGAACGTTCAAGTTACTCTTGTACGTAAAAACGAAACTATCCCACCTGCGGATCTCGTCATTCTGCCTGGCAGTAAAAGCGTGCAAAGTGATCTCGCTTTCTTACGTGAACTCGGCTGGGAAGACTATATCGCCCGACACCTACGCTATGGCGGCAAACTGCTCGGTATTTGTGGTGGTTTTCAAATGTTAGGGGAATTCTTAGACGACCCACTGGGCATGGAAAACGCTGAGCCAGCAAGCGCCAAAGGCTTGGGCTATATCCCGATGCGTACTGAACTCAAAGACGGTAAACAATTGAAACAACGCACAGGTAATATTTCCTCTTTGGGCGATGCCAGTGTGAAAGGCTATGAAATCCATAGCGGTGTATCAGAGTTTAACCAAGAAGTTCAGCACTTTGCCACGCTTGAGAATGGTGAGCTTGAAGGTTACTTGTCAGAAGATAAACAAATTATCGGCACCTACCTACATGGTCTGTTCGACGACAAACACGCTTTAAAAGCCCTACTCGGCTGGGCGGGGGCTGTCGACAGCCAAGACTTCGACTACGAAGCCTACCGCGAACAGGAAGTGGCTCGTCTGGCGAAAAGCTGTGATGAGCATATGGATATCGATGGACTGATTGAGAAGTGCCGAGCGTTTTAGGCTGAGCGTTCGTAATTTGCTTCGGATTACCTCAGGCAGATAAGTAACAACCCAAGCTTCATCTGGATATGGCATCCCATGCAATTTCCTTCGCTTGCGCCTGTCTCGTCTCATTCTTCGACACCGACGCGTCAGCGCTCAGCAAACGCATGGGACGCTTTGAAAGACTTTAGTACTCAAAAAGACTCAATATTCAGAAGCCAATATCCATTTGTAGCGCACTCTAGCGCTTGCGCGTGGAGCGAAAAATGGATTTGGCTTCGATAATACCTGAGTACTAGATCTGCCCTTTTGATTGGCAACTTCAAAAGAAGCTAATGTCCATTTGCAGCGCACTCTAGCGCTTGCGCGTGGAGCGGAAAATGGATTTGGCTTCGACAGTATCCGAAGATGCTTAAGCCACTTCCTCTGGATGTGGCAGTTTCTTATTGCGAAATTTCTTCAGCGTCATGCGATAACGTGTCACTAGAATCGAAGCCAAGACAAATAGGCCAATCCCCAGACCAATGTACAAGCCACGCACATGCAGTGTGTCGGCCCACGGGCTAAGGTGCGCTAGCCAGTAGCTTAAAGGGATACTTAAGCCAAACAGAGAAACCGCCATGGCAATCATGCTGGAACGGGTATCGCGGAAGCCTCGAAGAGCCCCCGTAAACACTGTCTGCACCATATCTTGCGGCTGATAGGCTGAGGTAATTAATAAAATACCTGCCGCCATGGCCGCGACCACTTCATTAGAACTAAACAGCAATGGAATCTGCTCATTAAAGGTTTGCGTCAGGGTAAAGCACACCGCCACGTAACCCGCCCCGAGCATCAAGATGATACGAATACGACGTTGTACTTCTTCCACACCATGGGTGGCCATGGCTTTGGCCACGACAATTGCCGTCACGGCACTCATGGCCATTAACGGTGTAAACAGGATCGTTGAGTAAGACATAACGATCTGCCCCGCACCCAAGGCTAAATCACCAAACGCAGAAATCAACCAAGTAAGCGAAGAGAACAAGCCAATCTCAAAAGCGAAAGCAAAGCCTGCTGGCATACCAACACCAAAGAGAATTTTGAAGTTACGCACGTAATACCAGTCGATCTTGCTAAACAAGGTATCCGTGTTCACTTTCAAATCGAATAACACAAAGACAGTCAGCGAAACCCAAACAGACAGCGCCGAGGCAATCGCCGCACCGCTGGCACCCAATTCAGGAAAGCCAAACTTTCCGTAGATCAGCATATAGTTAAAGATGACATTTAGAATCAAGCTAAGCGTTGCCACCATCAATGGCACTCGTGGCTTGCCCGCCGCTTCAAACAGGTTTTTGTAAGAGGTCATCAACGCCAGCGCCATAAAGGTCGGCGAGAACAGATACAAATATTGCTGCGCTACTTGCTGAGTTTCGGGTTCGCTGGCCATCATTTTCGCCGCCCAAGGCAATAATGTCAGGCTCATTGCTGCACCGATTATTCCCAAGATGATCGATAATCCGAATGCTTGCGACATGTACATATTCACCAGCATTCTCTGACGACCATGCAGGTGACGGGTAATCAATGGCGTTAAGCCAAATGTCACGCCAATCATAAAACAAGCGACTGGACTCCAGAGGCTCGACGCCAAGCCTACCGCCGCCAAATGCAGTGAATCGTAGTGCCCCAGCATAATTGTATCCACAAGACTGATGGATAATTCCAAGGTCATGGTGAGGATCATGGGAAAGAGCAAATGCAGGATTTCACTCAATGCTGGGTTGCGTTTGGCAAACTGTGTAAACATGATTTTGAAGTCTATGAAAGGTATTCAATTAAGCGTGCGGCGAATTTATCACCAAGTGGTCAACTTTGCACGATAACTCAGTATAATTGCACCAATTGTGTGCTTTTCAGTGTCTTATCAAACTGTCCTAAGCCAACCGTTTCCAATTCATAAAAATATTTTAGGATCAATGGATTATGACCATTCTTTCGACCCTAGGCCCACTTCTAGCAGCGCTTCTATTCGGCTACTGGGTGAACGTCCCTCTAGCAACCCCAGAGCGTGTCGCCAAAGGGCTTTCTCAACTTACTTATGTGATTTTAGGCTTAATTGGCTACAGCATTGGTGCGCTGGATAATTTAGCCAGCAAGATCATGATTGCTGGCTATCAAGCGGTGGTCTTATTCATTGCTATCACTGTGCTGCCTTTATTAGCCTTGTGGATAAGCGGCCAAGTTTTCCACGCTGGCGCCAGCAAGCTCGAGCATGTGGATAATAATTCATCAACTAAGAGTGCTCTGAAAGATGCCGCCAAAACATTAGGCTGGGTATTGGCGGGGGTATTGGCAGGCTGGCTGCTTAAAAACTGGATTCCTAGCGTGGACGAGCTGGTCACTTGGCTGTTGTATCTACTGCTATTTTTGGTCGGCTGTCAGCTACGTCATGGTAATTTTCGCTTACGTAAACTCTTCCTCAATACGCAAGGCGTCGCCATTGCGTGCACCACAGTGATCGTGACCCTATTAGCCGGCTTACTCGCAGGCTCATTACTCGATTTAGAATGGCATAAAAGCTTAGCCGTGGTATCGGGATTTGGTTGGTACAGCTTATCGGGTATCTTGATTACTGGCCTTGGCGATCCCGTGCTCGGCACGACCGCTTTTCTACTCGACCTTGGCCGTGAAATCATCGCGCTAATGCTGATCCCCATGTTTGCCCGTATCAATAGCCACTTATCGGTTGGCTACTCAGGCGCCACCGCCATGGATTTCACCCTGCCATTACTTGGCAAAGTGCATGGTGCAGAGATCGTCCCCGTTTGCATCGCCAGCGGCTTTATTATGAGCTTTTTAGTGCCGGTATTGATTCCGCTATTTATGGGGATGTGAGTCGAAATCGGGGTAAGGATACCCCACAAATGAGCACTTGTAGGAGGGCTGTCCCAGCCCGATTAGATCCTGAACCCCCGATGGAATCTTGTGGGAGGGGCGTCTCGCCCCGATAAGATCCTGCATCCCCGATAGAATCGGGTCGTACGAGCGAGTTGTATCTCGCGATTAAAGCCTGCTTCCCCGGACAGAGCCGGGTCGTACAAAAAGTAGCTCTATAGTCTTTGATAAATCGGCTGGCCAATACGTTGGATATGATCAATCAAGTTGTCATTTTCAATTTGAGAAAAGACAGATAAATCAATTTGATACGGCAACATCAAGTCATCTAACTCTGACTCTATCCGGTTAAATAAAGACCAATCGATGTCATCCATGATAGTCATATCAATATCGGAAGCGGCTCGATAATTGCCTTTCACTCGCGAGCCGTAGACTAACACCTGGGTGACTTCAAGAAATTGCGCGAAAACCGAACGTATTTGCTGTATTTCAGATACCGTTAAACCAAATTGATCAGACACTAAAAACCCACCTGCTCTTCATCGGCTTTTAGCTGGAATGTCACAACAAACTCAGCAAACAACTGCGCGTACTGGGTACGCAAATGCTCGATAATTTGGTTAGCAGTGGCTTCATTATAAGTGTGCACTGTACGGTTGCGGTCTTGTAGCATCGCCAGCCACGCATGACCATCCGAAATGAGTTCACGCTTAAAGCCTTCGCGTATAGCATCGCGTGAGCCTGATACAGACTCAATCCCTTGCCAGATCAAATAGTCACGCAATACATTCCAAGCCAGCTCATAAGTGAACTCAAATGCCTGAATAGAACCTTGTTTCTCAATGTTGCTAAGCTCACGCTCAGACATCAGCTGGAGCGCTTCTTGTAGCTGCGCATAGGCTTTCTTGAAGTGATCAAAGCGTTGTAACCAGCGAATATCTTCTGACATAACAGAACTCTTATATGGAAATTAAATTGAGCTTAGCGAACAATGTGCTTGGATTCGAGTGACATTTTGTAGGACTTCGCTGTGCGAAGGAAATCATCCTGCGATTCAAACTTGCTTCCCCGGACGGAGCCGGGTCGTACGAGCCATCTCCTGATGGCGATTTGAAGCACTGGTCCCCGATAGAATCGGGTCGTACGAGCGGATTGTACCCCGCGATTGAAAGCCAGCTTCCTCGGACGGAGTCGGGGCGTACGAGCCATCTCCTGATGGCGATTTGAAGCGTCTGTCCCCGATGGAATCGAGTCGTACAAAAGAGGTTATTTAACCTGATTCCAAAGTACCAAGATCGCTTCTTGATCCTTCTCAGAAACCCCTTCCGCCTCAAGTGTGGCTTTTAGTTCCGTTTCAAAGTAAGCATCAAATTCATCCGCGCCCTCGCCTTCCGCGGCGCTGTGCAGGCCCAGTAGCCCTAGCAAGTAAGCACAGTAAAACAGTTGATCGCCGTCTTGGGCTTGGTGTTCTAAATCGCGAAGGGTATCGCATAGAGCGTCGGAGCGTTCTGCGTAGGTTGTCATGTTCATTTCCTAAGAATATAACAAAGCCGACGTCACTTGTGGTGAGGTCGGCTTTGAAAAGCGTTGTGCTTAAGCTTACGGCTTAAGATTCAATGTCTCAAGCGTACGTGCACGGATCTCTAACAATAGATCGGTGTTTTTCACTAAAGACTGACCGTAAGACGGTACCATTTCTTTCATTTTGGCTTGCCATTCTGCTGACTGCATACGATCAGCAAAGCTGCGCTCCAAGATGCCAATCATGGTATTAACCGTCGTTGATGCACCAGGTGACGCACCAAGCAGTGCGGCAATCGAACCGTCTTCCGCCACGATGGCTTCGGTACCAAACTCAAGCTTACCGGCACCATCTGGACCTTGCTTGATGATCTGCACACGTTGACCCGCGTAAGCCAATGACCAGTCTTTGTCTTGGGCATCAGGGAAGAAGTTACGCAATGACTCACAACGGTCTTTGTGGGACTGACGCACTTCACTGATCAAGTACTTGGTCAGATCCATATTGTTTTTACCGACACTTAGCATGTTGCCAAGGTTGTCGGCGCGAACACTTTTTACAAGGTCAAATACCGAACCCTGTTTTAGGAACTTGGTGGTGAAGCCAGCAAAGGGACCAAACAGAATGGCTTTTTTGCCATCAATGATACGCGTGTCCAAGTGTGGCACAGACATTGGTGGCGCACCGATTGGCGCGGCACCGTAGACTTTCGCGTGGTGCTGTTCAACCAACTCAGGCTTATCACAGACCAACCACTGACCGCTTACTGGGAAGCCGCCGTAGCCTTTACCTTCTTTGATGCCTGATTTTTGTAGCAATGGTAATGCACCACCGCCTGCCCCTAGGAAGACAAATTTCGCTTGGATATCGCGACGCTGACCTTTTTGGTCCACCGTGACTTTCCAAGTACCATCAGACAATTGCTTAAGCTCTTCAACTTCAGCGCTAAGTTCGATGTTGACACCGTCTTGTGTCTCAAGGAACTTCGCCATATTACGGGCAATGGCACCAAAGTTCACATCCGAGCCGTGATCAATACGAGTCGCTGCCAAGGGCTCATCGCCTTTGCGGTTTTGCATGATCAATGGCATCCACTCAGCCATTTTTTCGTGATCTTCCGTGTATTGCATTTCACGGAATGCAGGGTGAGCACTCATGGCTTCAAAACGTGATTTTAGTTTTTTCACGTTGTCCGCGCCCCACACAAAACTTTGGTGTGGTACACGGTTAATAAATTGTGCTGGCTCAGGCAATAGGCCTTTTTCAACAAGGTAAGACCAGAACTGTAGGCTTACTTCAAAGGCAGCGTTGATGTTTACTGCTTTATCGATGTTGGTGGTGCCGTCAGGATTTGGTGAAGTGTAGTTAAGCTCACAGTATGCCGCGTGTCCGGTACCTGCGTTGTTCCAACCATCGGTACTTTCTTGCGCGACTTTTTCTAAACGCTCAACCAAGGTGATAGATAGTGAAGGATCGAGCTGTTTAAGCAACATGCCTAGGGTGGTGCTCATGGCACCGCCGCCTACGAGTAGTACGTCTACAATGTTTGAGGTCATATGAGTTCGCCGTATCATAGCCAGTTTGTAGTTTGAGAGTAATTCGGAAAAGGGCTGTTAACCATCTATAAGGGAAGGTGCGAATACGAACCGATACAGACGCATTCGGACTGTCCCTCTGCAATCTGGGTAAAGATCATTGCACTTCCTCGTTACTCCCCTGAGAGCGCTGTTCATCACGGAAATACGCCGTTTAGAACGGAAGCGATCAACCATGCAAGGGTTTTAAGCAGGTGTGTCGCAGATTATACGGATTTTGACGCTAATGTCTTGATACCTTGGTATTAGTTTAGCGATCTTTAGTTCGCTATCGTGCAACCTTTTAGCAACAAAGAGGATTTCTTAAGACAATGTTTTTAAAAGAAAATATGAAAGTTAAACAGATCGAAAATACGCTTCTTCTAGCAGTTAATGGTCGGTGCTATAAACTTACGAAATAGCCGCTATCAAAACTGAGTCGCAAAGCAAAACGCCTCGTATCGGAGAAACCAACACGAGGCGTTGTAATTAGCTGACAGGCAGGCTTATTTAAAAGTCAGTGTGTAACCTGATACTGCCAAATTATCGGCTTCACTTTGCAAGTTAGCGGCGGTCAGAGGACGCGTATCCAACCAGCCAGGTAAGAACTCTGCATGTAAGGATTTATCATCGGCTTTCAGCGTAAAGATCGGCATATCCCCTTCTTTACGGTCGATGTGTAGCAAGATCGCCAAACGTAGCAAGATCGCCAAACGGTCAAGGTCCTGCTGATCGCTCTTGGTAAAACGATACTCCAAGGCTTGAGTAAACTTACGGCGGTGGCGTAATACCAAAGAAGCTAATGCCTGTTGCTCCTGCTGGGAGAAGCCTGGCATATCGGATTCGCTAATAATGTAGGCACCGTGTTTGTGATAACGGCTGTGGGAGATACCCATGCCACACTCGTGCAACAAGCTCGCCCAACGTAAGATGTCTTCGCTCGACAAAGAGGCTAAGCCCCAATCGTCTTTCACCTGCGCCAACATGGACAAAGAAGTGTGGGTCACCAACTTCGCTTGTTCCGTATCGATATGGTACTGGTTCAGCATGTAGTTAACGGTGCGCTCACGGATGTCAGTGTCCGCATAACGGCCCATAATGTCGTACAGCACCCCTTCACGCAGGGCACCATTGGAGAAATCCATTTGCTTGATACCAAAACACTCAAACACAGCCGTTAGGATCGCAATCCCCGCAGCAATGGTCGACTTACGTTCCGGTTTCAACCCTAACAGGTCGATATTGTCGGCATGGCCCGCATCAAACAGCGCTTTTTGGATTTGTTTCAGCACTTTTGGCGTAATACCCTTCTTGCTCCAGCCCATTTCCAAAGCAATATTGTAGGCAGCCTTGATGGTACCAGAGGAACCAATCGCCACGTCCCAGCCTTCATCAAGGTAGTCGTCTTGAATACTCAATAGTTCAAGACGCGCTGCCGTGACGGCTTTTTGGAAGTTGGATTTGGTAATCAAACCATCGGGAAAGAAGCGTTGACGGTAGCTGACACAGCCCATATGCAGACTTTCCGTTAGAATCGGCTCAAGCTGCTGACCAATGATGAATTCAGTCGAACCACCACCGATGTCCACCACCACGCGTTTTTGATCGCCATGATCCATGGTACGCGCCACGCCCACATAAATCAGACGGGCTTCTTCACGACCCGCAATGATTTCCACTGGATGGCTAATCACGTCCATGGCTTTAGAAATAAAGTCGTAGCGGTTTTTCGCCGCACGTAAGGCATTGGTCCCCACAATACGCACCGCCCCTAATGGCAAGTCATCGATTACTTGTGCGAACTGGGCGATACAATCAATGCCTCGCTGTTGCGATGCTTCATCTAAAGTGTCATCTTCTTGCAGACCAGCGGCTAACTGAACTTTGTCACCGTACTGGCCCGTAATACGCAGTTGTCCATGCGTAACTTGTGCGACGACCATATGGAAACTGTTTGATCCTAGGTCTATCGCTGCAATTTTTTCGAATGGAAAATCATGCGATTGTTGCACTAAAAGTGATTGCATCCATCAACGCCTTTTCGATTATTCAACTAATGAGCCGAAGATTAACTGGTTTGGCCGCATCTGTCATGGTCAAATTCCATGGACTTTTTTGATGTACAGACTAACGCAAGACATTATTTTTACCGAAATCGGTCAAAAAACTAACAAAAAAGGCGCTATTAAACCTTTTTGACTATAGACCTCGGGAATTTGTCGCACTATAGTTAACCAGTCTTATGAATTGTCTATTTATAGAACGGCAATTAAAAAGACTCCAATCAAGTGATACACGCTGTTCGACTTCGCCCATTGCGAATGATAGAACTCCAGCCATGGTTATGCCCGTAGCCGGTATTCGGTGTCGAAAAGCATTTTATACGTTTAAATACTTCCGACATAGATCATGTATAGCCGTGTTGCTACATCACTATGGTCCCGTCATTTTTCCTCTTATGAGCTAACAACTAAATTCGTCTATGAACCTTACCGAACTAAAACAGAAATCAGTCCCTGAACTATTAGATATCGCAGCGGAAATGGGGCTAGAAAGCCTTGCTCGCTCCCGAAAACAAGATGTTATCTTCGCGATTCTGAAACGCCACGCGAAAAGTGGTGAAGATATCTACGGCGACGGCATCCTTGAGATTTTGCAAGACGGCTTTGGCTTCCTACGTTCTCCTGATAGCTCATACCTAGCGGGTCCAGACGATATCTACGTTTCACCTAGCCAGATTCGTCGTTTCAACCTACGCACAGGCGATACCATCGCCGGCAAGATTCGTCCGCCAAAAGACGGCGAGCGTTACTTCGCGCTATTAAAAGTTAACGAAATCAACTTTGATAAGCCTGACAGCGTACGTAACAAGATTCTATTTGAAAACTTAACGCCATTGTTCGCTAATGAGCGTTTGGTAATGGAAGCTGGTAACGGCTCCACTGAAGACGTGACGTCTCGTATCATCGACCTAGTTGCGCCAATGGGTAAAGGTCAGCGAGCCTTGATCGTTTCTCCGCCGAAAGCGGGTAAAACCTTCATGTTGCAGAACATCGCTAACGCGATTACCCGCAACAACCCAGAATGTCACATGATCGTACTACTAATCGACGAACGTCCTGAGGAAGTAACAGAGATGTCGCGTACCGTACGCGGCGAAGTAGTCGCTTCTACGTTCGACGAGCCACCAGCGCGTCACGTTCAAGTGGCGGAAATGGTAATCGAGAAAGCAAAACGCCTAGTTGAGCACAAAAAAGACGTGGTTATCTTGTTGGACTCGATCACTCGTCTAGCCCGTGCCTACAACACAGTTATCCCTTCATCAGGTAAAGTACTAACCGGTGGTGTGGATGCTAACGCTCTTGAGCGTCCTAAGCGTTTCTTCGGTGCCGCACGTAACATTGAAGAAGGTGGCAGCTTAACCATCATCGCTACAGCGTTGGTGGATACAGGCTCTAAGATGGACGAAGTTATCTTCGAAGAATTTAAAGGTACCGGTAACTCTGAGTTACACCTTGACCGTAAGATTGCTGAGAAACGTACTTTCCCTGCGATCAACATTCGTCGCTCTGGTACACGTCGTGAAGACCTACTGACTACGGAAGATGAACTACAACGTATGTGGATCTTGCGTAAATTGCTAAACCCAATGGAAGACGTTGCCGCAACAGAATTCTTGATCGATCGCCTAAAAGTGACCAAGACCAACGATGAGTTCTTCGAGTCCATGAAAGGCAAGAACAAGTAACAAAGCGTTTCCATAACGGATACACAGAAGCCACTTCCTCACTTTTATGTGAAAGTGGCTTTTTTTTATGCAAAAAGCATCGATATAATGGCGCCCATCGCGCTGATTCATGCGCTAAAATTATTAAAAAGCTGTTTCAACAGCTACTAGAGAGCACAACGGAGTTATCTAGGTGAAAGACGTTAACGCTAAAGTCATTCGAGTCGAATCACTAAATAGCACAGTGTATAAGGTGGATTTGGAAGTCAACGACAGCCAATTCATCGCTGGGCAATATTTAATGATCGCCTTACCAACGGGCGAGAAAGTCCCATACTCAATCGGTAGTGCACCATGCGAGCTACCAACGCTTAGCCTATACATTCTGGTCGCAGACCAAGAATCCTTGGCCTTTAAAGTTGTAGAACATATTAAGAACAACGACAGCGTTGATCTTGTTCTACCGGGCGGCGATGCACACATTGAGAAAGCCCCTGCTGAGCTAAATGCCCCACTGCTGCTGATTGCAGGTGGTACTGGCTTTGCACAGATGAAAAGCATCTTTGACGACCTCGTACACAAAGATTACCAAGGCCCAGTGCATTTTTACTGGGGTCTACGTACAGCAGCGGATACCTTTGTGATGGATTGGATTAACAGCCATCAATCACCCGCAAACTTCCATATCCACGTGGTCGTGAATGAGAAAAGTGATGACTGGGATGGCCGTACCGGTTGGTTGTACGAAGCCATCATTGAAGACCACCTAGAACTGCAAGACAGCCATGCCTTTATTAGTGGCTCTGTGGGTATGGTCTACGGCACACTAGATCAGCTTGAAGCCAAAGGCATTCAAGAAGCTAACTGCCATTCAGACGTGTTTGCTTACGCGCCACGCCCTAAGAAAGACTAGTTAAAGACTTTCCGACAAGTTAAAACGAAAAAGCATGCCCTCGGTATGCTTTTTTATTGGATTTTGAGAAGGTCTTAGTCACTAAGCAATCGATTCATTCATATCCAAGTATTGGACGTTCTCGACACCTACCAAAGTAGCCGCGAAATCATCGGCTAATAAATGATAGCCAGCACTGTCGACAAAGCGTTCCACATCGGCGTAGTTAACATTCAGCACCACGGTATCATTACCTAAACCACCATCGACGTAGTCGTAACCACCCGCCCCTAGGTAAATACTATCGTTACCTGCGCCTGTGTAGATTTGGTTATCCACTTCGTTGTCGATCACAATGTCATCACCAACGCCAGTAATCACATTCTCGATCACCACACCGTAGGCGATACCTAAGTTATTGTGATTGAGGAAAGCTTCATCACCCAAGTCATCGATAAACTCTTGAATAAAATCAATAGCGGAGCGGCTGGTTAAGCCCGCTGCGTAGCCAACCTCTACGGCTTCTTCAAAGCTCGTCCGCTGCGAAACAGAGGATAATGTGTAATCGTTTAGGTCGATGCTGCTGCCGTATTCCGCCGCGCTAAGATCCAAGGTGTCGTTGCCACCTGCGTCCCAAATGGTCAGGTAATGTCCAGAAGCGGTAGTAAAAGCACGCTCTGCTTCGTTATACACATAGACCGTATCGCCTGCGTTGGTACTCATATCAGCACCATAGATGGCCTGAAGTGCAGCCACATCAATAATGCCTAAATCCGTACGGTAAGCGTCAACTGTGTAAGTGGAATAACGGGAACCTTGATTCAAAGCCTCGACTTCATAACCCCCCAACAGGGTATAACTCATCGCAGTGTAATAGGTATTGTCATAGGCACTATTAAGTCGCACGCCTTCAAAGGAGTGATCTAAGCCCATGGCATGACCAAGTTCGTGCATCATGGTAAACACGCCATAACCGCCGACACCATAGTAGTTTTCATCACCACCATCACGGTTCAAGAAAACATCACCACCGACATCCTCTCCCGGATAGTAGGCAAAAGCTTCCGAAGAGTATTGGTAAACCGCTGAGACATTGATGTCTGCACTGCCGTAGGAGCGAATCAAATCAGTGTTAATGTATTGATTTTGAGACTCCGCCACAGCGCTAAAGTAGCTGATTTCTTCGTTGGTCAGCGCTCGCCAACCATAGCTGAGATCAATATCTCTCGTGTAAGATGCAGGCATCGAGCTAGGAAAGCCATAAGTGACAAAGCTATTATCCCAACTATCACCACTGATAATACTATTGACGAAAGGCGTGCTGCTGTTAGCTAATGCAAAAACACCCGACACGGCATTACTCTGAGCCAGTAGATTGAGAGTGTCAGCATCCGTTCCTAATAAGCGAGAATCAGAGGTGTTAAAGCCTAAAACATTAAAAAAGCCAATCACGTCGGCTTCCGAAGCGCCCTGCCCATAAAGTTCAGCCAGCATCGAAAAGGTCACGCCGTATTGAAGCGCCGTGCTGTAGATAATTTGAGGGTTACTGAGATTGGCATAAATAAAGTCTCTTCCTTCGGAGAAAGAAATCCCATAGCTTGCCAATAGCTCTGTCGCATTGCTCATTAGTCACTCCCAAAGCCGACAAAATAAAGTTCTTTGCGTTAGCTTAATAGTAAGTGAAGTTAGCACTTTAACAACAAAAGATATGTAAGAATTCACTACCAAGCGCTACACATTGTAGCCTTGGTAGTGAGAGTTAACTGGCGAGGTAAAACTTAGCGGGCGTTATCCGCTAAATCATTTAGCAGCGTACGCTGAGCACTGCGGTACTCATCTTTACGCGGCTTCGACAATTGGTAAGAACCGTCGCTTTGCAGTAGCCAACTTTGCGTATTGTCTTTTAGGTAATACTCAAGTTCCTGCTTCACGCGGCGTGCCAATTTGTAGTCTTGGATCGGGAACGCCACTTCCACACGGTTGTTCAAGTTACGATCCATACCATCGGCACTCGATAGGTAAACCATCGGCATACGATTATTATAGAAGTAGTACACACGAGTATGCTCTAGGAAGCGACCTATGATACTACGCACACGGATATTTGAAGACACGCCTTTAATCCCCGGACGTAGCGTACAAATACCACGCACGATCAGATCAATCTTAACGCCCGCTTGCGATGCTTTATACAGGGCTTGGATCAGACGCTGCTCCGTTAACGAGTTCACCTTAATAATGATTCGCGCTGGCTCACCCTTTTTCGCGTTTTCCGCTTCATGGGCAATCATATCCAACAAGCGATCACGTAGCGTGAACGGCGCGTGAAGCAACTTCTTCACCTTCAGCTCTTTGCTCATACCCGTCAATTGCTGGAATACGCGATGCACATCATCACCAATTTCTTTATCGCAGGTTAAGAAACTGTAGTCAGTGTATAAACGCGCATTACCCGCGTGGTAGTTACCTGTGCCCAAGTGAACGTAACGAGTTAGCTCAGCTCCTTCACGACGCACGATGAGGATCATCTTAGCGTGAGTCTTGTGACGTACGACACCGTATACCACGATCGCACCTGCATCTTGCAGACGGCTCGCTAACGCCAAGTTTTCCGCTTCATCAAAGCGTGCACGCAGCTCGATAACTACGGTCACTTCTTTACCATTTCGCGCGGCCTCAACCAAGGCATTGGCAATTGGTGAACGGGCACCTGTACGGTATAGGGTTTGGCGAATAGCGATAACGCTGGGATCTTTCGCCGCTTCACTAAGCATATCAATAACCGGCGAGAAGCTCTCAAACGGGTGCATTAATAAGTAATCGCGTTGACGAATCGCATCAAAGATACCGCCGGACTTGGCCAATTTATTTGGCAAGCCAGGAGAGAATGGCGGGTAAGACAAATCAGGGCGATCTACTAGTTCCAGTACCGCCATCAAACGACTTAAGTTAACTGGACCATCGATGCAGTACAGGTCTTGTTCGGTTAAATCAAACTGCGCCAACAGGGCATCGACAATGTGCGCGGGACAATTGTCGGCAATTTCAAGACGTACAGAACTACCGTAGTGGCGGCTTTGTAGCTCGGTACGCAGCGCCCCTGCCAAGTCCAAACCGATATCATCCGAATCTACTTCTAGATCGGCGTTACGGGTTAGACGGAACTGGAAACAACCTTTCACCGTCATACCAGGGAACAGCTGATCAGCATGGGCGTGAATAATCGACGATAGGAACACCATGTTATCGCCGCCTTCACACACATCGTCAGGCAACTTCACCAGACGTGGCAAAGAACTTGGCGCTGGAACGATCGCTAGACCATTTTCACGACCAAAGGCATCGCGTCCTTCAAGCTCCACTACGAAGTTAAAGGTCTTGTTCGCCAAACGTGGGAATGGGTGCGCAGGGTCTAGACCTACTGGGCTGATAATGGGCAACACGTTGTCGCGGAAGTAGCGCTTCACCCAAGCCGCTTGCTTCTCCGTCCAATCTGAACGACGGATAAAGTGAATATTTTCTTCGGCAAGCTTAGGGAAAATGATGTCATTTAGAATACGGTACTGACGGCGTACCAATTGATGCGCGTGCTCACTGATGAGCTGCAACACCTTGCGTGGGTGCATGCCATCAGGACCATTTTTTTCACGGCTGTATTCGATCTGACTCTTAAGCCCTGCCACACGGATCTCAAAGAATTCGTCCATGTTAGAGCTAAAAATACATAGGAACATCAAACGGTTAAGAACAGGATGGTTTTCATCCATCGCTTGCTCTAACACGCGTGCGTTAAACTGAAGATGGCTAAGTTCACGGTTGAAATACAGCTCAGGATCGGCCAGATCAATGTCTTCTGGCAAACGCTCTTCAATCGCCAAACGACTAGGGTCAATCGGCAATTCTGGAATTGGCTCCAGTACTAAGTCTTCCACTGCATCCACTGTGGCTTTCTTTGCTTCATGAGAAGCAGCTTCCTCATTTTTGACTTCTGAAGATTGAGTAACTTCGATTGCTTTTTCAGCCTGTTCAGACATTGCGTGTCAGCTCCAATAGCGTGGCATCATTATGTTCCATGTTGCTCTACTCTCAGTCAAAGCAGAGCAACTTTTAAAAATTACACTAACGCAATTCTCGGGTCACGACTTGTATTTGAATTTTCAACAGCTATTCAAAATTAGCACAAGCCGCGACAACACTAATAGTCTAGCCCTTTAGCAGGCGAGCTGCGTCTTTTGCAAAGTAAGTCAAAATACCGTCCGCACCAGCACGTTTAAATGCCAAGAGCGATTCCAGCATGACTTGGTTCTTATCCAACCAACCGTTTTGGAAAGCCGCCATTTGCATAGCATATTCACCACTCACTTGGTAAGCGTAAGTTGGCACGCCCAGTTCAGATTTCACGCGGCGCACCACATCAAGATAGGGCATACCAGGCTTCACCATCACCATATCTGCACCTTCATCTAGATCCAGCATGACTTCACGAATCGCTTCATCGCTGTTCGCAGGATCCATTTGGTAAGTGGATTTGTTGCCTTTGCCAAGGTTACCTGAAGAACCGACTGCATCACGAAATGGACCATAGTAAGCCGAAGCGTATTTCGCAGAGTAGGCCATGATGCGAGTATTAATGTGGCCCTCTAGCTCCAGAGCCTCACGAATCGCGCCAATGCGGCCATCCATCATATCCGACGGCGCAATCACTTGCGCACCAGCTTCTGCGTGAGACAAGGCCTGCTTCACCAAGACTTCCGTAGTAATGTCGTTTAGTACATAACCATCTTCATCAATGATGCCGTCTTGTCCATGGGTAGTGAATGGGTCCAACGCCACATCCGTCATCACGCCTAATTCTGGAAAGTGCTGGCGCAATGCACGTACGGCACGTTGTGCTAGTCCGTCTGGATTGTAGGCTTCTTCTGCAAGTAGAGATTTCTTAGCTTCGCCCACCACAGGGAACAAGGCCACCATAGGGATACCCAGCTGTACCAACTCAGCCGCTTCTTTAAGCAACAGGTCGATGGTCACCCGTTCAATTCCCGGCATCGAAGGCACGGCTTCACGAGTGTTCTGACCTTCGATCACAAACATCGGATAAATTAGATCATCAGCGCTCAGGCGATGCTCACGCATTAAACGACGAGAAAAATCATCTTTACGCATACGGCGCATACGAACAAACGGAAAGGTCATGACCAGCTCCTTACTTTACGGGTCGTAAACTATAAATAAATTGTGACAATTAGGTTACAGAAAACAAAATTGCCTCATAAAACAAGGGAAAGCACGTTAGTGGTAACTTTCAATTGCTCTGTATGTTAATCATTCTAGAGCAAAAGTATGGGTAATACCTTGATGTCATTCAGGAAATTTATAGAAAGCCATTGAAAACGCAAAAAGGGTCGCAGATGCGACCCTTTTGAAGTACCTAAGAGATAGTGTGTTAAACCTTAAACTGATTCGTTAATTGGCTTAATGCTTCCGCAAGGCGAGCCAATTCTTGAGTCGAGGCACTGCTCTGATCAGCCGCTGCCGCAGTACTGGTAGCGATATCACTGATATTCACCAGATTCTCATCCACGGTACGCGATACAATGGCCTGCTGCTCTGTGGCAGAAGCGATCGTGCTGTTTTGTTCATTAATATTGGCAACCGCTTGCTTGATCGCGGCCAGCGCTTCACCCGCTTTATGGGCAATATCCAGAGTATGCTTAGCTTGCTCATGGCTCGCGCGGATAGAACTTACCGTTTGTCCGGTAGAACCTTGTACGGCCCCAATCATGGTCTCGATTTCAATGGTCGATTCATGAGTACGATGGGCCAAGGCACGCACCTCATCTGCCACCACCGCAAAGCCACGTCCGGTTTCACCGGCACGGGCTGCTTCAATCGCCGCATTCAACGCCAACAAGTTCGTTTGTTCGGCAATACCACGAATCACATCCAGTACCGTTCCGATTTTGACAACCTGCTCTTCAAGCAGCGTCACACCAGTAATAGTACTGTCCAGTTCGCTTAGTAGACCGGTAACGGTTTTAATCGTCCCTTCTACCTCTTTTCGTCCTGTCTCAGAACGCTCATTTGCTAATTCAGACTCTTCTGATGTGGACACTGCACTACGCGCCACTTCATCCACTGCAGAGGACAGCTCTGTCACAGACGATACTGCCTGCTCTAACTGCATATTTTGATCGTAGATAGATTTGGTCGCCTGCTCAGTGACAATACTCAACTCTTCAGATGTGGCCGCCAGTTGCGATGCGGAGGACTGGATCTCATTGATGGTGTTACGCAGTTTCACTTGCATCGCAGACAGTGCCTTGATCATAGCGGCGGACTCATCGTTACCGTTATCGCTAAACTCTTTGGTCAAATCACCGTCAGCAATGGTCTGCGCTGCTTCAATAGCCGTTTGCAATGGACGCACTAGGCTTCGAGTAAATACGATAGAAAACAGAACCACTAGCAATAACGCCGCTACAATCGTACTGTACATAATCATGGTGGTTTGAGATTCTGCCGCATCGACCGTATTGTCACTGTCCACCACACGCTGAGTTTGAAACGCTTCTAACTCTGCCAAAGCAGAGCTTAATTGATCACCAACAATTTTGGATTGTTCTTGCAGCGGTGCGCTGGCAGCTTCATTGCCATTGGCAACCATAGTCATCACTTGGCGTTGTAATGATTGATACTGACTAAAGTTACTAGAGATATTATTTAAAATATCTAACGCTTCCTCTGCTCTCGCTACACCTTTCATATTTTCTAAAGCTTTAGAGAATTTATTCTCCGCTTCGGTATAAAGATGGCCATTCTGATCCGCATAATTAGGAATCAGCACAATTTTAGTCACTTCAAAACGCAACTCATATAAAGCCGCCATCATATTTTGCGCATAACTTAAAGCAGGGATACGTTTTTCTGTAATCACATCAAACTCATCAGATAAGTTTGAAATTCGATTTAATGAGAAAAGCCCTAGAGACAGAACAATCAAACCAACGATAGCAAAGGCTATCGTCGAACGTGTCCCAATTGAGATAGATCGGATGAGCATAGTGTTATTGTCCTTCACAACAGAGTGTAGCCTAATGAAATAGACGAATATAAAAATAGGTGGAGCGCGTAGAACGGAGAATCTTCGATTGAGAGCAGATTAGTTTTTAATTTATTTAAAATAATTTAGACTTTGGCCATATAACTATTAAAAGAAAACTAAATTAATAAACACTAATCTTCTATGTTTTTTAAAAACTTATTAAATATAAATCCAGATTTTAAATGTGAGACATAAATAAAAAAACACGCAAACCAAGATAATGGTCTGCGTGCTTTATATAAGAACTATAATTAAAATTTATATCAAACAAAAAGTTTACACACTAGTAAAACTCTCCACTAAAGCATGTAAACCTCACGACAACTCAGCTTCCGCTTGCTCTAGTTCATCCTGAGCTTCGAACCATGCTTCTTCCGCTTCCTCTAATGACTTTTTCCACTTCGCCTCATCAGCTAATAGAGTCTGCAGCTTATCTTTGTTCGCAACCTCATAGAGGCTACTATCAGCCATGGCTTCGCCAATCGTTTCTAAATGAGATTGTGCGATCTGCATGGTCTTCTCATATTTTTCAATGGCTTTGCGCAGTGGGCGCAGTTTTTCACGTAACTCGGCCGCCTTGCGGCGCTCTTCTTTACGGTCGACTTTTTCCACTTTGGCTTCATTGGCCGAGGCACGCTCCGCTTGGTTGGCCTGCTGTTGACGCGCCTGCAGCCACTGATGGTAAGAATGTAGGTCGCCATCAAAGGCTTCGATCTTATGATCCGCCACCAAGAAGAACTCATCTACCGTACTATTTAATAAGTGACGATCGTGGGATACCACTAGGATAGCACCTTCAAACTCTTGCAAGGCTTCGGTCAGCGCTTGGCGCATTTCGATGTCCAAATGGTTGGTCGGCTCGTCCAGTACCAATAGGTTAGGCTTACGCCAAGCAATCAAAGACAGCGCCAAACGAGCTTTTTCACCACCAGAAAAGCCTTTTACCGCACGCAACGCATCATCACCAATAAAGCCAAAGCCACCCAAGTATTTACGCACATCGGCCTCAAGTGCTGTAGGCGTAATACGCTGGATATGCAGTACTGGCGAGGCTTCTAAATCCAAGGCGCTTAATTGATGCTGGGAAAAGTAACCCACTTTGGTATTTTCACCATAAACACGATCACCAGCCAATAAATCCAGCTCTTGCACTAAAGATTTAATCAAGGTCGATTTACCGGCACCGTTTGGCCCGAGTAAACCAATGCGCTGGCCGTCACGAATGGAGAAATTGGACTGCGGCAGTTGCACCTTGTGCGAGCCATCTTCTAACACATAACCTAAATCCGCTTGAATCAAACTGACCAACTGTGGTGAGGTTTTCTCCGCCATCGGAATGGAAAACTCAAATTGAGAATCAATGTGCGCAGGACCAATCTGCTCCATTTTCTCCAGCATTTTCAAACGACTTTGTGCCTGTTTGGCTTTGGTCGCCTTGTAGCGGAAACGATCCACGTATTCTTGCAAGTGAGCACGCTTGCGCTGCTGCTGCTCGAACATAGATTGTTGCTGCGCTAAATGCTCGGCACGCTGACGTTCGTAGTCGCTGTAGTTACCTTTGTAGAGGTTCAACTTCTTCTGGTACAAATGCACGATATGACTACAGATGCCATCCAAGAAATCACGGTCGTGGGAAATTAACAGCAAGGTGCCAGGGTAATTGCGCAGCCAGTTTTCTAACCACATCACCGCATCCAAGTCCAAGTGGTTGGTCGGTTCGTCCAGTAGCAAAATATCCGATGGACACATTAAGGCGCGGGCAAGGTTCAAACGGATACGCCAACCACCGGAAAAGTCCGCCACTTTCTTTTTCATATCGGCCATTTTGAAGCCAAGGCCTTGCAGCAAGGTTTCACCACGAGATTGCGCCGAGTAACCGTGAGCGTTTTCGTATTCGCTTAGCCAATGCGCATGACCATGATCGTCTCCCTTGGCTTGGGCTTCTTCGATTTTGGCTTCAATCATGCGTAATCGATCATCACCATCGAGACAGTATTCCAACGCCGTGCGATCTACGTCTTCTACTTCTTGCGCCATAAAGGAAATACGACGTTGGCCTGGCAGAATGACTTCACCCGTATCGGCATGCAACTGTCCACGTACCAAGGCAAACAGAGAGGATTTCCCAGCGCCATTGGCACCGATCAAACCGACTTTCTGACCTTCAAAAATGGTCATATCGGCCTGTTCAAGCAAAAACTGCGTACCACGCTGTAAACTGACTTCGGAAAACTGGATCATGAAAACGTCTCTGTCTGTAACGGTAATAAATGAAGCGAAAGGCGCATTCTAGTGGATTCCAGAATCACAGGCGAGTCTCTTCGCGAATACCCCTTTAAACCTTAATTCCAACCCCCACATAAGGTGCAAAATCGGCGCTCAAGTTTTAAAATAAGCGCATACTTAATTTAACGGTGATTCTTGTGAACAACATCAATGAAATCCAACGCTTCTCCTTCGATAACACCAATGTTCGAGGCGAGCGCGTCCTACTAACTGATGCCTACCAAAACATCATTGCCCGTAAGCACTACCCTAAGTCACTTGAGCAATTATTAGGTGAATTCGTCGCGGCCATCGCGCTACTGCGTGACATCGTAAAAATCGACGGCGTGCTATCTCTGCAATGTAAAGGCGAAGGTCCATTGAAAACCCTGATGGCAGAATGTGACGAGCACCAAACACTGCGTGCGATTGCCCAATGGGACGAAGAACAAGCTTTTCCTGAAGTCGTTTCATTAAAAGAGTTGTTAGCTGGTGGTTACCTAGTGATTACCATCTCTCCGCGCAACGGTAACCGTTACCAAGGGATTGTTGAGATTGCCGGCGACAACCTAGCAGCGTGTCTAGAGCAATACTTCTTCCAATCTGAACAGCTCCCAAGCCGTGTCTGGCTAGCTGCGGATGGCACCCAGGCAGCAGGCTTATTCCTACAACGCCTTCCAGCTGAACAAGCGAAAGTAGGCGACGAAGACGCATGGGATCGTTTTGTTCACCTAGCGTCTACGGTAAAGGATGAAGAGTTGCTAGGCTTAGCAACGGAAGAGCTATTGCACCGTTTGTATCACGAAGAAGAGCTACGTTTGTACGATGCCAAAACCATGCAATTTGGTTGTTCGTGTTCTCGTCAGCGTACCTTTGATGCCATCGTATCCATGGGTGCCGAAGAGATCCGTGAAATTATCAGCGAGGAAGGTAGCATTAAAGCCGAATGCCAATTCTGTGCTGAGAAATACGAATTCTTCAAAGAAGACTTAGACAGTGAGTTAGGCGACCAAGCCCATACGCACTAATCTGATTTAAGCAAAAGGGGCGATCTGGTGATCGCCCCTTTTCTTATAAATAGTAGGTTTCAATGGTCGGTATGTTAGCGTCTACCGCCTCTTCTAAGGAAGTCGGTTGAGAGATCAAATACCCTTGGAAACAATGGCAACCAAGCATTTTCAAATATTCCAACTGCTCCAAGGTTTCAACCCCCTCAGCCACCAACTTATAGTTAAGCGCTTGAGCAATGTGAATCATGGACTCCACGACCACTCTCGCTTTCGGATCGTCCAAACGATTGACAAAACTGCGGTCAATTTTGATTTCATCCACAGACAGACGCTGCAAATGGGCAAACGACGTATAGCCTGTACCAAAGTCATCCAAGGACACACGACACCCCATGGCACGAAGTTGCTCCAACACTTCTACTTTGGCCTGATCCATATGCACGAAATAGGTTTCCGTCACTTCCAGACAAACACTGGTCGCGGATACACCCGCCACATGCAAACTGGCGGCAATACGTTGGGCAAAGTCACTGTCTAATAACTCCTGCGCCGAGATATTAATCGACAAGACAAAATCTTCTGGTACTGACACTTGTTTAAGAGTCGCCAAGGCTTTCTTCAATACCATCATGTCGATTTCTTGAATCAGGTTTGCCTTCTCCGCCACGGGGATGTAGACCTCAGGGGACAGGCGGCTCAATACTTCTGAATTCGATCGCAGTAATGCTTCGGCACCAACTACTCGGTTACTCGTGGCATCATAAAGCGGCATAAACACCAGATAAAAAGCATCATCCGCAAGGGCCCGACGCAAGGCATCTTCTACCGATGCTTTTTGACGTAGCGGCTGATCGTAGCGGGATAGGTAGGCTCTGGCAAAAGCCGTCGTTTCCAGCGGTTGATCTAGCACGAAGCGGCACTTTTCCAACACCTCATCCAGATGTTTTGGCATGGCATCATCCACCACATAGCTGGCGCTAACATCTAGCTTTAGATGGCCAACCCCCACCATCTCAACGCCTTCCTTGAAAATACGTTCCAATAATTGCTCTCGTGCGAGTTTGCCCACGGGACAATACATGGCAAATTCTGCATCACTGATACGCGCCAAGGTAATCGATTGCGATTGAAACACTGACAACAAACGCTGTTTGGTCTTCACTAATAACTGACCAAATACTTCTGCGCCAAAGTGTTTTTCTAAGATAGCGGCATTATCAAAGCGGAAAATATACAGTGCGCCACCCGCCTCGGGGGCAAGGCCACGCATATGATCTCTCAGCCCTTGCTCATTTAACAATCCGGTAGTTGAGTCATATAAGGCGGCACGACGCATACGCTGTAACGTGCCATGGCCACGCCAAGAGAAACTTAACAAGCTGCCGACACCAACCATTAGCCAAAATGTCAGCAACCAATTATTAAGCTGTTGAATATCAACCAAAAAGCCATCCACTTTTAAGGCAGACAAGGTCAAATCATATTGCCCGGGATGACGCAGTGGCGTGTCATTCACCACTAAATCCAGCGAATATACATGGCGGAAATCTTTATCGGCGCTTTCAAAACTAATGCCGTATAGGTCCTGCCACCAGCTCGCCACATCAAAGCGGCTAATCGGTACATCAAACACGCCATTGCGAATACGAACCGAGTGAAACTTGGTATCCTGATACTCAGGAATACCTTCAAAGTGGGGGTTTAAAAAACTGGTGATATTTAACTCAAGACGGTTGCTGTAGTCACTGGCGCTGGATTGCACATAGGCTTCCACATGCACCTGATCCACTTGCTTGAAGGAAAATGGCATGCCGTCTTTATCTTTAGGCAGTACAACACGCATACCACATAGGTAAGCTGGCGAGACACCATCCCATGCACACTGTGCTTTCATAGGACCTTGCCTAGTAGCGTTAACCATCTCGGTTCTTTCAAAAGGGAGAATTTTTAAACCGTCCATATCAAGTAGGTTCACTTGATAGTGGTTTAGCGGCGTGCGTGCCCACAAAAAAACTAAGGCACTGAGCACCCCGATGGTGATAAAAAGCTTGCGGTAACCTGATGAAGTCCAAGAATGTCCGTGTCTCTGCATAATGCCTTTATATATCCAACAAGCCCTACTTAACTAAGAGATAGTATCTGTTAACCATTTGCCGCACTTAACCTAATCCGACAAATAGCACCTATTATTGACCCAGATTCATAGTTTTTACTCGATTTGTAATCTTTTGAAAATACACCATGCTTGACGAAACTAAAATTGAACTTAAATTCAGTGTGATCGCTAAATTGACAAAATTCGTAAGGCCTATGTAAAGGCTCTTGTCGCCCTATGTTTCGAGGCATACATTGCCAATGCGTCTTGTGCTTGGCATATCACTCCAAGTTCATTAACAAGGTGTGCAGGTGAAGGGGTCACTTTGGTAAAGTGTTACGACCTAGGTTGGCGTTGGAGCGCCGTCTTATGGTAGAACAATACCTTGGATCGATTTGCGAGGCACAAGGCGTGATTCTCTCTTCCATGACAAATTCCACTCGGATGCTTGAAATTCTCGTGTCGCACCCCAACCAAATCTAAACTTGGAACCACATTTAATGGAACGTTTTCACATGAAAAAAACATTAGTCGCAGCATTGATTGCCTCTTCAGTTTCACTCGCATACGCTGCGGACGTAGAGCTTGAAAGCAAAGAACAGAAACTTGGATACTCAATCGGCACTATGTTCGGTAGCCGCATGGCCAATGATTTTGAAGGCATGGATTTAGAAGCGTTCAAAGCGGGCTTCGAAGACTCTTTCTCAGGCAAAGATCCACAAATGTCTCTAGAAGATGTGCAAGCGACTATGCAAGCCTTCCAACAAGAGCAAATGGAAAAAGCTCAGCGTGAACAAGCTAAGATGGCAGAAGAAGCCAAAGCTAACTCTCAAGCTTGGCTAGACAAAAAAGCCAAAGAAAAGGGTGTAGTGAAAACGGAATCAGGTTTGATGTACAAGGTTGTTAGCAAAGGCGACGGCAAAAAGCCTGCTGACACTGACACGGTGAAAGTGAATTACGAAGGTAAACTGGTTGACGGCACTGTCTTTGATAGCTCTTACGAGCGCGGTGAGCCAATTTCTTTCCCATTGAACCAAGTCATTCCAGGTTGGACTGAAGGCGTACAACTAATGCCAGTTGGTTCAACTTACGAGTTCTACATTCCATCAGAGTTGGCTTACGGCCCAGGCGGCACTGGCCCAATCCCACCTTATTCAGCACTTGAGTTCAAAGTGGAACTGCTAAGCATTGAAGCTGCAGAATAACCGTTCGATAGATTAGTATCGGTCACGCAACGCCCTCTTCACGAGGGCGTTTTTGTTTGTGCTACAATCGGTGTTTTTCCAGAAAGCCTGATCATGCTCGTACCTGTCATCCTCGCTGGCGGCCATGGCACTCGCCTTGCTCCCATTTCCACCCCAGATCATCCCAAACCCTTTTTAGATCTGTTGGACTGTGGTCATTCGCTATTTGAGTTAACCCTGCTACGCGCCAAACAGACCTCGAGTGAGCGTCCCATTATTATCGCGGCGTTTGAGCATCTTGGACTTATTCAAGCTTCCCTAAAAAAACTCGAATTTGAAGCCCATATTCTGCTGGAACCATGCGCACGCAATACAGCGCCGGCCATCGCCTGCGCGGCTTTGTTTGCAGAGCAGCTCCGCGCTCAATCCTGCCAATTACTTGTGCTGGCAGCCGATCATTATATCGCCGACACGGATTACTTTTGTGAAAGGGTCATCCAAGCCACGCATCAAGCAAACCAAGATAAGTTGGTGCTCTTTGGCATTCGTCCAAGCTCAGCCGAAACCGGCTATGGCTATATTGAAATGGATCATCATAAACAGATTATCGAGTTTCATGAAAAACCGGACTTAGAGACCGCACAAGGCTACCTAGCCTCCGGCCAGCACCTTTGGAACAGCGGTTTCTTCCTGCTCCCTAGCCAATTACTGCTCGAAGAAATCTCTCAGTTCACACCAAATATCAGTGCTGTCTGCAAAGCGGCAATGAGCCACCTCGTTGAGCTATCTGACAAAGTCTGGAAGCTACCCATGGCATTGGCACAATCTCCAGCTATTTCAATAGATTACGCGGTCATGGAGCACAGTCAAAAGCTAGCCTTGTGCGAGTTTGATAGCGCTTGGAGTGATCTTGGCACTTGGCGAGCACTGTACGCGCTTTGGCCAAAGAACCCGCAGGGCATCGCCCACCATGCGGGGTTAGATCTGACATTGATTCCGAGTGATTCAGGTTTTCATTTGCAGCAATATGGGAATTGGATCGCCGATGTCTAAGCCAACAACGCCTCTCAAGCTTTGCACAGGCAGTAGTGTTAAATTCGGCACCAGCGGTGTGCGTGGACTGGTAACAGAGCTCACTAAAGAAGTGTGCCAAGGCTTTACGCAAGCCTTTCTAAACCGCCTATGTAATGAACAAGCGCTGTGCGTTGGTTTGGATCTTCGTCCCAGCAGTCCAATCATCACGGATTGGGTGATCGAGCAAGCTCAACTCATGGGCTTTGAGGTGTTGCACTGCGGCACGCTTCCTACCCCTGCCTTAGCGTTTTACGCAATGCAGCAAGGTTTACCCGCCATCATGATCACGGGCAGCCATATTCCCTTTGATCGCAATGGGATGAAGTTCTATCTACCTACGGGTGAAATCACCAAAGCCGATGAGCAAACTATTTTAGCAGCCAGCCTCAATGACTTACCTATGGGAATTCAGAAAAGACAAGCTTGTGACTGTGCTGATCAAGCACTTAGACTCTATCAAGAGCGTTACTTGAAAGCCTTTGCTGAGCTTAACCTAGCAGGCAAACGCATCGGTGTTTACCAACATAGCAGCGTCGCGCGCGATCTACTGACAGACATACTGCAAACATTTGGCGCTGAGGTCATTGAGCTTGGGCGAACCAATCATTTTGTTGCGCTCGATACCGAAGCGGTAGGCGAAACGGAACAAGCATTGGCTCGTGAATGGGCAGAAAGATTCCAACTAGATGCTATTGTTACGACGGATGGCGATGGCGATCGGCCATTGATCGCAGACGAAACCGGCCAATGGCTGCGTGGCGATCAGGTCGGAATGCTGACCTGCCAATTCCTGCAGGCGACACACATTGCAACACCGATTAATAGTAATAGCGGCCTGGAGCTGTTCATCCCAAGCGCCAACGTCGTCAGAACGAAAATTGGTTCGCCCTTTGTGATCCAAGCCATGCCACCAGTCAGCGCGCAAGAGATAAGTCTAGGCTTTGAAGCCAATGGCGGGGTATTGCTGGGTACAGACACTCATTTGCTCAAAGCCCTCCCCACCCGGGATGCTCTATTACCGATCTTAAGTGTGCTGTTTACCCTGCAAAGACAGACAGTGAGTTCATTGCTAGAAACATTACCCAAACGCTATAGCGCCAGTAATCGCATCCAGAACATCGACCTTGCGGCATGCCTGCTGGGACTGCAAACGCTTATTGATCCAGCTAATTGGCATGCCCTTCTGCAGGAGATCTACTTAAAGCCACTGCCTCAAATAGTCTCTCTTAATACTCTCGATGGGGTGCGAGCAACGCTGAATAACGGCGATATTTTGCACATCCGAGCCTCTGGTAATGCCAATGAAGTACGCATTTACTATGAGTCAGATAGCTTAAATCAGGCCAATAAAAGCTGTGACATGACTAAAAACAGCCTTTCTTCCTTATTTTTTGACATATGACAGTATTACAAAACTTCATTGATGTTTTTTTAAACAGCAGCAGATATAGTCACTTTCAAGGTAGGACGTTAGGGATAACGCTAGTTCCTAGGATAGGAATCTTGCCTGGCATAAGGCAGATCATTAAGGACAATGATGGTTTCAGGAAGAAACACTGCCTTTGTCCCTCCTTGAAAGATAGGAAGTCATGGATGACTTTTGCTCCCAGGATGGGAGCCCTATCTTTTTTCTTCAGGATGATATCGAGCTGCAAGGATGCAGCGGAAAGCCCTTAGAAAGGCACACTCTAGCCACGTCTTGCTAGGTGGCTCTGGAACACTTTGACAAGCTGGTTTACCCTAACGCGCACACTTTATGTTATGGGCCTTACCTTGAACTCTTCCAGCAATTCCTTATATCGCTATTTCTCTTATTTTGTCTGGCTGTTAGCTGCGGCAACCTTTGCCTTAGCGCTCTCTGTCCCAAGTGGCATATCTCATACAACGCTTAGTCTTTTTTTACTAGCCGTGATGTTCTCTTTCCTACTTCGTAAACAGGGACTAACGCTTACTAAGCAAGATGCCTTATTAATGGGCATCTTTGCCCTCTACGCTATCAGCAGTGTTGGCTTTGTTTATCTAGACGGTTGGCATACTAGAGAGCTGGATCGCCCTTCAAGATTCCTTCTGGCGCTTCCAGTACTGTTACTGCTACTCAAATGCAAAATGCCCAAAGCCCCTTTGATCTTTTACAGTTCTATCATTGGCGCTATAGCTGCGGCCTCTCTGGCAGCTTACGAGGTCTTTGTTCAGGGTGAACCGAGAGCTCAGGTCTATACCAATGCCATTATGTTCGGTGACACCAGCATGCTCCTTGGCCTAATCAATGCCGTGGCGTGCTTTTACTTTTACCAGAACAAACAAAAGTTTATGCTGGCTCTAGGGTTAGCTGGCGTTCTGTGTGGTATCGCGGGATCTATCTTATCGGGTTCCCGAGGTGGTTGGATTGCCGTGCCTCTGATCGGTTTATTCATCCTGATTCAGGCAAAGGATCTAATTGGCAGAAAGCAACTTAGCGCCATTATCTTGGTCGGTTTGATCGGAGCCACTTCTGTAATCGCTCTTCCACAAACAGGGATTCAAGCTCGCTTTGCAAAAGCGGTTGATGATATTCAGCTTTACCTCTTAGGTGAAACCAATACATCCGTTGGACTTCGTTTTGAAATGTGGAAAGGCGCGATCTATTTATTTTCTGAGGCACCGATGTTAGGTGTAGGGGAATACGGCAGTCGTCCACTGAAAGCAGAGTTAGCGAAACAAGGCCTCATGAGTCTAGAAGCCACTCAGTTTGACCATTTACACAACGAGTTCTTTAATACGATGGCACTAAAAGGCGTAGTTGGTTTAGCGATCTTGATCTTGCTCTACCTAGTTCCCCTCAAACTGTTTATTAGTAAAGCAAGGCAATATTCTAATAATTGGAATGTCAAAGCGTACGCCTTAGCAGGCGCTTTGGTCCCAATGAGCTACATGGACTTTGCTCTCACTCAGTCCATGTTCAGCCACAACATTGGCATCATGGTGTTTATCTTCTTTATCTTGTTTTTCTGGGCCGCGGTTAGATGGGCAGAAAACCAAGCGTTGAAAACATAGCGTTATAGGCCCTTTCGCCCTAAGACGACTACCACGGTTCGCAGGAGCGTTTCCAACTCTAGCCAAACGCTCCAATGCTTAATGTAATAAAGATCATACATTAGCTTTTGACGAGCATCTTCTAGGTTCGCGCCATAGGGGTAGCAAACTTGCGCCCACCCCGAAATACCTGGACGGACGAGATGTCGTTCATGGTAATAGGGGATCTCTTTCTCATAGTTTTCAACCAAGATATCCCATTCTGTGCGCGGGCCCACTAGATGCATTTCGCCACGCACCACATTCCATAGCTGCGGTAATTCATCAATGCGAAACTTACGCATCACATGACCAAACGGAAAGATACGCGGATCTTCCTTTTGCGTGTAGGGATTAAAATGAGCATTCTCGTGCATACTGCGGAACTTCAAAGCAATAAAGTTTTCTCCAGCCAGCCCCACTCGACTCTGACGAAACAGTACACTTCCAGGGGACTGTAGGCGCACTTTAAGCATGGCGTACAGAATTAACGGCAAGCAAATAACACCAATACAAAGCACCGCAAGCCAATCAATAGCACGCTTTAAAATAAGATTTCTAAGGGTATATGGACGTACCTTCTCTAAATAGCTTAAGTCTTCACCGTCATAGGGGATGTAGCACTTGCGCAGGAAGGTCTCCATAAAGCGGTGCAAGACAATTAAGCGGATGCCCTTAAGGTCTAGGTGAGTCAGTTCCTTAATCAGCTGATTGGTGGCTGGCGTTTCAAGGTTCAACAGAAGATAGTCAGGAGACAGCTTCATGATACTAGACTCAATATCTTGGCTATCATTTAAGCTAAAGTACGTCAGCTCAATACCCTGCTGCTCCAACATGGCATACTCAAACTCATTAAACTCGTAATGGCGACCTAACACTGCCACTTGGATCTTGGTCTGAGCATAGCGACGGGAATAATGATGAATAGCCAGCTTAATGGCCATAGCAAAGAAGGGGGTAAAAATCACCCATATAGCCACTACCACTCGATCAAAATCGAGCTCTGGCAGATAGATAAACAGCAACACTAACAGGAAAAAGACGTTAAAAAACCACGTCTTAAAGGTAATGGCCAATCTATCCGAAAAAGAACGGTGATTATAACGGCTGTAACCGCCTTGGACGCCGATACAAGTGGCATAGAAGACACCACTCAGTAGCATCATCCAGTTATATTCATCGCCCCACTGCCCTCGACTAAATAACGCAAAAGACAGAAGTAAAAGAATGGCAGGCGTGCATAGGTCTACCAACGCATAGGTGAAAGGCACTCTACGATCTTGATATCGCTTAACATGACTCTTTTTCATCAACTAACCAAATACCTAGATCAAAAATATATACAGTTTTCAGAACACTAATAGATACACAAAATAAACATGACTAGCAACGCCAAACGGTCTCTTGGCCGCCTACGTAATTGCAAAATATGAGTAAGACGGAAGGACAAGTTCGACATTGGCATCGCTAAACTGGGGTTAACCAACTCAACAATCGCCATCACTTGTTGGCGATAGCTTTTATTCGCCACCTGTTTGATCCGTTTAGCATAAGCACGCCAGCCTTCATTGACGCCAACCTGATTGTTGGCATGTTGGCGATAACGCATCCAAGCCTGCTCATCAATAAACCAAGCAAAGCCTTGCTCACGACAATAGGCGTAAGCAAACCAATCATGTAGCGCAACCTCTGAGAGCTTATCCCCTGCACTTCTGACACAGTTTTGTAATGACAAGGCGGCTGACCGACTAAAGACATAGGTACAGCCAGGGCCAGCCGCTTCAAAAAAATGGTCTAAGCGCTTTTGCGCAAAGGACTTTTTAATCAACTGCTCGCGACCATCTGGCCAAAAAGCCATTACATTCGAGGAATACACCTGATACTGTCCGCTACCGATAAACTGCCAAGCGCGTGCTAGCTTTTGCGGTAGCCAAATATCATCCTGATCAGCGAAGGCCATGGCATCAAAGCCGTTCAGGTCTACCTCTTTGATCAAACGAAAGAAGTTCGCCCCAGCCCCACCAAAACGCTCACCATAAGGCAGTAAGCTCACATTCGAGTGCTGAGCACAAAGCGCTTGGCACCAAGCTAAGGTGCCATCATCTTCGACACTGGAATCACAGGCATCGACACTAATAAACAGCTCAATCTGAACATCTTGCTGTCGCAAGATGCTCTGCACCTGCTCTTCGATCCATTGCGCACCTTGATAGGCGGCTAACAATACGGCAATGTGTGGCGTTTTAGGCATTATTCTGCAACTTACCCATCACGGTATCGAGCGCTTTTAGCCAGTGTGATGGCGGCACTCCTAGCTCAGCTAGAGTACTGGTATCCAGTACTGAATACTCTGGGCGTTTAGCTGGGGTCGGGTATTGCTCAGAACTAATCGCCGTCAACTTAGGTGAGGCGTTTAGTAAACCATGTTGCTGACCTTTGGTAAAAATCGTGCGCGCAAAGCCATGCCAGCTAGTTGGCAGATCACCACAATAATGGTGTATGCCCCAAGCCAACTCGCCAGTTTGATCAAATTGATCGCATAAAGACAGGATCGCCTGCGCCAAGTCCCCAGCATAGGTTGGGCAACCATACTGATCCGCTACCACACTTAAAGCATCACGCTCAGAAGCCAAACGCAACATAGTTTTCACAAAGTTATTACCGTATTCACTGAAGACCCACGCGGTACGCAGCACAAGATAACGGGTTGCAACGTCTGCCAAAGCTTTCTCACCGGCTAGTTTTGACTCGCCATAGACACCTTGCGGTGCCGTGTCGTCACTCGGCTTATAGGGTTCAACCGCCAATCCGTCAAAAACATAATCGGTCGAGACATGAATCACGGGAATGGCCAAGGATTCCGCAGCTTGAGCAAGGTGCTTAACGCCCAGTTCATTCACCGCATAGGCAGTTTCACTCTCCGTCTCGGCTTTATCCACGGCCGTATAAGCAGCCGCATTGACCACGATATCTGGCTTTACCTCTGCGAAGATAGCAGATACTTGCTGTGTAGAAGCGATATCTAGCTCAGCAGAATCAAAGGCAAACAGTTGATGCTTTGAGTTCGCTGCGGCATCTTGAAAACAACGCCCCAGCTGACCGTTCTTACCGGTTAAAAGTATGCGCATTACACACCCGCCGCTAATTCAGCCAGTGTTAAGCCAAGCTTATCTTTATCGGATAGTTGTGGCTCGATGCCTTCTGGCCACTCAATGGCGACCGTTGGATCGTTCCAAATCAAGCAACCTTCATCCGTTGGGTCGTAATAGTCGGTGCACTTGTATTCAAAATCGGCCACATCGGACAACACCACAAAGCCGTGCGCCAAACCAGGTGGCACCCAAAACTGGCGTTTATTGTCTTCATTGAGTAGCACACCCGCCCATTGACCATAGGTCGGTGAGTCTTTACGAATATCGACGGCGACATCAAACACTTCACCACGCACCACTCGTACTAGCTTGCCCTGTGGCTTAGTTTTTTGGAAATGCAGACCACGCAAAACCCCCTTAGAAGAGCGCGAGTGGTTGTCTTGGACAAATGGCAGATCAATGCCCGCGAGCTCTTGGTAACGTTCAGCTTGAAAGGTTTCTAAGAAAAAGCCGCGCTCATCACCAAACACCTTTGGCTCGATGATCACCACATCCGCAATATTCGTTTTAATAACATTCATGTAACGCTAACCTTAGAGTTTCTTATTGGTAACCATCTGCGACTTTTAAAAGATATTGGCCATAACCTGTTTTACGCAAATTATGTCCCGCTTCTTGCAACTGCTGTTTGCTAATCCACTTCTGGCGGTAAGCAATTTCTTCAAGACAGGCAATTTTCAGACCTTGGCGATGCTCAACGGTTTGCACGAACTGCCCTGCTTCTAGCAAGGAATCATGGGTACCCGTATCCAACCAAGCAAAGCCACGCCCCAATAAGGACGTATGCAGATCGCCACGCTCTAGGTACGCCTTATTGACATCGGTAATCTCTAATTCACCACGATCAGACGGTTTAATCTGCTTAGCGATTTCAACCACATCATTATCATAAAAGTACAAACCCGTTACCGCATAATTAGAACGTGGTTTTTCTGGTTTTTCTTCAATACTAAGCACGCGTCCATCTTGATCAAACTCAACCACACCAAAACGCTCAGGGTCGTTAACATGGTAACCAAAGACCGTTGCACCAGACTCTTGAGCAGAGGCCTTTTTCAGCTCATCTGAGAAGTGCTGACCGAAGAAAATATTATCCCCTAGCACTAGGGCAACATTGTCATGACCGATAAAGTCTTCACCGATGATAAAGGCTTGCGCCAAGCCATCTGGTGAAGGCTGAACCGCGTAAGTCAACTCAATGCCAAAGTAACTACCATCGCCTAAAAGCTTTTGAAAACTAGCTTGGTCTTCCGGTGTGGTGATGATCAAAATTTCACGAATACCCGCCAGCATAAGTACCGATAACGGGTAATAAATCATCGGCTTATCGTACACCGGCATCAGCTGCTTAGAGCAACCCAGCGTCAATGGGTGCAAACGTGTACCGCTACCCCCCGCCAAAATAATCCCTTTGCGCTTTGCCATATTAAGATTCCTGTCCACCTAAACGATCTAGTTTGTAAGCGCCGTTTAGAACGCGCTGCCACCAAGCTTCGTTAGCTAAATACCATTCCACCGTTTTACGCATGCCTGAAGTAAAGGTTTCTTCTGGCTGCCAGCCTAGTTCATCAGCAATTTTGCTGGCATCAATGGCATAACGCACATCGTGTCCAGGACGATCTTTTACATAGGTAATCAAATCACGATACGCTGCCACACCGGCTGGTTTTTGTGGTACTAGTTCTTCTAGCAAATCACACAGGGTATGTACCACTTCAATATTACGCTTTTCGTTGTGACCACCAATATTGTAGGTTTCCCCCACCACACCTTCGGTCACCACTTTTACTAACGCGCGAGCATGATCTTCCACATACAGCCAATCACGAATTTGTGAGCCATCGCCATACACAGGTAATGACTTACCTGCCAAGGCATTCAAAATCATATGTGGGATCAGTTTTTCGGGAAAATGGTACGGGCCATAGTTATTGGAACAGTTGGTCACAATGGTTGGGAAACCATAGGTTCGTAGCCACGCGCGAACTAGATGGTCAGAGCTGGCTTTACTAGCGGAATAAGGTGAACTTGGCGCATAAGAGGTCGTTTCGGTGAACATCGGAAGTTCACTAGCTTCGCCGTCAAATTCATCTGGATGCGGCAAATCTCCATACACTTCGTCAGTGGAAATATGGTGAAAACGAAACGCTGACTTCTTGTCTTCCGCTAACTGAGACCAATAGCCACGCGCCGCTTCTAATAAAGTGTAAGTCCCAACAATATTGGTCTGAATAAAATCACCCGGGCCATCGATAGAGCGATCCACATGACTCTCAGCGGCTAAGTGCATCACGGCATCAGGTTGATGTTCAGCGAACACTCGCTTTAACTCTGATGCATCACAGATATCTACTTGCTCAAAGGCATAGCGAGATTGCGTGAGTTCCGCTGGAATAGAATCTAAGTTACCGGCATAGGTTAACTTATCTAGATTTACTACTTCATGGGTTGTGTTTGCTAAGACATGACGCACTACTGCGCTTCCGATAAAGCCCGCGCCACCTGTAATTAATAACTTCATATATTCTTTAACCTACTTTCAGGCGTTAAATCCAATTTAATATCTATTAACAGTACTCAGTGCAAAGATGTCTCAACGGACTTACTAATAAGCCCTGCGCTGTCCGATAGCCAAGTAGGCCACTCGAAATACCATCCTGCATCTTTTAGGGCATTTCTTTGGGCCAGTAAAAAGTGGCAAGCCTCAAGCGCAGACATAGTAAAAATAAATACATGCTGACTACGATCCGACTCAAATCGAATACGAATCGCTTGATCTGACATCTGTAAGTTCGCCGTTGTACATAACCAAGGCTCCAGAACCCACTTTGTTGTGATATCTAGACTCTCAATCTCAGAAGAGTCGCCCTCAACTTCATCTTCTATAGAGTTGCCCAAATGACCTGATTCAGGTAACTCAACTGGCTCAGCCCTATTTTCAGAAAAGGAATCTTGAATAAAGTCCTTCGTATGAGGAGCACCTACACCAGAATCTACCAACCACTTAATGATGGCTGGTGTTAATTGCTGCCACATTCTTTGTGTTAGCCACAACTGATAGGACTGTGTACCAGATTTGCAACGCAGCTCCAAGCGGTCTTCAACGACCGAAAAACTCAACGAAATGGTTTGAACAACATGCTCAATCATAATGATTTAGTATCCAATTCGAGCGCCCTAGAAGACATTAAGAGTCTGCTTTTTTTCGCGAACGAGTCGCTGCTGTCTTTTTAGGAGTGGATTTGGTTGTAGCTGTAGATTTACGTGTTGCCACCTTTTTGATGGGGTGCTCATTTTGAGGGAGCACCATCAATAGTTGCTGAACATAGGCATTGCGGGCAGTTCGAGCCATAGCAAGTTCAGACTCAAGTTGTGCAATTTTACTATCAGTGAAACTTACAGAGTTCATCAAAGCCTTGGCTTCGTCCGACAATGAATCAACCTCATACTGCTTCCCTTCAACGGTTAGTGTCGCCATAGCCCCCTCTAAATCAAGATTAACCATAAAATTTCGCGCTAATTTAACACAAATCCCGTTACATTACAGAAAGTGATAATTTGTTAAATTGAATAAATAAGGAGAAAAATCACAAGCCTATAGGTTAGCTAACCCGATGAGCTTGATAAGTGAGTAGAATCACATTCTCAGTAAACCACTTTGGTAAGCTTAATTTTCAAACTGGGGTTGCAATATCAATAAATGTTCGCATTAAACAAGGCGCAACATAAGGATTGTTGCGGCAACCAACTTTAACAGCATCAGAAGATCGAAAAATTTATGAAGAAGTCAAACGTGATAGATGATCTAGGAAGTGCACTCAAGGCGAGTAAACGTGGCTTTATGGCCGCAGGCTTCTTTAGCTTGTTCATCAACATTCTCATGCTAACAGCTCCGTTTTATATGCTACAAGTATATGACCGCGTTGTGGCCTCACGAAGTCTTGAAACACTGTTTTTCTTGACGCTTATTATGGTATTCTTGTTCTCCGTTCTCGGGGTTTTGGAATGGGTTCGATCTCGAATTCTGGTTCGAGTGTCTAATCAAATCGATCAATTCCTAAGCCACCGCGTATACGGTGCTATGTTTGAAGCGGGCGTTAAAATGCCAAATCGCCGTACCGCTCAACCCCTAAGCGACCTAACGAGTATTCGACAGTTTCTGACGGGGAATGGTCTGTTCGCATTTTTCGATGCTCCATGGTTCCCAATCTACATCGGTATCTTATTCCTATTCCATCCAGCATTTGGCTGGTTTGCACTAGGTGCTGGTGCCATCCTTTTCTGCATTGCAATTCTTAATGAAAAGCTAACTAAGAAAGCGCTGACAGAGGCCAATGGCGAAAACATGAAGGCGCAAAACCTTGCATCAAGCAATCTTCGTAACTCTGAAGTATTGCATGCAATGGGTATGCTTCCAGGCATCATGGGGCGCTGGAGCAAACAACATAAATCCTTCTTGAATAAACAAACAGAAGCCAGTGATAAAGCCGGCGTGTTTGCGAACTTATCTAAAGTGCTACGTATGATCTTCCAATCGGCGATTCTTGGCCTCGGTGCTTACTACGTTGTTATTAATGAGATGTCCCCAGGTATGATGATCGCAGGCTCAATTCTTATGGGTCGTGCGCTGGCACCGCTTGATTTGCTAATCAATAGCTGGTCCGGCTTTAACAACGCGCGTACGGCACGCACTCGTTTACAAGAGTTATTGAATGCCTTTCCGCAAGAAGACCGCAATATGAGCCTGCCTAAGCCAGAAGGCCAACTGACAGCAGTCAACCTATTTGTAGGTCCGCCAAACAGCCGTACACCTACTTTGAAAGGCGTGAACTTTAACGTTCAACCAGGAGACTTGGTCGGCATCATTGGTCCAAGTGCTGCTGGTAAATCGACTTTAGCTAAAGCAATTCTTGGTATTTGGCCGACTATGAATGGCACTTTACGAATTGATGGTGCAGAAGTTCAACACTATAACCGTGATGAAATCGGCCCCTACATTGGCTACCTACCTCAGGACATTGAGTTGTTCGATGGCACGGTGAGCGAGAACATTGCCCGCTTTGGCAATCTTGATGCGGACAAAGTCGTTACAGCAGCGAAGAAAGCCGGCGTCCATGAAATGATCCTACAGCTACCAGACGCTTACGATACCCGTATCGGTAACGATTCTGGCGCATTGTCTGGTGGTCAACGTCAACGCATTGGTCTTGCTCGTGCACTTTATGGTGAGCCTAAGGTCGTAGTGTTAGATGAGCCGAACTCAAACTTGGATGAGCTAGGTGAAAAAGCACTGGGTGACACCATGCAAATCTTAAAACAAGAAAATGTGACCACTTTTGTGATTAGTCACCGTACTTCGATTCTTAAGAGCATCGATAAGTTAATGGTTCTTAAAGAAGGCCAAATGCAAATGTTCGGACCTAAAGAAGAAGTGATGCAGAAATTAATGCAGCAAAAAGCGCAAGAACAAACGGCTCTTAGAGCTTAATCATCACTTTTTATTTTTGAACATTACGCACTGATTTTGGACACGATTATGACAAAGCAAACAGATAAAGACAGCGAGCAAAGTACTGCTCAGACTGGGCAGGTTCTTGCGAAAATCGAGACCGTTAAAAAGCCAGCTTCTGAAGTAAAGCGCGAAAAGCCTAGCCGAGAAGAACCTAGTCAACCAGTAATCGACGACGTCGATGTGGACGCAAACGACGGTCGCTACATCAAATTTGGCTTACTCTTTTTATTACTCACACTGGGTACATTTGCTCTATGGGCAACCACAGCACCACTTAACAGTGCCTTGATCGCACAAGGAGAAGTCGTGGTCGATACCTACCGTAAAAGTATCCAACACTTTGAAGGTGGCATTGTTGATCAGATCTTCGTACGTAACGGCGACCACGTGAAAGCTGGCGATCCTTTAATTCAGTTGGAAAACACTCAATTCCAAGCGCAATTGGAAAATAGCTATAAGCGATTGCAGATTGCAAAAGCAGAATTAGAGCGTCTAAATGCGGAGCAAGCACTGACTGACGAACTCACGTTTTCCGATGATTTACTTCAAGCCGCTCAGCAAGACCAGGATGTTGCAGACACACTTAAACAGCAACAGAATCTTCTAGACGCACGTATCTCAGCTTATCGCCAAGAAGCCGATTCCCTTGAGACTCGTCTAGAACAAACCGATGAACAAATCAAAGGCATGGAAGCACAGATTTCGGGATTAGGTAAACAGCTCGATTTGTTAAGAGAAGAAGAGCAAGCCTACACCACCCTATACAATGAAGGCTTAGGTGATAACAACCGTGCTCGTGAGTTGAACCGTTCGATTATCTCGACTCAAAATGACATCAACAAGCTGAAGTCAGATATGGCGCGTTTGAAAATCCAAAACACTGAAACGGAATATCAAATTGCCACACGCAAACAAGACTTCCTAAAAGATGTGGGTGACCGAGTTAAGCAAACTCAAGCTAACTACTTCGATATTCTAGAAAAGTACCAAGTAGCGCAGGACCGTGTTGAGCGTTCAATTGTTCGTGCTCCAGAAGACGGCACTATTGTCGATATGAAAATCCACACCATTGGCAGTGTGGCTAATGCAGGTCGCCCGCTAATGGATCTAGTACCAGTGGAAGACAGCTTTGTCGTTGAAAGCCGTGTTATGACCAATGACATTAACGATGTACATATTGGCCAATTAGCTGACATTCGCTTCTCTGCGTTTAACTCTCGCACCACTAAAGTAATTCAGGGAGAAGTCATTAACGTCTCTGCAGACCGCCTTCAAGCAGAACAAGGTAACGAGCCGCCGTACTACTTAGCTCGAATTAAAATTACTGACCAAGGTCGCACAGACATGTCTGACGATATGGTGCTAATTCCAGGGATGCCGGCTGAAGTAATGATTCGCCGCGGTGACCGTACCTTTATGAGCTACATAGTGAAGCCACTTGCAGATAGCTTTGCACGCAGTCTAACGGAGAAATAGATGCGAATTCCTTTTGCCCCACAGTTATTAGCTGCACTCATCAGCTCAAGTCTGACCTCAGCCACCATGGCTGAGGAGCAGGTGACACCATTAGCAGACACCAATACTCTAGGCTTTAGCGGCGCTTTAAATTTAGCGAAACAGCACGACCCTGAGCTTAAGTATGCTTACCACACGTTTAAAGCAGAACAAGAAACCGACGATATCAGTCGTGCCAACTTACTGCCAAATGTCAGCCTGACGTCAACCTATCGCTATTCTGATGTGGATGATTACTACGTCCGAAACCCAGAGCAAGTTTTATCTGGACAAGCTAATGACCCAAATATAGAACGTACTGAAGCAACGCAAGATGACTACTCTTTTCAATTAAGTGTGCAACAAAGCCTAATTAATGTCGGTGCATGGAAAGCTTACAGCAGTTCCAAGGAAACAGTGCGTCAATCAAGCTTTACCTACACCCGTGCGGAGCAAGAACTAATCTACCGAGTGAGCGAAGCGTATCTGAAAGCACTTCAAGCCGCCCAACGTGTTTACATCACCCAGGAAAAACTTGAGTCACTGCAGCTAAAACTTGATCAAACCACACGTATGAATGAGCTAGGGGTGGGCGATCGTCTTAATGTGCTACGCGCGCGCTCAAGCAGAGATGTGGCAAAAAGTGACTTATTACAGGCCCAAAGCCAACTAGATGATGCCAAAACGGCTCTTGAAAACATTACCGGTGAAACCATTGAGCTACCTGAGAACTGGGTGAAGAACAGTCACCAAGTACTGCCTAATCTGCTGGCTGGTGAACGCGATCAATGGCTACAACAAGTTGCAGATAATGCTCAAGTGCTTGCTGAAATGTCTAATGTTAGGGCAAAAGAGTTGGAAGCGGAAGCCGGAACTGCTCAGCATCTCCCTACTCTAAACTTCCAACTGACTTACCTCGACCGTAATTCAGACGACGTTTACGTAGAAAGCTCTCGCTACATTGCCTCTTTGAACCTAGAAGTGCCAATTTACTCAGGCGGTAGAACCTCAGCCAGAGCACGACAAGCAGAAGAGAGTTACAATGCTGCTCAAGTACGCTATGAGAAGATTCTGTCGGATAAGCAGCAGGCGGTAAAGCTAGCCTATTCGCAACTGAACTCTTTCCATAAGCGTCTACAAGCTATTGAAGAGTCACGTAAATCAAGCCAAGCTTACCTAGAAGCGGCTGAACGTCAAGCTGACTTGAGCCTAGGTAGTCAAGTGGATGTACTGGAAGCTCGTACCGATTTGTATGATGTTCGCTTAGAGTTTGCCAAAACGCTTACTGATTACCTACTAGCTGATCTGAATCTATTGCTTGAAACAGGCCATCTAAACGACGACACATTAGATCGCTTTGATCAGCTGTTTACCGCTAAAACGCTGTAAGCACGAGATAAAACCCTCTACTCAAAGCCAATCCAGATGATCTGGATTGGCTTTTTTTTATATCCAAAAAATAATCTTGTTCAAATTTCATACATATTTATTATACTTCCTTTAAATTATTGCGTTATTTAAGCAAGGAGATAGATATGACAGCACAAGAACTACTTCAGCAATACGGCATTAGCTTAAGTGAAGCCAGACAGTTTCTAATTGACAACATTGGTACACCACAAACGATTTATAACGTCGCAGCCCAGTATAATATTTCGTTTGCCATGCTGGCCGAGATTTACGGCGATGACAGCATTGATGGTGAGGCCGTTAGATCTTTCTTTTCAGTTCAAGGCTTTAACACCTCAACAGATACCCCCGCTCTTGATGATTCATCAAATGAAGATGACTCTTCCGATGATCTCATCAGCTTCGATCTAGATAGTATTTTGACTCTAGATACGACTTCCTTTGCCTCACAGGATTGGGATCAAATCCTGACCGAATACCAATCGAGCATTGAGAACTTTGATTGGAGCACATTCGGTGATGAGTTATCTCTGATGCTAATGAACTTTGACTGGGATGCTTGGGCGCAAAATATTCAAGAAATTGCGAACTCTTTAGCCACAGATAGTAGCTGGCTGACTGACTTTGAAGATTGGTATGAAGCCGTTGCAGGCACAGATTTTGATGCCACATTCGATCGCTCAGCTTGGATTTGGGATGATGTTGACGAATACCTAGACAACTTGGACGAATACTTAGATGACGCATTAGCTAGCATCGACTTCAGCGCTATTGATTGGTCGGTCTACACTGAAACGTTAGCCATGTTTGGCCTCACGGTTACGGATATTCAAATGATTGTTAGTCAATTGGAAAACATCGACTGGAGCATTTACTCTGACTTGTTTACCAGCCTAGGCCTTACCAGCACGGATATGAGCAGTATGCAAATTGAGCCAGTGGGAGTGTCTGCTGAAGTGATTGTCGAGCTAGCTTAGCAAGGTATTAAGAAGTCTGGTTTGTTGTAATACCGGAGTAGGTCTCTGACCACTCCGGTATTAAATCCCAAGACTAGGTTAGAAGGAAAAGACATCGCTATCAGACTCGCCGTCAAATAGCTTATCTAGATCCACTTGCTCCACTGGGGCTGCAACTTGTATTTGCTGCTTAAACTGAATAAAGCGTGCTTGCATCTCTTTCAAACGAGCTTGAGAGAACAACTGTGCATAGGCAATGGATAAGGCGCCCGATTTAGCTAATTCGCTAAGATCAGATTCGGGTAATTCCTGCAGTTTTCGCTCATTAATTCGGAACAAACCATTGAGCTGACGCACATCCTCTTCAGCAGGCCCCACTTTTAATTCAATTGGCCACTCTTCGATCAGACCTTTCTCCGATAATTGAGCCACGAGAATATCTGTTTGTTGCTGCTGCGCTAAGCGTTGCTGCATAAAGTTAATCAATGGTTTTAATGAATCACTGGCTTGCCCATCTTCATTTATAACGGCTTGATCTCCGCTTTCAGACTGTTCATGAAAGAAAGGCGCATCAAGATCCACTGCTAACAGATGGTTTCCCTCTGAAGTCTGCATCATATTGAACGGGTAACTGCGGTATACTGCTGGTACATAAGGCACCATCCACTGGTTAGCAGCATTCATAAATAGATTGGTTCCACTTTCAAGAGACTGCAATACGTTTAGACGGAAACCACCATGATCAGATGGTGCAAAGGCAATAGCGTAATATGCTAATGCATGACTTAACTCAGCTACCAGCAAAGGAGCGATTGCATCAGACTTAGCTTGTGGATAACCAGTGGGTGATACCCAACCAGCCTGCGCATGTTTCTCTTTACTTAGTGCTTGCCAGTTTGGCATGGTTCAAACTCCTTAACCCTACTAAAAATCAGTCACTATTATGCCGCGATAAGAATCACGCCACAAACGCAATTATCCTTTCCAGTGAACGGATAATCTTTTTAGCCCTTGATTGGTTATAAGAGCCTTTCTTATAGCTTGGTAGCGAGAGTTGTCAGAAGTATGATGCCCAAGCGCTCTGGCTTGAGCACAGGCTGTCAGCGATAACTTTCTAGCCGTTTCAATATCAGCCCCCCGCTGTGATGCCAAGGCTCGGAATAGGTGATCAGGAAATGGCAATGCTTTAAGCGCCTCTTCACTCATACGAAATTCACTGCGCATGGTTAAGGCAATCATGTAGTCAAACATGCCATGTAACTGAGGCGCAGCATTGGGTTGCAAGACAATCAATGGGAAAAACGGTGCTAACTCTGGGTAAGTCAGATTCGGCAAACATACCGCTTTCCAATAGCGCTTCGCAATCACCGCAAAGTGGGCAAAATTTTGAATCGGCCTTAGTCCAGACTCCGAAAATGGCAAAATCTCAACCGAGAGCTTATTCGGATTCACCGTATCGTTGGCCACATCTACATACCAACTCCCCAAGATAAAGGCATTTTGAAAGTACTCGCCACGTAAATCGCCCCATACTTGGCGCAACTCACCACCTGACTTTATAAACTCTTGTAGCGCAGAAAAAGCCTTCTGTAAGGGCTCTGAACTCAGCTCATCCTTGTCCAACTGAGCTAATGTTTTCGCAAAGGCTTGCGAAATCTCTAGGCATTGACCTAATGGATAGGGTTTACCTAATTTCAACGGTCTTAATGACTCCAAATGAGGATCGATTTTGCGCCGCACCATCAAGAACAGCGCTTCAAGCTCTTCTACTACAGGCTCTAGGTAAAACTGTGTTAATCGTTCTTGTAGCTCAGGGTTGGCAATGCTTGGCTCATTGGGCAGATAGATTGAAGACATAGTTACACTTCTGAACTAAAAAATATTTCCACATTGAACACAGATACTAGAGAATCACTGACAGGTTTTATACATTTATCTTAGACTCTAATCTCGCAATCTCTTTCAATATAATTGGTTGATCTTATAAGGATATCGCTCCATGTCTGTTTCGGATAACACCGTCATCCCTAGTGCCACGCAAGTTGCCTTTATCGACACCAGTCTACCGGACTACCAAACCCTAATTGATGGGTTGCCTGAGGGCATGGAGGTGGTTTTAGTCGGCCCAGACCAAGATGGTGTACAAGTCATGTCAGAATGGGCAGCAACCCATAACAATTATGAAGCGATTCATGTATTGGGCCATGGTGCTAATGGCGCTCAGCAACTGGGCAGTGCAACACTTTCGACAGAAACGCTAAGCCAATACCAAACGCAACTGGCCCAGATTGGCGCATCACTATCAGAAGATGGCGATATCTTGCTGTATGGCTGTAATGTGGCCGCCGATCAAACCGGTGTGGATTTTATTGGCAAGCTGGCTCAAATGACAGGTGCGGATATTGCTGCTTCGGAGGATTTAACGGGAGCTGAGAGCCTTGGTGGGGATTGGGTGTTGGAGCAATCGACAGGTGACGAGACTGTTGTTGCTATAAAAGCTAACGGCTTCAATAACGTATTGTTAGAACCTACAGATCAAGACTTTAACAGCATAAGTAGCCCGCAGGTCCTAGCAAACACTACGACTATTAGCGATTTGCAGTTCGATCAAAGCAATGGCAGGGGAACAGCTATTACCATAGTAAATGCTACGCAGGTCAATTTAAACAATTACTACGTTATCCAAGATTCTAATACCGATAATGTATTAATGTTCGGTACCAACACTAACGGAGCACCCTCAGTTCTTGGCGTAATGTCGCCAGGTGCGGCAGATTTCAGAATAAAATCGGTGGCAGGGGAAGAGTTTAAACTTGTTTCAATGGAAGCCGATGCGGGTATCCATACGCCTCAACCAGCGGCTACATCCTATACTGTATCCGGTTATAAAGATGGGCAACTTATTGTAAGTGAGAATGTTGACTTTTCATCGAGTGACTCATCTGGTTCAATCTCATATTTAAAAAAAGACGCTGGGTATAGTGGAATTGAACGAGGAGGCTCACTTACCTTTGGTAGTGATTGGCAAGATATTGACGAGATCCGCTTTACCAACTCCGATACCAACAACTACAGTTTCTTAGTTGTTGATAATCTGGACTTTTCTGCAGCAGTTTCGTCGTCTGACATTACACCTCCAACTTTTGATAGCACACCATCCACCTCAAATATTTCCACTACGACGCTGGATTTAACCACTGATATCGATGAAGCTGGTACGCTTTACTATATCGTTGTCGCCAATAATGCCTTTGCTCCCTCTCCAGAGCAAATTAAAGCGGGAGTGGACTACGATATGGGCGGTGGACGGAGTGCGACAGTTGTAGCCTCAGGCTCTCAATCTGTTTCCTCCGGCAGTTTTTCCCACACTTTCAATATCAGTGGTTTAAGCAGTAATACCGAATACGATATTTATGTGGTGGCAGAAGATGATGAAACAACACCTAATTTACAAAGCTCCTACACTAAATTAGATATTACTACCGCAGCGCCTGCCAATAATCCACCAGTCTTTGAAGGTAGCCTTTCCGATTCCTCTGAGTCAGTGTCTATTAGTGAGAACATTGCCAATAACGCAACAGTATTCGATGTCGACGCAAATAATGGCGACAGTGGCAGCACTGACACGGGACTCACTTATTCGATTACTGCAGGTAATACTGACGCCGATAAAGATGGCAATTTACCCTTTGCTATCAATTCGACAACTGGTGTGATTAGGGTTAATGATACTGGTGATCTGGATTACGAAAGTGGCACCACCAGCTATTCACTAACGGTTCAAGCGAACGACGGTGGCAGTAGCAATAATACAAGCACAGCAACCGTGACGGTCAATCTGACAAATGATGGTACGGGTGCTACTTATCGTTTTGAAGATAGCGCACATAACGCCACGAGCTTCACCTCATCAAGCCAGACCTTCAGCCTAACAGGCTCAATGAAGGCACAGAAGTTTGACAATTATGGCTCTAACTTAGCCGGACAGACTGGGAACTCAAACGTCTACTTTGACAATACTGGCTCGGCAGCGAGCAGCTCCAATATCGGCGGTATTGCCGCGCCCTCGGGCTATACATTTAAAGCCTTAATGTTTGATGTTTGGCCGTCAAATGATGATGGCAAGCATGTCTTAGCTGCAGGTCAATCCATCACCGTGATCGGTAAATTAAATGGTCAACAGGTAGTAACGGCAACGGTTACGTCTTTCGATTATGGTCAAAGTCCAATTGCCACAGGCGGAGCTTGGCAGCGTATTGATCTGACTGGAACCGGCTTCGCGACAACCGACATTGATACGGTTGAATTCGTCACATCAGGCACACAGAACTATATTGCGGTTGATAACTTTGTTTATGACAATTTAGTGTTTGCAAACGCGGCCCCCGAAGTCTCTGGTACACCTTCAGATATCGCGGTTACCGAAGACACGGCTAGCAATATTGATTTATCAGCCATTACCTTTGCCGATACCAACAATGATACCTTAACAGTTACCCTAACCGCGTCTGCAGGCACCTTCTCTACGCCAGCTGATGGTACTACGACTGGCTCTGGCGTCACAGCAACCTTGGTAAGCAACACTGTCATCACCCTTGTCGGTAAGGCAGGAGATATTAATACTTACCTTAATACGGCCACCAATATCCAATATACCGGTGCAGCAAACGTTAATGGTGAGGATGCGGCAACCATCACGATTAGTGCGAGCGATGGTAACGGCGGCAGTTTAGCCAGTAACCCTGTGATTAACCTTGACATTACGGCTGTGAACGATGCTCCAACCGTGGCGACCAATGGCGGTATCACCGTCAATGAAGGCGCGGTGGTGACCATTGCCAATACCGCATTAAATGAAGGCGATCCTGATGATGAAGGAGCTGGCCTCACTTATACAGTTACCACCGCACCTAGCTATGGCCAACTATTCTTAGATGCTGACAGTGATGGTGAAGTTGATACTGGCGAGGCGCTAGCACAAGATGACACCTTCACTCAGCAAGATATCAATGATAACAAGGTTAAATATCTGCACGATGGCAGCGAAACCACTTTGGATAGTTTTGGCTTTAGTCTTGCGGACGGAGGAGAAGACAGTATAGCAGTGCTGACTGGACAAACCTTTAATATCACCATCACACCGCAAAACGACGCACCAGTGCTAGGCGGAACTATCAATGCTACTTGGACTGAAAACACCCAAACAGGGGCAAATATTTATAGTGGTGACACCGTCTACCTCTTTAATAACCCAACGTTGACAGATGGTGATACCAGTACAGATTTTAATGGCGCTACATTAACCGTCGGACTGAATTCCTATCAAACAGGTGATTTGATTTCACTCCCAGTTGCACTCGGAAGTGTTACTTACGATCCGAATACCGCAGTCATCAGCGTCTCAGGAGAGGCTATCGGTAGCGTTAGTGGCGGCTGGATGACTGACCTTGCCATCACATTTAACACCTCGGCGAGTCAATCAGATATCGAAGCAGTCATGGAGGTGATTGCTTATGTAATGTATGGCAATGACAATCCGACCGCCGGCAATAGAACGGTTACTGCAACCTTTAATGATAAAGCCAATGCCGACACCGACATCGGTGCATTAACCGATACCTTAACCGGCACACTGACCATTTCAGCGACAAATGATACGCCTACTTTAACCACCACGACTGCTACGCCAACCTTTACCGAAGGCGGTAGCGCAGTAGCGTTATTTAGCAGTACCGCTATCAATACCATTGAATCCGGCCAAAATATTACCGGTATGACGTTAACGGTAAGCAACGTTACAGATGGGAGTGATGAATCACTGCTGGTCGATGGTAACACTATCGCTCTGACGGATGCTAATACAGGAACCACGTCTGCCAACACGGTTGGCTACTCGGTTGTAGTGAGCAATAACACAGCCACTGTAACACTGACCAAAACGGACTCTAGCACTAATTGGCAAAGCTATATTGATGGACTGAAGTACAAAAATACCTCTGAGAATCCGAGCGATACCAATAACCGCACTATCACGTTAACCACGCTAACAGATAATGGCGGCACAGCTAATAACGGCGTAGCAACAGCGACGCTTTCTAATGCTTCGGTTGTTAGCCTTAGCGCTGTAAATGATGCGCCAAGCGATATTAGCTTATCCGGCACGACTGTCGCCCAAAGCGCTGGCACCAATGCGGTGATTGGTCCCCTGTCCTCGACCGATGTGGACTCCAGTAGCTTCACTTACACTCTCGTAGCGGGTACAGGCGATACAGACAACGCATCCTTCAGTATCAGTGGCAGCTCACTACAAGCAAAAGATGCCAGCACACTAAACGAAGGCAGCTATAGCGTACGTGTGCAAACCAACGATGGCAGTGAGACTTATGAAGAAGTCTTCACGATTACAGTGAGTGATGACATCGCGCCGACGGTCAGTGCAAACCACATCAGTATCTCTGGTGGTACAGGTACAAATGGAGCCTTTAAAATCGGCGATACGGTCACTGCGACTTGGGATAATACTGCGAGTGGCGACAATAACAGTGACACAATTTCCTCTGTCACGGTTGATTTCTCTGACTTTGGCGGTAGCAGTGCCGTAGCCGCTAGTAATAGCAGCGGATCTTGGACCGCAACCTACACAATTGTTGCAGGTAGCATTAGCTCAACCACAGCCAATGTTTCTGTAACGGCTACCGACAATGCTAGCAACCCAACTACAACTAATGGCACAAATAATGCCACAGTTGATAGCCAATCCCCTGATGCTCCGTCTACTCTAGACCTAAAGGAAAGCTCCGACTACGGTTTCTCCAGTACGGATGATCTAACCAAAGACGATACGCCAACCTTAACTGGCACCGCAGAAGCCAATGCGACTGTGACCCTGTACGATACCGATGGCACGACGGTTCTGGGCAGCACGACCGCCGATGCTCAAGGCAACTGGTCAATCACCGCATCAACCTTAGCGGATGGCGATCATACGTTGACCGCCAAAACGACCGATGCCGCGGGCAATATCTCAACAGCCTCGTCTGCGTTGAGCGTGACAGTGGACACGGCAGCACCAGCGGCCCCACTGACGTTAGATTTGGCCTCTGCTAATGACTCAGGAGAGTCGTCTTCTGACAACCTCACTAGCAGTACCACACCTTCGATCAGTGGCACCGCGGAAGCCAACAGCAGTGTCACACTGTACGATACCGATGGCACTACGGTTCTGGGCAGCACGACCGCCGATGGTAGTGGCAGCTGGTCAATCACCACATCGACCTTAGCGGATGGCACTCATACGCTGACCGCCAAAGCGACCGATGCCGCGGGCAATATCTCCACGGCATCGTCTGCGTTGAGCGTAACAGTGGACACGGCAGCACCAGC